>CAILKX010000080.1 GCA_903834975.1 uncultured Curvibacter sp.
CTCCCTAGCGAGTATTGACCTTAGTAGGGCCTGATTGGATGCTATGGAATCCATACTGAGCCCATAGCAACCATCGTGCGTCCTGCGCGTTAAGAGCACGAATTTCAGTCTTTATCACTTGGCCACAGCCATTAACCTTAGCTCATACTGATGCTTGGTACATGTGCATTTAGTTCTTATCACGAGAGTGACATTAGGGCACACAAAAAAGCCAGCACGAAGATGGCTAGTGATTGAACGTCTTACCGTCTTGATGGTGTGACTGCTGCGATTCTTGGTCACGAAGCTTGATCAAATCAGCAGCCGTCAATTCAACATTCTTGCCATCAACTGCAACAACAATACCGGTACTGGTTTTAATGGCTAAATCTTGAGCTGCGCGCGCTGCTCGTTCCATCGCCGCATATGAGCCTGCCAAATCTGGATCAGTGGAGGTGCGAATGTCTTTGGTGTTCATTTGTTACTCCAGTCAATTAGTTTTGGGTGCATGCCAGAACTGTCATAAAACGCCCATGAATCTACAGCCTTGCTGTAACGCTCATGAAAGTTTGCTAAGCCTGCTTTAAAGCGCCTGCGAATAACGTCTTCAGGAATGTTGTGACCACCTTGTAAAACACGGCGGGCAACCCTTGATACTGCGATGTCTTCATTGGGCAATGACAAGAACCACAGCTTGACTTGGAATCCAAGGGCTTGCCACAAGCCGATTTTTTTCAAATAGGTCAAGCCTGATAGCGTAGTTTCAAATGCAAAGCTGTGTCCAGCGTCCACACACTGATCAATCTCTTCCAGCATCAACCGGCCTGCCTTGAAGGATGCAGTCTCTGGATTGAATGGAGCCAAGCCAGCAGCAATCAAGTCGGCGTTGATAAAGCGCAGCGTTTGGGCTTCAGCAGGCAAAAAGTCACGGGCAAATGTGGTTTTGCCTGCGCCGTTGGGTCCTGCAATGATGATGATTTTTTTCAAATTTAGCCCGTGTTTTAGCCATTTTATGCTCTGCTGGGCTAGTTGCCAACCGAATGATCTGGGCCGCATTTGCTCGAAATTCCGGTTCTGCTTGTCACAAAAGAAGGACTTGCTTGATTTGGCTTCAATCAGTCCAAGTGACCCATTTATGGGACATTTGGCACATGTGCTCTCGGCTTGATGATGGCAATAGAAATAGCAATGGCAAATGCAGGCTCGACAGGCAATCCCCTAAACAGACTTACATATAACCCTACACGCCTGCTAAGACAGCGAGCATAGGATCACTATGCTTGCAAGTGAGTATTGAGTTCCATTTAGTGCATTTCGTAGCTACTTTTTTCTGCAGCTACTTGGTGATCATGAGCCCAGGCGATGTTTTTCAAAGCAATATGCATGTGTCTATACAAAGCTTTAAATCGTCTTGATTCAACGTTTTTTTCTGCCCATCTGTAAGCTCTAGCAGCCATTTCAATGTGCTTTGTAGCTTCCTCTAGATGCTGCTGTCGAGACCTTGCGGCAGTGCAAACGTGGACTGAAGATTGAGTTCGTGGCATGTCACTCCTCCTAGTTGTACGAAGCTTGTTGGCCCTCGTATAAACCATCTAACAACCTGGAAATTGTCTTTAACGAAAGTGCATCCGTCTGTTCGCTACATCACACAGCGAATGAGCAGTTATAAATTTAAATTAAGTGTGCCCTTCAAATTTGAACTAAATGAAGTTGCTTTACACATTTGCTTGTGACCTCGGCCCCTTTGTGCCGCTTGAAGGGTTAGCTATCAGAGTTTTTATAAGCGAAATTTCACCTAAAAGGTTTGAATCTGAGGTTGCTCTAAGCACTGTAGGGGGGTATCGTGTTTACACCCCAACCCAAAAGTGACGTTTATTCGGCTAAGAGTTACATTGCTCTTTTGCCTTCATATTCCGAGAATCTCACTAAGCACCTAAGATTGCATGCATGCAACTTGTCACAGCAGCCATCGTGAGAGATGGCGATACGGTCATGGTGGTCAGACGTGGCCCCGGAGAAAAGCTCGCAGGCCACTGGGAATTCCCCGGTGGCAAGGTAGAGGCTTCAGAGACCCTTCAAGAATGTCTTGAGAGGGAAATGTTCGAAGAACTCGATGTCGTGACCAAAGTCACCGAAGTGGTGGCTATATCTGACTACCGCTATGACAACGGCGAAATCAAGTTAGTGGCTCTGGAAACAGAAATTGTTAGTGGAGATATCAAACTCAGCGTTCATGACAAGGTCAAGTGGCTACACCCAACTGATATTCTTGAATTGAAACTTGCACCAGCTGACATTGCTATTGCTCAAGCCTTAGTCTAGAGTGAACTTAACTCCTCAATTGCCGATGAATTGAGATGGTTGAACTGACTCTATACCCTTTGGTGGTTGAACAATTACAAACCCACCATCCATGGCTTGGTAGTAAAGCCCGTTTGAATAGTAATAAGTTTGCCCCTCAAATATGATGACTGCGTAAGCAGCAGTGAGCATTGGCAAGAAGGTGCCAAAGGCCGGCTGAGTGACGCAGAACATTCCACCACAATTCTCATACCAAATGCCTCGATGGTGGAAGTAGTGCATGTCCAAGCTTCTGTAGACACCATGTGGAAGGTTGTCAAAACGCTCGCCCATCCTTGGCCCCATGTGCGGCATGCCGTGGCGAAGCTCTGGAAAGCCCTTTTCTTCCACTCGCCTTACACGTTCTTCTCTTTGGGCCAGAACTGACACGCTGGAGATGGAAAATATTCCTGCAATGAGCAGGGCACGGATTAGCGTCTTGCGCTTATATTTCATCTTCTCGCTCCATTGAATGATTTGGCCTTCAAAAATTGGACATCCTGTCCAGCTATTCACATCGATCTGAACAACGATGAGTTCATCATATGGATAGGTGCTGACTAGGTATGTGTGCTCAAACACTTATGCAAACATTTCGTGGTCCAGGGGCTTCATTAGCCAATAGCGAATTAGCGATCGTTAGTTAGATAGCTTTTTTCATTGGCGCCCTAGGCATCTAAGATGCTCATCAAATCAGCCCCCAGCATTTTTGGTCTTCAGTTCGGGGAAGTTTTATAAATCGGCCCTGCCACGATGCTGTGAAATCCGAACTGCGCCCAAAGTAACCAGCGGGCTTCTGAACTATTCATCGCACGTACCTCAGTGCTCGCATAAAGGCTGCGCCCATTGACCATCAACTTGACCGTGGCGGAGTAAGTATTCATGCCAGTATTTATCCGCTCAAATCTATTTGACAAGGAATTACTCAAGTCGCGTGAACCAGATCCGAATTACAAGACGAGGACTTTCTCAGCTCGGATCAATACTTTGACCATTCCACCTGTTTAGCCCTATCAAAAACAAAGGCTCTGGTCATCCGATCCGGTCTGGGAAATGCTATTTGCCTGTTACTTATTAAGTAAATTTTGTTTAGATGCCGCACCTTTAGAACACCACTAAATATTGGTGAATAAATTGGTTTATTGCGACACCAAAAGGAGGGAAACCGGATGATCAAAATCACTGCTGATCCCAAAGTCTTGGCTGCTCTCCAAAAGGCGTTTCCTCGCCCGGCCGCGAGTGCTGAGCGTGCCCTCAATAAATACATTGCGGCACTGGAAACCTTGATCTTCAAGTCACTCCAAGCTGGTCAGACTCCGCAACAAAAGAAACTCAAACTGTATGGGATCTCATTGGATGTACTAGCTAACTCCGGGGGAAGGATTGGCCCAAAAAAGCAGAGAACCCACGCATGGCTGAGAGAGAAAAATCTGGCGTTGGTCGAAACAGTCATCCTTGGAAGCAAGTTCAACAGTGAGGTTTCATCAGTCAAATTCACCAACTTAGCGACCCTAACCAACACATTGAAAGTCAACACACAAATCGTCAACACCACAACCAGCGACGCTGTTATAGATCAGTACCTTGGCGGGGATGAATCAAGTAACTGGGCACTTTTCAATTACCTTTATCCCGAATACAGGTTCGATTGGCCAGAAGCTAAGCGAGATGAAGTATTTGACCTAGTGCCAGTAGACATTGATAGTTTGAAAAACTATGTGGTGTGGTTGACCACCTTATCCAAAAAGTTGAATCAAACCAAACAGGACTTGGCCCTCAGACAAGCCTTAACAATCATCGGCGTGGCATCAGTGGCCGACGGTTACTACTTTCAGCGTAAGAAGCCCAGCAAGTTTGGGCGTATGTACTACGAAGGCACCAGTGTTCAAAACGTCAACAAGGAGCTTCGCGCTGCGATGTTGGGTAACTGCTGGGAGTACGACATCCGCAGCAGCGTAGTGGCTTGGAAGATGGGCTTTGCTCAAAGTTATCTGCTTAAAAGCTGTAACAAAAAGACAGTGAGAATGGTTTTCCCCAACACGCTACTGTATTTGGAAGACAAGCGGGATTTCATGGTCACAGTCAAGCACTATGTTTTTCCAGAATCAAGCCCGGTATCCAAAGAGCTTCAGCCCCATTTGCTTAAACAAGCCTTCACTGCCATTAGCTTTGGTGCAAGGGCAACTGCCTCAGGTTGGCAAAACTCGGGTGGTGTATGGACCAATCCAGCCTTAGTCAACATCATCAAAAACTCAGAGGATCGATCTAGATTCTTGGAAGACCCTGCGGTTCAAGGTTTCATCAAAGAGCAGGGCTTGCTGGATAACTTCATCTTTGAGTCTGTTCAAAATCACACACCTGAAATCCTACTGCTGCCTGAAGTCCAAACCTCCTCAACTAGAGCCAGCAAGTCGAAAGTAGTGGCTTACCTCTATCAGCATGGTGAGACCGAGGTTATGGACATTCTGAGGGATGCTGCTAAAGAGCACGCCCGACACCCAATTGCGAATGTGCACGATGCCATTTTTTTCAAGAGAAAACTGGGGGCTGATCTTAAATCTGAGATTGAAATTTGCATGAGGGAGCAAACTGGTAATCCCTATTGGCGACTGGCTGCCTCTGAGCTCAAACGCTATGAACCTAGGTTATTGGATGCAAAGTTGGAAGAACAGGCTCATAAGGACAGGATAGCCGCTGAGGAGGCCAGAGCTCTTAAAAAATTTGGCGATGCTCAGTCTTCTGACGGTATCACTTTCATCATTCGCACGAATTGAATTTTTTTCAATTTGGCTTTACTTGAGCTTAATCAATAGACTGAATTTGTATTGGCCATAGAGTGTCCTAAGGCTTTGAACCTTCAAGGCCAAGGAGGAGGTTATGACCGCAAATATCAATCGCGCTGGACTTGATGAAGAGAAGCGTGCTTTTAGGTACGTTCGAAAACTCAAAGGCTTTTACATTCATCTTGGTGCTTTTGTAGTTGTCATGGTCCTACTCGCCACAATCAATCTGGTAAACAATCCCTATGATCTGTGGGTACTCTGGGTGTTGTTTGGTTGGGGTATTGGTCTAACGACTCACTGGCTTTCACTTACCGAAAGATTGGTGGTTATGGAAGCAGATTGGGAGAAAAAGCAAGTTGAAAAACGCTTGGGCCGGAAAATCTAAGTCCTCTTATTCATAAGTGCATTTTGTCAACCTAGAGCCCATTCATATTGCCTGGACTTCGGTTGTCCAAGCTTGGGGAGCGACATTAAATTGCTTACTTCTTAACAAAGAGGAGTAATTCAAGATGTCTAACCTAAGTTCGCTAAAGCTCGTGGCTGCTAAGCCTCGGAAGGGTGAAAACCCTAGAGAAGTACGTCGCTTCAAGCTCGTAGACAAAATCGATACCCAGCTGCTATTGGCACGAGCCCAGCATGAGGGTACCCCTTTACAACTGACCCGTATCAAGACGGCCATCGACCTGGAGACAGGGTTAAAGCAAAAGATCGAACTACCCCGAAAGATTAAGCCATGGTGGTGGAATGGGGAAAACGGCAAAACCAATATAGCCTTGAAATACGGCTCCAAGGTCATCGAGATTTCACCGGGGCTCAATGCCATTGAAACCGAGGGGGTAGGGGGGGTTATCACGACCCTCGAGGTTTTAAAGTCGGCAGTCCTCGGGGGTGAGCTAGATGCTCAGATAGAGGGGCTTAACAAAAAGACAAGTGCTGGGTTGAAACGTCCGACCCTCTCGCTCAAAGGCAAGAACTGAGGGCTAAAAAAAAGCACACCCTTGATGGGGGTGTGCTGCCAAGACTTATCAACCCATGGCGAATTAATAAGTCCTATGAAAAGCCCCTTTAGAGGGCAATCCAATTCGATTCTTCATGTCGAATTTAGTGAGTAAAAGACTTGTGAAGCTTCGTTTTTTTAACCAGAAGAGCTTACATAGTGGGCTTGAGTCGACAGCAGATGCACATAAAACCACCTAATGAAGCGGGTTTTCAGCATGAATTTCTGGTGTTTTTGAAATTCGGTGACCACTCAGATGACAGGCATAGTCCAAATGGTTCACCTTTATCTTTGATGAATTTTTTCACTACTAAAGATTTCATGCTCATTCATAGGTCGGTTTGTCGCTTAAAAACCTGACTTAGAAGGCCTTGGCAATACCTAGCACTAGACCTGCGCTGGTAACAGTATTTGCAGGTGAGTTAGATACGTTTGTTCCTACTCCTCCGGCGTCCAAAAATGCTGTGCCAAAGTTGATGTTCTTAGCGTTTTGAGCTCCCAAATAGAGTTTGGTGCTCTTGCTCAATGCATAGTGACCAATGATTGAAAAGGTCTTAAGCGAACCACTGGTAGTTTTATTCTCAATGTCATAGTAACCAGCAGTTACGCTTGCAGCAGGGGTTAGCTCATACCCTCCGCCAATGTTGCCTGACGTGATCTTGTTACGTACTAGATTGCCTGTCGTATTTGTCTCGATGTAGTTGGCGGCAAGAATTGCTTTTCCAAATTTATAGGATGCTCCAGCGTTGTATTCTGTCCCAGTACCACCGGTGGCGTTTTTTGATAAGAATCCACCAACTGAAATCAACAAGCCTGGAAAGCCAGCAAACTTCGCACCAAGTGAGGTGTGGCTATTTGCATTGCTGTTTCCTGCCAAACCACCTAAGCTATACAGGACTGTTCCACTGAAACCATTGAGGTTAGGGGTCGAGTAAGAAACGGCGTTTTGATCAAAGATGCCCGACACCGATGTCCCTTGAGCATTCGCCCTTGCAGTGTTTAACCATTGACTAACACCTGCTGCGTATTCGCTGCCTCCGTTTGGATCAGTATCTAAAACAGATAGGAATGCAGGATCCATCTGCAGTCCAAAATTAACTGCACCATAGTTAGTGCTTAAACCAGCATAAGCCATACGACCGAACAATGCTCCAGTTGAGTTGGCGTAGCCACCGTTTGCTAGAGAAATACCACTTTCTAATTCGAAATTGGCTTTCCATCCGCTTCCAAGATCTTCACTGCCCTTAATAAAAAAGCTGGTTGGGGCGTCTAATCCGCTACCGTTAAATGAGGTCTGTGACTGTTGTGTAGTTCCAGCTTTAGAGTATGTAGCAACCCCGCCATCTAAAACGCCTCCAATTTGTACCGATTGTGCGTAAGCGGAAGAAGCGGCCAATGCTGCAATTGCTAGTAGGGACTTATTCATTGATATCTCCAGGAAATTAAGAAAACATGGATTTACATCCACATACAACTTTCGTTGTTCCTGAATTGAATCAACTTCAATCGATTCAAAGTGTGCACTACCCCACTTAGCAGACCTATCGATTCACATGAACATTTGACTGTTAATTAAATGCAACAAAAAACGCACTTATTGGCTCGCTATAAGCACTGAGAGATCAGCAGTTATGACCCAGCGCTGAAGCCATACGTTGTCGTTTTGCAGATTTCAACAAGGGATGACTTGGGTAAATTTAGGAAAAACTGCTTCGATCTCTACCAACCCTACCGGGTCAGTGAGGAGTTCGGGCTTGATGACTTAGCTGAGAAGAAAGTGGTTGTTTTGACACTGAGTTATTGCTTTGCATTTCCTCAGCAGAAATTTCTTGTTCTCAAGGGAATCATGGTAATAAATCCTAACGGCCCAGGAAATTTATTTTCAAAGTCTTGCTTTTGCCTAATGAATTGATCTTCGTCATTGTCGGCAAACAGATCAATTCGATTCACTTGAAGATCTCAGGTCTTGGCACGAGTCGGTACGTCTGAAGTCGTCCGCCGTTGTCGACCTTGGCTAAAACCATTTCTCCAGCGGCAACGCTCTCTCCGGTGTAGCCCGAAATGTTGACTTCATGGGTCACAAGAATGAGTGCATGATTGCTTTTGAATTTGAGTTTTTCCGAGATTAGGTGCTGAAGATCTTGGTTGCGCTGATTTGCTTTGTTGGTTTCATTGAAGAAAGAAGACAAAGCAGAAGCAACTTCAATATCGCCAAAATTGATTAACTTTGCCGTGTCCTTGCATCTGCACCAGGGGCTTGATAGGACGCTGGCACTTGTCACTCCTTGTTCTTTTAGCCAATTCCCGATGCGTATGGCTTGTTGCTTGCCTTCATCGCTAAGGTTTCTCTGAGTGCTGCAGTCGTTCAGATTAAATTTTTCAGGGTCCCCAATGCCAGGCGCACGGGTGTGACGCATCAGCAAAACGTATTCGGAAGATTGCAACTTTTCAGAGAGCTCGCTTGCGTTTGAGACAAAGGGTAAAAAAACTGCTGCGCATAGAAGTATGAAAGCTTTAAACATTGTTAATGAAATGAGTCGGTATCCTTCAATTCGGCACGGACAAAGAAGAGGAAGACACTTCCAACAACCATCAAGATGGAGGGTAAATAAACCCAATTCAAGATGTGTTGATCAGCTGGAAGATCTCTTTGAGCTGCGAAGGTAATTAGCGTAAGCATCAGTCCGGTCAGCATCAGTACCCAGACAGAAGTCTGCAGTCTCGCCAGTTGTTTTTTAGTGGCCATGAACTAGCCTCCATGTGTAGCGATGAATTTAAGAATCTAAAGTGGTCACGAGCAGTGACATTCAGATACTAGTTCAATCGTGTGACCGCTACATTTATTTGGCTGTGGCTTGATTGCTTTCATGCTGAAACGCGTTCAAGCGTGACTGAGACGGGTGGGGGATGTCGCAAGGTTTGATAAACGACGCGATAGCGCTCTATTTGTTTGATGAGTAAGGCCAGTTATTCGTCGCTGGCGGTTGAATCAACCTCGAAACGCATGCGCATCGCCATTACACCGACAGGGACATCTTTGGCTAGGCCCAATGCACCACGGAAATCGCCATCGCCCTCGACGATTACCTTCACGGATTTGAACGGGACGCTCATGGCGGTGGCGACCAAGTTGAAGGTCACACCTGCACAAGCGACCATTGCTTGCATCAACATGTCAATTGAGCAAGCATCTTTGCCATCACCACCAGCAGCTGGGTGCAGACCTGCATCGATCGGCCCGAACTGTCCTTCAACCCGACAGGTGAGTCGGTCGTGCAACAAAACACCGCTTGTCCCCATCGTCAATTTCGCGAGTTCTGGGTGAGATGTGTAACGCTCTTTGAATGGGGCCTGTAATGTTCTCAATTCTTCAGCGTTCATGGTTTTGTCCTCGTGATACGTGAAGGAAAGTCTAAATTAGGCCACTGACTTTAGCTTTAGGTCATAACCCTTAGGGCTCTGATTTGATTCTGGCTAAGTTGAAGTAACAAGAGCCCAGTGCCCGCAATGGTCTTCAGAGCCTACCTCTGGGTAGGCGGTCATGCGCTGAGCTTTGCGTTCAATTGGGGGAGTTTGGAAGTAATCCCAACCGCAACGCCAGCCTGAAGAAGAAGATTCCGACGCCAATTTGTAGCGGCAATTCAGGCAGTGGTCTTTTGATGAATTGTGAGGGGCGGTTAGCAAAGATGAATGGGCAACATAGCCAAAACTATTTGTCACTATGCTAAACGAAAGAGGAGCCATCTATCTACTTGCATAAACAAGAAGGCCCAACAGCCATTTCAAGCCATTGGGCCTTTGAACACTGCGACTAGAGCGCAAGCATTCAGGGGTGGTACCAAGCGGAGTTCAATGTCCCCTAAGTACCGAGGCACATTTTTGTGCCTCTTTGATGCTCACTAGGGTTGCCCCAGAAAGCATCCCTACTTTGATCCTTTTTTTTATGTTGTCAATAGGGGTTTTTAAAGAATTCATGGAATCGATATAACTGCTGAATTTAAAGGCAATGAACCTCATCGTTAGAGGAATCAAGGCATCCATAGGCAAGCCCACAAACTTACCCACATTTTTGTGGATAAGTATTTTTTCATCAAGTTTCAAGACGGGATGAATTGTTATTTGATAGCAGCAACTTACAGAAGTTTCATTCGACAGCAAATGAGGCAATTACGCCAAGTTATTGGCTGGATGTTGCAAGTCTTATGGAAGATTCTGGATAAATTTGTGGATAACTTAGAAGTCGCCGTAATTAGAGAATTCACCTGACCAAAGAAGACAAGGTCTACAAGGTCAACCTGGCTTGATAGTGGCTAGCTTGCTGGGATTTGCAGAAATTGTCTTGACTGCTTTGGCTCTCTTTTGCCTTTCGCGCTCGGAAGATAAGGCTGTATTGGCCCTGTCCTTTGCAGCCTTTAAATTGGCTATTCGAGCCTGCTCCGGCGTAGAGGGCGGCTTGGGTACCTTGGCCACTTTGGGAGGCTTGGGTGCAGACATTGGTGCTAGGGGGGTTAGTTCTTCAAGGAAGAAGTCTGTGGAAATTTCTATTGCGCGCATGCATGTATTTATGACTTCCAGCCGCGAACCTTCAATGCCTTATCTTTTTGTCGTTGTGCCATCAAGTAGGGCATGAAAAGTTTGTTGTAATCCAGAACCGCACTTAGCGTTTGATCCCTAATGCTTTTCTTATCATCTTCAGATGAGAGACTCTTACACGGATTGTTTTTGAACAGGAAAGCGTGCTCTGAGCGTAGCCAAGTTTCTGGTTGCCATCGCCTATCTGCCACAGCTTTCTTCAATTCAAGTTGTTGATCATGGTCCCACCTTGGCTTGTGCTCCACAGGTGCAGTGCATGGAAACTTTCCAATCTCCACATTTGCAATAAGTCTCCTAGCCATGTCAGCCCTTTGGCAGAAGATGGAGCAGAAGCTATTGCGCCTTTTTTCAGCCTCTCTGCACTCAACTTGGCATCGGGATTTTTAAGTGGAGAGTAATTGAGGTGTTCGCCTATTTCGTAGTACCCCCAAGGGCTTGGATGGTCTCTGTTTATTTCTTCCAAGCTGATCTTGAGTGACATCGATTGATACGCAGAGACAATTTTCCTCAGCGTTGTCACATTCATGCCATTGATTTTGTAGGGTGGAAGTTTTGGGGATTTACCACTTTTTTTCTTTACATCAGTGATGAATTTGTCAATCGCTTTTGCAAGCTCTTTTGAGTTGATATCTATCGGAATTGCAAGACAAATCATTCCGGGGTAAGCCATACGAAAC
Organism: uncultured Curvibacter sp.; assembly: GCA_903834975.1. Taxonomy (GTDB): domain Bacteria; phylum Pseudomonadota; class Gammaproteobacteria; order Burkholderiales; family Burkholderiaceae_C; genus Curvibacter. The sequence goes on from CAILKX010000080.1 coordinate 11,370, forward strand.
TCTTGAGTAAACACTACCTTGACACCTATGTAATTTATTGGGTCATAGGTGAAATCGAGTTTTGGATTGTCAAAGAGCTTTGGACCGTTTTTTGACCACCAGTCCATCAGATCGACTTCTTCAAATATGTTTCCAAAGTCCCTCCAAACTTTGACAAGTCTCGGATCCTTACAGCGCCCCTTTTGCTGACATATCCACCAATAGTCTTTGCTTGATCGCAAGAAGGCAAGCCACCAGAAGTATTGGCTGGCATAGAACTGATCCTCGATTGAAACTGCAAGGGATGCCATGACGCAAATCCTTTTCAATAGGGCAAGTTTTGAATCATTCGGATCAGCAAATTAAAAGTTAACCATCTCGACTGTCACGTTGGTTAACTCGATATGAACTTAGTCTTGGTCCCAGCAGAGCAAAGCCTTGCCTGCCAATGCATTAACCCCATTGAAAGGACCTTGATATGCAACTCACAAACGGTGCCATTAAGAGTGGTGCAAAACCTAACCCTATGGCTGCCCTGCGCAGCAAACTCTCAAGTCAGGAGGACGAAAACTACCAAAGCGATGACATCGACTTGGATAGCTTTGATCTCGGAGCCCTGGTTTTCACTTCAGTCAAAGCCACACCTAAAACCAATGTGAAGGAAGAGCAGGCTGTAGCCAAGTTCTTGGCCGAGAGTGCGCAAATCCTAGAACTTGGGAGCCAATACGAAGTTGAGGTAGTGGCTCGAGGTAACCAAGCCCTCTATGAGCTTTTGGCCTCGGTCTATGGTCTTGGTCTGAGGATTGAGGCTCACGAACACTCCAAGCAAATCACAGCTGCATTGATTGCTGATTTAGATAAGAACTTCGCAACCAAGATTTCTGCAAAGAGCACACCAATGGCGGCTGTACTTCGATATGCAATTCGGTCAGATAAAGCCAATCTAAGCCGTTACAACAAAGTTTTGGATGTGGCCAAGGAAGAAGGCAAAAGTCCAGAAGAGTTATCGGACTACATCGCACGCCGAGGAGGAGTTGCAAATATCCGTGATACCGAGGCCAAGCAATTGGCTGCAAGCACTGGCGAAAAATCTTCCAAAGAGCGCTTGGACTTGATACGGGAGTATTTTCAACTGCGGGCAAAAGCTTCCAAGGAAAGCTTTGAATACAACGGCAATGTGGTTGCTCATGTTGAACAAAAAGAAGGTGACAAGGACAAAGCTAAGGCTAGCTTTTGCATCTTCTTAGCCGCTCAAGCAGGTCAGGGTGAATACAGCATTGTGTCAGCCAATGACCTTGGCAAGAGCTACGAAGACAACTTAGTCAAGTACTTGGGTAAGAACTTTCCCAGTGACTTGAACATGCTCGAACACGGTGTACGCAACTACAAGCGGCAGTTGTCTATGGACGAGACCTTAGCACCGGGCTTTAGAAAGCAGATGCAAAAGGAATTGGCAGCACCCGCCAAATACATGTCAATGGCAGTTATCGATACCCAAGCCATTGAGCTGGATACAGAAGAAGAGTGACAAATATTGAGCCAGTTCCTAACCTGGGACTGGCCTTTTATTCCTGCAACTTTTGGAGAAATCAAATGAATAATTTACTTGGGCCTTATGGTAAGGCCACGATTATTTTGATGAAAGCACAGTTTGACAGTGAACTTCCAACTGTCTCTGCGATGAAGAAAGCGCTGAAGATTCCTGATGGCAAATACTTTAGGAGCCATGGACGGCAGTCATACCAAATTCAACACTTAGAGCAGTTGCTGGAAATCATAAAAACTCGTAGCACTGAGACGATTTACTATTCAAGAGATCGTATGAGCACTGACTACTTTGTGACTGTTGCCGATGTGCACTCAGATATCTTTGCCATGATGAAGTACAGCGCACAAATTATTGCTGGATTCAATTTGACTGTGCGAGATCTCGCAGAACTTAATGAACTATTAAATAAACGCTCTCGGGTTTGCAACTTGAGATGTGGCCCTGCGAGTTGGGTAAAGGAATTACATCGAAATATTGAGTTGGCTAGGGACATGGACGTTACAGATGAGACGATCCTCAACGTCGATATTCAAGCTGTTGAACGTATCACCCAGAACTATGGACTGCCTTCCATCGAAGAATGGAACCAAAAACTAGACGCCTGGTATGAAGATCATCGTTGGAAAACCACTTTGGAAGAAAAGGGGTTTGATACCAACGATCAATCATCAGATCCATCCGAACTAAACCTAAGCTCCCTTATGGGTGCCAAGTAGGACAAGGAGATGGAAATGACAAAGTACCTTGTTTTTTATGATGAGGCTGAACATTCCGACAGGCCTCCTCCAACTGGCCTTGAAGCCATGGCTTGCGCTATTGCAGAGGCTTCTGTAGCCAAGCGACGACATAAAAAATACTTTACAGCCTACGAGGAATCCTCAAAAGAAATCAGCCTTGAGATGTTGCGCTCGAAGTTGGTATTCACATTAGAGCTAAGTCATGCGGGTGTGAAATTTTGGAGAGACGAAGCGGCTCCAATTTTGAAAAAAATTGATCGTCTCAACATGGCAATCTATCAAAGCTCCAAAGAGATTGAACTTGCCAAAGATGATTTGAAAAGTGCCTGCGAAGAAACTCAAGAATTCGCTGGAATTTATGAAGTAGTAGGCAGCGTTGATCAAGCATTCAACCAAATCGAGATCCGCAATGACCTGAACTTTTCAGAGTACATCTCTAAACGGTACAGAGTTAAAAGCCAACCGCAAGAATCGAATTAATGGAGGTACTAATGAGTAATTTCAAAATTGCAATTGACTGGTCCATTAAAACGGTTCTCGGTTTGAAGATGTTAGTTTTGAGCGACCAATTCTTCACTCCGTTTAAGAGAACGATGCGTGAAAGGCTTATCAGAGACTTGGATGCTAAAGGCGTTCTAGTCTGGGCTGTAGAGGGCAGTGATATGGCCATATTAACGCCTAAGGATGATCCCAGGTTGGCTCGTTTTGAACAGGACGGACAAGTTGGTGGTGTTTGGACAGACGGAGATCAGGTAACGGTTTTGCCGATCCAAAACAAGAAAAGGAGTGCGAAATGACCAAAGTTAAAAAAACTCGGATAAATGCTAAAGAACGATTTGACCTAGTAGTCTTCGACGACGGTGAGACTTATGGCGGCGTCGAAGGTGCCATGGTTGTGCTAAATGGCTTCAGTGACGATGAAGACGGAATCTTTGATTGGGATGAAGAAAGCAGATTGATACCCATGGCTCAACTGATTGAAGGTTTCTTAGAAAATGAGCGCGGCTCTCTGAAATAACTTATCTAGTTGCATCTTGCTGCGTGTGCGTCAGTGCGCGCAGCAATGATGGGGAAAGAATTAGGTTTTAGAGTCAAAACACTATTTTTTTAGTAAAAAGGCTTAGTGAAAAAGGAATTGCTCGAGTTCACTCAAGTCAATGATCACAGTTGTCTGGGTGATATCAGGTGATAGGACGAGGTGCTAATTACTATATGTCTGTTACTTTTTTTCAACCGTCTAGGCTGAAAAAGCTCAAACTAATTTGCGCAAAAATCAGCCCTGAAGTCCAAGGAAAACCAACTTCTTAGACAACTCAATTCGGGCTAGCTCGCCGTATATTGGATTCTTCCCAGAGTCGATAACAACTTTGTAATTTTCACCAGCATTGGTGACAGTGACCTTGATGCGACCCTTTGCGGTGGTGAAGGTCATCAAGACTTCTACTCGAGGGAGATGCTCTCTTAGGTCGTGACTGTGACCGATTTGGAACTTACCCAGAGAGGCTATTGCCTTTGGCATGTCCCATGCAGAAATCACCTTGGCTTTGTATTCTGCAATGGCTCCACGAACAACATCCACAGTGGTCTGGTGGGGTAGGTCGGCGATCAGGGGAATCTCCCCACTCAGATCATCCCCACCTTCAAGACGATTCAATGCTCGTTGGTAAAACCCTTGGGCCACGATGCTGGCCTTCATTGTCTCAATGGCCCTCTCTGCATAGCGTTCAAAGTAATCCTGGAGTGCATCAGCCATGGAGAACTCCAAGATGTTTACTAAAAGCCGAAATTTCAGCCGTGGCTATAGAGGAGCTCTGAAATTTCATCATTGGCTGGGATTAATTTATTCAGTTGGGAGGAGCTAACAGGCGTAGTTTATAGAACTACTCTTCAGAAAGCATTTGCTTTATCAAAATGCCTCTTTCAGGATCGTAAGTTCCTTTGATGTATCCCATGTTATGTCCTGTTTTGTTTATGACCATTGCGTAAACACCGTCTATGTCATAAGGGATGCCAAGGCTTTTAGAGAAATTCTCTCGACTTGTGTACAAGGTGACTACATGGTCCCTTAGTTCAGCATTTCGGATTCCTCTGCGCATACCACCATCAATGATGAAGCTACCGGCTATGTAGGGCTTAGAGATCACTGGCATCTCAAACCAGGGTATTTCACTGTTCATCAGATCCAAGCCTTCCACCCAAGAATTTAAAGCATCTGCTTGATCATGCTGGTAGGCAAAAAGAATGAGCGTTTTCTTGGATGAAAAGTCGTCTGGAAATTTGAAGGACTTACCGTTTAGATTGTCTGCACTCAAATGAGGAAATTTGGGATCTTTAGTTGTCTCTACTTCTGCGTATCCAGTGAAGAAGCAAGCGGCCAGAAATAAGGCGCCGATGCCACCAAAGATCAGATAAAGAAAAATTCGAGTTAACTTCATTTGGCCATACATAAGAACTTGAAAATCAAAAAATGTCTATTCCCAGACTTAAAGTGCAATGTATTTCCTAGGGTGCGATGAGGTAATGCGCGGATTTTTTCAACGTTAACTTGCTAGAAATTGGTACTATTTTTTTAACATCATTTAAACACTAACATTAAACGAGAGATCACTGAACAATGTATGTTGTGTTGTGCACATATGCCGTTAGCTTCATGAGTCTTGCTAAGTCACCGCGACTAGTTGGGCCTGCAAACAAAGTAGTCGCAGGTTTTATGAAGCTCTGTTTCGCGCCGTCTTGAGCCGCTGTTCAAAGTCTTCCACGAGTTCGGGACTCTGAGCTACCAATGGCATGACAAATCCCGTGCTCATTTGCACCAAGTTCATGATGTTGCTGTTAGCCATCTGGGCTTCCATGATGGCCTTGATTTTGGCTTGGTTGCTGGAGGCGTTTGGATCTACTTCGCCAGCAAATTGACGAGCCTTCATGAGCGGCGTCAAGTGGCTGTAGTGCTTGGTAATCATCAAAACGCTGGTTCCCATTTGCTCAGCCAAGTCGTGAATGGGAATGCCCTCTAGCAAGCGCTGTGTGGCGTAGTAGTGCCTCAAGCTATAGAGGCTTCTTTCTTTGCCTGTTACAGGGCAATTTAAAAGCTCTGTCGCCTCCAATAACTGACGGAAAGGGTTATTCCAGCTATCAGGAATTGATCCGTCCCTTAATCGGAATAATCTTTTAGCAGGCTTAGCCTTCAAGACTTCCTGCAAGGACTGCCCTTGAAAATCTGGCATCAACTGACGCAAACTCTCCAACAATAGCCAGCAGCTGTTGTGAGCCACAAAGTTACGAGCACCACGCTTGCCTCGTTGTAAGCGGAAATGAAGTACAGGCTGGTTGTCACGAATCTCCACATCAATGTGTCGCCACTCCAAGTACTCAGCCTCTGTGCCAGCCCGCATGCCAGTAGCGGCCATGAAGGGCACATAGATAGCAAGCAACTCGCGAATCATTCTTGTCCGACTCGTACGCCCATTCTCAATGAAAGAGGGCATCGCCAAAATTAGATTCTCTAATTCTTCGTGGCTGAACTCGGACCGTCTGTCACTTTCTGTTCCGGTGTTCTTCAAGCTCGGGCGTTGATAGTCCGTCATGTACCCACGCGCAATGGCCTCGTCAAGCACTAAGTTCATAGCAGCGTTGTGGTTGTTCTGAGCCGAGCCTGACAACTCTCTACCCACCTTCTCAGTGCGCCAGCGGTGAAACTCGGAAATCGTTGAAGGTTTGATGCTGTCTACATTGAAAGAAGCATAGAAAGGGATCAGATAGAGTTTGATAGCAGACACATAGTCTCGAGCTGTAGGCTTTGCTGTGCCAGCCTTTATCTCTGCTTCCAAGCGCTGAAGCACTAATTGGGCTACAGGCTTGAATTTGCGGGAGATAACAGGGCGGCCTTCTTCCATATCAAACACAGCCTTCATGTACATGCGCTCTGCGACTGCGATAGCTTTGTCCAAGTCGTCGGTGTTTGAGGCTCGGCGAAACCAAGTCTTAATGCCGTCTAACTTGTAGTGGACTTGCCACTTTTTAGAGTCGTCTCTGCGCACCAAGCGAATCCGCTCGGGCTTCACAACGTGGGTATTGGTTCCTACTATCCGCATAGTGCCTAATTTATAGTCAATTAGGGCGTTCGTCAACCAGGAGACTACGGTTGAAACGTGTAATAACCGTGTAATTAAAGTAGAAAATAAAAACAACGACCTAAGTCGTTGTTTTTAAACACTAATTTGGCTCCTCGACCTGGGCTCGAACCAGGGACCTACGGATTAACAGTCCGGCGCTCTACCGACTGAGCTATCGAGGAATGTGTGCGGTACATGGCAGGGGTTGCACCCTGCGAAGCCGCAAATTATAGCAGTACTTTTGCTACTTTATTCTAAATTTTCAACGTTTTTTTGGATGGCTTGTGTGACAAGTGTTTGAAAAGGTGAACTTAAGAAAAAGAATTTTTTGATAGGGCAGGACTGAAGAGCTCGCGTCGTTTGGCTTCTCAAAGGTGGGCTTACTTTAGCTAAGACTATTCGACTAATGTGCTCAAAATTTGAGCAAAGTTAGATGGTAGGTCGGTTGATGTCCGATTTTCTTAAAAAATTCCCTTTGAAAACAATTGGTTGGGTGATTTTGGAAAAATCGTGTATTAAAACGTGTAATAAAAAGTGGAGTTTCATAAATCAACTGGATCGGATTTTTGAGTCAGATGGAGCCTGACGAGATGATTTTTGTCGAAGTTTTTTTGCATGAAACTGGTCGACTTAAATTTTTTTGCTTTCGCGCACTCTGAATTTTGTAGGGTCCAAGAGAACCGTGGCCCAAAAAAAACTGGAAATTTTTACAAAATTTTCTATGCAGCATCAAGAGAGCACCCAAAATGATTAGCCAAATTTACATTGGCCTCACAGTTACAAATTTCTTAACCCAAACTGCCTCGTTGCTGTGATGTTGAAAGCTTCTAACTTGTCAACAGTTTCGCGCCAACAGAGACAGCAGCAGTTCGGGTCTCTACCCCGAGTTTTTCGTAAATGTGCTCCAAATGTTTGTTAACCGTTCTTGGGCTCATTCCTAAAATGTCACCAATGTCTTTGTTGGTTTTACCCTTGGCAACCCAAGACAGTACCTCGGTCTCTCTGTTTGTCAGAGTTGTTGAAATTAATTGAGGACTGCTTCGATTGGAAGCCGATTCCACACGCAAAAGCAACATGGTTTCACTCAGACCATTTTCCCCCAGCAGTTGAGCATGCAATTGTTGACCTGTTGGTGTTTGGAAAGTTTGAGACTTTTTTTCTAAGGTCTCGATCAACCAGTCAAGCTTGGGCTGAGTTTGATTCGCGCCAGGAAAGAAGGCCTCTAGCCATTGACTTGATTGCGGTGACTGCCAAGCAATTTGGCCGAAATTGTCTAGCACCACGACGCCCAAGCCTGCAATATCGATGGCTTGTCTCGCTTGCCGGACTACTTGCGCGTTCTTGAGGTGTGTTGCTAATCGAGCAAGCACTTCAGGGATCCGTAGTGGCTTGACCACGTAGTCAACGCCGCCACTGGCAAAGCCTTCCACAATTTGATCTGACTCAGACAAACCGGTCATGAAAATAATAGGAACATGAGACCAATGCGGGGTGGCTTTTAGTTGTCTGCACAACTCAAAACCACTTAATCCTGGCATGATGGCATCTAACAAAACCCCATCTGGGACGGTAATCTCAAATCGGGCAATGGCCTCTATTGCGTCCTGAGCAATGATGACGGTGTAGCCTTCTTCAGTAAGAGCGTCGCAGAGAATTTTCAGAGTGTCTATGGCATCGTCCACTACCAAAATAACACGGCGTGGGTCAGGGCGAATTAATTGATTCATTCTTCAACTTCTCGCAATAAGTTCTTCAAGCCTTCAAAGTCGTAGGAGTCAGCGATTTTTTGTAGGTGATTGAGGGTCTGTGCATGATCAGGAAGAGCGACACGTGCCTCACGCAGTCTTTGATGAAGTCGTCCGCCTTGTCCTTGGCTGGCAAATCGAAGCAAATCTTCCCTTAAATCTTCAGGTAATTTGGTAATGGTTTCAGTCACCCGCGAAATGGGATCTAAATTAGTAGATTGGTCAGACGAGACTGAGGGAGTGAGCGAGGCCCTTTTGGGACTGTTGTCTCGAATCCATTCAATTTCTAGTCCACGCTCCAAGGCACTCAAAAGTTCAGATTCTGAAGTGGGCTTCCCCACAAAGCCTTGGCAATGTAGGCTTTCCAGTTCATCAGATCGTTTGTCAAAGAGGTTGGCCGAAACAATGATCACCGGCAACTCTGCAGAAGAAAATTTCAGTCTGATGCGAGCCAGCGTTTCCCATCCATCCAGTTCATCCATAGTCAGGTCCAGTAAAACTGCATCTGGCTTTTTCTGAGCTAGGATTTCTAAACACTCGCTTCCGCTTGCTGCCTCCATGATTGAAAATCCCAGTGGCAACAACATAGCCGCCAAAAGTTGGCGTTGAATCGGCTCATCATCAACCAACAGCAAGACCCGTTTAGGGGCCAAGTAACCAATCACTTGCCGAAGCGCATTTTGATGTTGGACTTCCCAATTCGCCGGTTCTGATGTCTCAGGTAAATAAAGTCGGATAGTGAAAACGCTGCCCTCGCCGGGGATACTTCTGACCTTCAGATCTCCCCCCATGAGTTGAACCAAAAGCAGTGTGATGGTCAGCCCAAGCCCCGTTCCAGTGTTGTTGTTTTTTCTTCCGGTGCTGCCTCGTTCGAAAGGAAGAAAAATTCTTTCTAAGTCCTGCGGAGCAATCCCTGCACCCGAGTCGAATACCTCCAGACTGGTCACATGTTGCGTAAAGTCAATATGCAAGCCAACTTGGCCTTTGTTTGTGAAGCGAATGGCATTTGTCAGTAAATTGATCAAAACTTGACGCAACCATTTCGCATCTGCAGTAACCCAATGGGGCATCTTTCCAGTTACTTTGGTGATGAATTGGAGCCCCTTGACTTGTGCTTGAGGACTCATCATTTGTTCAATGTCCGCAATGAATTGGGACAAAGGCAGCACGGACTTGTCAAGGCGTAAACGGCCGGCTTCAATACGAGCCAGTTCCAGAGAATCGTCGATCAAATCTTGCATGTGACGACCACTATTTTGGACGGTCGTAAGGGTCTCTCTTGCCCAAGTGTCGATAGATGAACTTTTTAACAAAATTTGCGTGTAACCCAACATCGTATTCAACGGAGAGCGAAGTTCATGACTCATGCCCGCCACATAGCGGGTCTTGGCGCGATTGGCAGCATCAGCAGCATCTTTGGCTTTTTGGAGCTCGAGGTCGGTTTTTTTCCTGGCCTCAATTTCTTTCAAAAGCAGTTGGGTTTGTCTCTCAGATTCATCTTGAGCGATGCGACGGCTTTCATGTGTCAGGATGATCCACCAAGCGCCAACTGAGGCCATTAAGCACATTAAGGCAAAAGCCTTCAACATTGGTCCAGACAAAATCACGGCGGATGTCTTGGCACTTTCTTCTACAAAAACCACCATCATCAGACAAGCAATAACGGCGCACAAAGAAAAGGTAACTCCCAAGTATTGGGCGACTCTGAAATTTACTTTTATAAGCCAGTTGTTGGGCAATATTTTTTGCATCAAACTTCTGAGTTGTGCAGAGCCTTGCGAATTGGTTTTACATCGATCGTGGCAGCGTGTTTCAAGCGAGCAGCACAAGGAGCAAATGGGCGCTGCATAAGCGGGGCAACTGGCCATGTCTTCGGCCTCAAATTGGTTTTCGCAAACAGCACACCTCACCACACTTCCTGGCTTAAAACTGTCGTCATGCGCTCGCGCTATGTAGAATTTTCCTTGCGTCAATAAGGCCGCTAAAGGGGACACAAGCAAAGCCACCACCAAGGCAATAACGGGTGAGAAAGCGGCAGATATCTCCCCAAAAAATCCGAAATAACCCAGCACTCCTGCAAGTGCCCCAAAGACCATCGATGCCAAACCGACTGGGTTGAAGTCGAACAAATAGGCCCGTCTGAATTCAATGCCCTTTGGGCTGAGCCCCAGTGGTTTGTTGATGACAAGGTCTGCGACTAATGCCCCCACCCAGGCTATGGCCACATTGCTATAGACGGCAAGCACCTTTTCAAGTGCTGAAAAAACGCCCAAAAGCATCAGCAAAAGTGCAATCGCCACATTGAACACCAACCACACTACACGGCCAGGGTGACTACGGGTGACGCGAGCAAAAAAGTTAGACCATGCTAAGGAGCCCGCATAGGCGTTGGTCACATTGATTTTGATTTGAGAAATCACCACAAAAATAAAGGTCACTAAAACGGCTATTCCGGGTTTTCCTATGACTTGATGAAAGCCTGCCAAATACATTTGTGTTGGTTCGGTGGCTCGTGCAGGGTCGACTTCATATTGGAGCGCTCCAAAGGCCAGGAATGCTCCAGCTGCCATCTTGAGGACGCCCATCAAAGCCCAGCCTGGACCAGCAGCGATAACGGCAGACCACCATCGAATTTTGTTGGCGCTTGTTCTTTCAGGCATGAAGCGCAAGAAGTCCACTTGCTCACCAATCTGCACAACTAAAGAAAACCCTACCGCACTGGCAGAGCCAAACATCAACCAAGAAAAGTGGCTGGAACCGCTCCGAAAACCTGATAATTCGGTGAACTCTGCATACAACTCTGGGCGGTTCAAAGCGATCCAAACAAAAGGCGCAAACAACATCAAAAGCCACGGAATTTGCGTCCAAGCTTGCAATTTGGAGATCAAGGTGATGCCCTTCATGGCAATGGGAATCACGACTAATGAACTCAAGATGTAGCAAACCGGCAGCGGCCAAGGCACTACCAGCTGTAAAGCCAGGGCCAAAATAGCCGCCTCCAGCGCAAAAAATATAAACGTGAAAACCGCATAAATCAGAGAGGTGATGGTTGAGCCCAAGTAGCCAAAACCAGCGCCTCGTGTCAATAAGTCCAAATCCAAGCCAAAGGTAGCCGCGTAGTAGGCAATTGGGAAACTGGTCAAGAAAATCACCAAGCCTAAAAGGGCGATTGCCCACATGGCGTTGCTGAAGCCGTAGTTCATGGCCATGGCTCCTCCGATGGCCTCTAAGGCCAAAAAAGAGAGCGACCCAAAGGCCGTACTCGCCACCCGCCACTCAGGCCATTTCCTGAAGTTTTTAGGAGTGAAGCGCAGTGCGTAGTCTTCCATGGTTTCGTCAGCGACCCAAGCGTTGTAGTCGCGGCGAACCCGAAAAATAGTTTGCGTTCCAGCGGGGATATTTTTCATTTAAGGCTTTTTTTTCAGGGCAAGAAAAATGTGCGTCGATTTTGAAAGGCTTATGCGTACTTGAACTACGTTAATTGACGTATCGGTGTTTGTGCGGGTTTTTCCTAGGATTACTCCAGGTCGACAAATTTGTCGTTCTGAGTCAGTCCACTATCCCTCAACCTAGCTAGGAGTATGCACATGTCTGAAGAGTTTGATCCCCTGAATCACCCAGCATCCAATAGCAAAATTAGCCGTCGCTCGATTTTGCAAGCCGTTGGCCTCGCCTCTGTGGCCAGTTTGCCTACATGGTCCTTCGGCCAAACAACGGCTTCTGTCAACACCACTAAATTGGCTGTGACAGACACCGAAGTCATTGTGGGTCAGTTGCACTCCTCGACCGGCACCATGGCCATTTCAGAAACCGGCGCGATTCAAGCCGAGCAACTGGCCATTGACCAAATCAACGCCATGGGTGGTATTTTGGGCCGCAAAATCAAAGTGATCAAAGAAGATGGCGCTTCAGACTGGCCCACCTTCGCTGAAAAAGCTAAAAAACTCTTGATCAATGACCATTGCGCAGCCGTCTTCGGCTGCTGGACATCGGCTTCCCGCAAAGCCGTTTTGCCCGTGTTCGAAAAAGAAAACGGTCTGCTCTATTACCCCACCTTCTATGAAGGCCTGGAGCAATCCAAGAACGTGTTCTACACCGGTCAAGAAGCGACTCAACAAATTTTGTACAGCTTGGATTGGGCCAAGACCGAGAAAAAGGCCAAGACTTTCTTCTTGGTGGGATCAGACTACATCTGGCCACGCACGTCGATGAAGATTGCCCGCAAACACATCGAAAACTTCCAAAAAGGCAGTGTCGTAGGTGAAGAGTACTACCCATTGGGCAGCACCAACTTTGGTTCACTGATGAACAAGATTAAGGTTCAAAAGCCTGATTGCATCTTTGTCGCCGTGGTCGGTGGCTCCAACGTGGCTTTCTACAAAGCATTGAAAGCTGCTGGCATTACCGGTGACAAGCAATTGTTAGTCACTTTAGCTGTGACCGAGGACGAAATGACTGGCGTGGGCGGCGAAAACTTCGCTGGCTTCTACTCATCGATGAAGTACTTCCAAACTTTGGACAACGACAACAACAAGAAGTTCGTTGCCGCCTTCAAGGCCAAGTACGGCAAAGACGCTGTCATTGGTGACGTGACTCAAGCAGGTTACTTGGGTCCTTGGTTATGGAAAGCCGCGGTTGAAAAGGCCAAGAGCTTTGATGTGGACAAAGTCGTTGCCGCATCGCCAGACATTGAACTCAAAACAGCGCCTGAAGGTTACGTCAAGCTGGACGCCAACCACCATTTGTGGAGTAAGTCGCGCATCGCCATGGGCATGCCAGACGGGACCTTCAAGGTCGTCTCTGAGTCGCCTCAGCTGATCAAACCCGATCCGTTCCCTAAGGGCTATCAATAAGCCAGAACGAGGCAATTTTTTGCCTCATGAGGGGTGGGTTGGCAGGTGCATGCCCACCCCTTTTTGAATCGATAAGGCATTGAGACCACCGGGAGTCAAGAGCATGAGTTTTTCTGACATTCTTAATATTGGCCTGATGCAAGGCTTTGCGGGCTTGAGTTTGTTCGCCGTTTTGCTGTTGATGGGCCTGGGGCTGGCCATCATTTTTGGCCAGATGGGTGTGATCAACATGGCTCATGGTGAGTTCATGACGATCGGTGCATACACCATCTACCTCGGCTCCCACTTGGCCACCAATTACATACCCTCGATGACACAGACTTATTTTGTCTTTGCCATCATCGCGGCCTTCATTTTTTCCTTCATGGCGGGTTGGGCGGTTGAATGGGCCCTCATCCGACATTTGTACAAACGCCCGCTAGACACCCTTTTGGCGACCTGGGGTGTGAGCTTGGCTATTCAGCAATGCTTTCGATCTTTCATTGGCCCAAAGGAAGTTAGCCCTGTGCTGCCCGAATGGCTGATGGGTTCATGGTCTCCCTCTGAAGGGCTGGATATTCCCATCAACGGCATGTTTGTTTTGGCCTTGACTGCTGTGGTGACCTGTGGCGTGCTCTTGGCATTGCACAAAAGCCGTTGGGGTTTACGGGTTCGGGCGACAGTCAGCAACCGCATGATGGCTAATGCTATTGGCATCGATACCAAGAAAACCGACCGACTAACTTTCGCTATCGGATGTGGCATTGCTGGTGTTGCGGGCGCGGCATTCACAACGATCGGCTCTACGGGTCCCACATCGGGCTCCCTCTACATCGTTGATTCTTTTTTGGTAGTCACCTTTGGCGGTGCAGCCAGCTTGCTAGGCACAGTTGTGTCTGCCTTTGGAATTGCCCAAACCCAATCGATTACAGAATTTTTCTTGGCAGGTTCCATGGCCAAGGTCATCACGCTGTCCTTGATTGTGTTGATCTTGATGATGCGTCCCCAGGGACTCTTCGCCAGCAAGATTCGTCGCTAATTTAGTTTTTAGGAGTCGCTCATGGAACGCATCAAGTCTTGGCTAATGGGCAAAGAGCTGGCCTCATTGCTCGCGCTAACAGTTTTACTGGCCGTGGTATTGCCACTGAGTTTGGATATCTTTCGGTTGAATTTGGTGGGCAAATATCTGACCTACGCTTTTGTAGCAATCGGTTTAGTCATGGTCTGGGGCTACGGCGGTGTGTTGAGCTTGGGTCAAGGGGTTTTCTTTGGCTTGGGCGGCTATGCCATGGCCATGTTTTTGAAGCTTGAAGCATCAGACCCGATATCCACCAAGATTCAATCGACACCTGGCATTCCTGACTTCATGGATTGGAATCAAATAACCGCGCTACCCGCGTTTTGGCTGCCTTTCAAGAGTTTGCCCTTCGCGTTGCTCGCCGTGATTGCGGTTCCAACCTTGCTCGCTTTCATTGTCAGCTTTGCGATGTTCAAGCGCCGGGTAGGTGGGGTTTATTTCGCCATCATCACCCAAGCAGTTGCGTTGATTTTGACCGTTTTGATCATTGGTCAACAAGGCTATACCGGTGGTGTGAACGGTATGACCGACTTGAAAACCATGTGGGGCTGGGACACTCGAACCGACAGCGCTAAATACATCCTTTATTACGTCTGTGTTGCGATTTTGGTTGCCTCCATCTTTTTGTGCAAGTTTGTTCAAAAAAGCAAACTGGGTACGCTGCTCTTGGCGATGCGTGACAAAGAAGATCGGGTTCGTTTCTCTGGTTACGACGTAGCTAGTTTCAGAATATTTTCGTTCTGCCTGGCCGCGGCATTATCTGGGATAGGCGGTGCGCTGTTCACGCTGCAAGTGGGTTTCATGTCTCCCAGTTTTGTCGGCATCGTGCCGTCCATCGAAATGGTCATTTACGCCGCAGTGGGTGGTCGCATGAGCTTGGTGGGTGCGGTATACGGCACCTTGCTGGTGAACGCGGGTAAGACCTTTTTCTCTGAAAGTTTTCCCGACTTGTGGCTGTTTCTGATGGCGGCGCTTTTCATCGGCGTGACGATGGCTTTTCCCATGGGATTGGCGGGTCTTTGGGAGAGCAAAGTGGCTCCTTGGTGGAAGGCTCGTCGTGAAGCACAGGAGGCAGCTGATGCAAAGAACATCGTGATTGCACCTATGGAGTCCGACAAGAAAGCTGCTCTGGCCGATGCCAGTTAATCAATCTGAATGAAAAGTGGGAGTGAACTATGAGCAGCACCGATTTTGCACTTGCAGTTGAAGACCTCACGGTGTCCTTCGATGGTTTCAAAGCCATTGATGCGCTCACCCTGTACGTCGATAAAAATGAGTTGCGCGTGATCATCGGACCCAACGGTGCCGGTAAGACAACGCTCTTGGATTTGATTTGTGGCAAGACCCGAAGCAGCGGGGGGAGCATCAAATTCAACAATGTTGAGTTGACTGAAATGGCTGAACATGAGCGCGTTCGGCTCGGTATTGGTCGCAAGTTTCAAACACCTTCAATTTACGAAAACCTATCGGTTTTTCAAAACCTTGAAGTCTCTTATCCCGCGGGACGATCGGTGTTTGGTGCCTTGGCATTCAAGTGTACAGACGAGGTCAAAGCGCGAGTGGATGCCGTTGCAAAGGAAATCGGCTTGATCGACAAGCTTGAAAGTGAAGCGGGTCTCTTGTCGCACGGCCAAAAGCAGTGGCTAGAAATTGGGATGTTGCTGATGCAAGAGCCCGAACTCTTGATGCTGGACGAACCCATCGCCGGGATGAGTGCGAAAGAGCGTGACTTAACCGCCGAGTTGCTAAAGCGCATCAGTAATAACCGCGCGGTGATTGTGATCGAGCACGACATGGAATTTGTGAAGCGCATCGCGCAAAAAGTCACGGTCATGCATCAGGGAAAAATTTTGGCAGAAGGCTCCATGGAAAACGTGCAGTCCAACCCCGAAGTTATCCACGTTTATTTGGGCCATTGAAGTCAGGAGTCACCATGTTAGAAGTCAAAGATCTTTATGTGGCTTACGGTCAGAGCGAGGCCCTTCACGGAATCTCTTTTGAAGGCAATGCCAACGAAACCGTGGCTATCATGGGCCGCAACGGGATGGGCAAAACCACCTTGTTCAAAAGTCTTATGGGCGTATTGCCTGTCAAGAGCGGCAGCATTTCAGTGGCGGGCCAAGACATCAGCCGCGACGAAAGTTTTCAGCGCGTAGCCAAAGGCATTGCCTATGTGCCTCAAGGTCGCATGATTTTCCCCACGCTAACTGTTGAAGAAAACATCCAAACCGGTTTGGAAAATTCTCCTACCAAGCGCATACCCGATGAAATTTATGCCTTGTTCCCGGTGTTGTGGGATATGCGGTCCCGCAAAGGCGGCAACTTGTCAGGGGGACAGCAGCAGCAACTGGCGATTGCCCGGGCCTTGGTGACAGACCCGAAAGTATTGCTCTTGGATGAACCCACTGAAGGTATCCAACCATCCATCATCAAAGATATTGCAAAAGCCCTGAATGAAATTCGCAAGATGCGAAAAATCACCATCATCGTATCCGAGCAAGTCTTGTCGTTTGCTATGGATGTGGCTGATCGACTTTTTGTGATCGAAGGCGGTCGCCTCGTGCATGAAACGGCTCGCGCTGATACGGATCAGCAACGCATCAAATCTTACTTGTCTGTTTAATTTTTCCCCTCAACAAAGGAGCGCATCATGTCAGAAACCTTGATCAAAGTTGACCTCAACCAATCTCCCTATGAGAACCCCTTGGTTCACAACCGTTGGCATCCCGACATTCCCATGGCGGTTTGGGTGAATCCTGGCGACGAGTTCAAACTCGAAACTTATGACTGGACCGGTGGAGCCATTAAGAACAACGATAGCGCAGAGGACGTGCGCGACGTTGACCTTTCAACAGTTCACTTTTTGACCGGCCCTGTGGGCGTCAAAGGAGCTGAGCCTGGCGACTTGCTTGTAGTCGATCTTTTGGACATCGGCGCTAAAGAAGAAAGTATGTGGGGCTTTAATGGTTTCTTCTCTAAGAAGAATGGCGGTGGCTTTTTGACCGACCACTTCCCACTCGCACAAAAATCCATTTGGGATTTTCACGGCATGTTCACCAACAGTCGCCACATTCCTGGCGTCAACTTCGCTGGGCTGATTCACCCAGGTTTGATTGGGTGTTTGCCTGACCACAAGATGCTGGATGCTTGGAACAGCCGTGAGGCCGAATTGATTGCCACCGACCCAGATCGTGTCCCTGGTTTGGCCAACCCCCCCAGCGCCGCCACTGCACACATGGGTCAACTCAAAGGCGAACAAGCTGCTGCCGCTGCCGCAACAGGTGCCCGCACCGTGCCTCCTCGTGAACACGGCGGCAACTGCGACATCAAAGATTTGTCGCGTGGCTCAAAAATCTACTTCCCTGTCTATGTGGACGGAGGCGGTTTATCCGTGGGTGACTTGCACTTCAGCCAAGGCGACGGCGAAATCACCTTCTGCGGTGCCATCGAAATGGCGGGTTGGGTTCATATGAAGGTGAACTTAATCAAGGGCGGCATGGCCAAGTACGGTATCAAGAACCCGGTCTTCAAACCCAGCCCCATCACACCCAACTACAAAGACTATTTAATCTTTGAGGGCATTTCTGTCGATGAGCAAGGTAAGCAGCACTATTTGGACGTAACCGTTGCCTATCGTCAAGCTTGCTTGAACGCCATTGAATACCTGAAGAAATTTGGTTACAGCGGCGCACAGGCCTATTCGATTTTGGGTACAGCACCGGTGCAAGGTCACATCAGCGGTGTTGTCGACGTTCCGAATGCTTGCGCCACACTTTGGCTGCCTACTGAGATCTTTGATTTCGACATCAATCCCACGGCTTCAGGACCGAAGATTGAAATCGTTGGCGCAGTTGACTTGCCGATTGCACAAGACAAGTAAGCCGAAAGGTGAAAGCCAGAGCTGAATTAGCACCAACTCGTTTTTAAGAGGCCCTTATGCCGACCTATGACTATTTTTGCAACGACTGTGGTGAATTTGATGCCATCAGGTCGATGTCCTCTCGCAACGATCCCGCTATTTGCCCAACCTGCTCAAGCGTCAGCGAAAGGGTATTTTTAAATGCCCCTCGTTTGGCCTGCTTGAGTAACAGCGATCGCACAGCACATGCCACAAATGAGCGGGCGAGACATGAGCCCAAACGTTCGGGGGACTCAGCGGGGGGCAGTTATTCAAGGCTTAAGCATCCCAGCGGTTGTGGTTGCTGCAGCACCTCTGCTCGAGGCGCTACCGTGACGGCGCCCAATGGGGCGAAGACATTTCCCAGCAAACGCCCCTGGATGATCAGCCATTGAATTTCCTCTTTGTGCATCAACCCTCATCACCCTTCCATAAACCATTGACAAGAGAGGTCAGAAAATGATTCACGGCGATATTTCCAGTTCCAAAGACACCGTCGGTGTGGCGGTGGTCAATTACAAAATGCCTCGCCTGCACACCAAGGCGGAGGTGCTAGAAAATGCCCGCAAAATTGGCGACATGCTGGTCGGCATGAAGGCCGGATTGCCCGGCATGGATCTGGTCATTTTCCCTGAGTACAGCACCCACGGCATCATGTACGACTCCCAAGAGATGTACGACACCGCTGCCGCTGTGCCAGGTGCTGAAACCGAAATTTTCGCTGCCGCTTGCCGCAAAGCTAAGGTTTGGGGCGTGTTTTCTCTGACCGGTGAGCAACACGAAGAGCATCCCAATAAAGCGCCTTACAACACCTTGATTCTGATGAACGACCAAGGTGAAATTGTGCAAAAGTACCGCAAGATCATGCCTTGGGTACCCGTTGAGGGTTGGTATCCCGGCGACTGCACCTACGTATCTGAAGGCCCCAAGGGTTTGAAGATCAGCTTGATCATTTGTGACGACGGCAACTACCCTGAAATCTGGCGCGATTGCGCCATGAAGGGCGCTGAATTGATTATCCGTTGCCAAGGTTATATGTACCCAGCCAAAGAGCAACAGATCCTCATATCTAAAGCCATGGCGTTTGCTAACAACACCTATGTGGCTGTGGCTAATGCCGCCGGCTTTGACGGGGTTTACAGCTACTTTGGACACAGTGCGTTGATTGGATTTGATGGCCGTACCTTGGGTGAGTGTGGCGAAGAGGAATACGGCGTGCAATATGCCGCTTTGTCTACCAGCTTGATTCGGGACTTCCGCAAAAATGGCCAATCTGAAAACCACCTCTTCAAGCTATTGCACCGTGGTTACACCGGCATGATTAATTCTGGTGAAGGCGACAAGGGCGCTGCTGCTTGCCCTTACGGATTTTATGAGCGCTGGGTCAATGACCCCGAAGGCACGCGCAAAGCCGTGGAAGCCATCACTCGTCCCATGGTCGGCACAGAGGAATGCCCAATCGATGGCATTCCTAACCCTGAGTCTGTGGGTCATCAATAATTGTCCTCAGAACTTGAATCGTGGCGCGTCTCCCATGAGCCTTTTTACCAGGCAGTGGGAGACGAGGTTGCTGGTTTTGAAGCGGCAGCCAAGGCCTCTTTACCGGTGTTACTGAGTGGCCCCACCGGTTGCGGAAAAACCCGTTTGGTCGAGCACATGGCTTGGCGTCTGAAGCGGCCTTTGGTGACCATCTCATGTCATGAAGACTTGAGTAGTGGTGACTTAGCAGGGCGCTGGTTATTGAATGTCGCTGGCACTGAATGGCAAGATGGGCCGCTGACTTTGGCCGCACGCCACGGCGGCATTTGTTATTTGGATGAGTTCATAGAAGCCCGCTCCGACGCCTTGGTACTGCTTCATCCCCTGGGCGATACTCGCCGCTATTTACCACTGGATCGGCGAGGCGAAAAGGTCCAAGCCCACCCCGACTTTTTGTTGGTGGTGAGCTACAACCCCGGCTACAAGGGCCTTGGTAAAGACCTCAAGCCCTCCATGAGGCAACGCTTTACGGGACTCAAACTGAGCTATCCGCCAGCGTTTTTGGAATCGCAGGTTTTGCAAAAAGAAGCGAGCGCCAGCGCATCTTTGGCGGACTCCTTAGTGGCTTTTGCGCAAAGAACCCGCCGATTACAAGACCATGGCTTGGAGGAGGGCGCCTCAACACGGCTTTTGGTGAATGCAGCCAAGTTGATTCAATCTGGGCTGTCCACCAAGTCTGCTGTGCTGCAAGCTGTGGTTGAACCATTGAGCGATGAGCCCGGACTGATCGAGGCGCTCAAGGCCTTGGTGAGTGCGAGCTTTGCCTGAATTTCCAGCCGCTTGGCACACTTATGCCAACGGCTTGTGGGGCCATCGGCTGAGCTTCTCCTTCATAGGTGCTAGCCAAGATGCTGGTTTCTTAGCGCCAAGTTCTCAGCGCGTAATTCTTGAAAGAATCGTATTTAACCAAGCTTGTTTGCATTGGCCATCTGAACCCATTCTCAGGGATCAGAGTCTAAACTGGGCTCGCCTGGCCCACGCTTGCGCGCATTTGGCTTTTGGCTCTCTGGCTCAATCCAGGGGCTCTTTTAAACCCATTCAATTGGCCTTGTACGGTGTTCTGGAAGATGCCCGCGTTGAAGCCTTGGCATGTGAACTGTTGCCAGGTTTGCGCTCCCTTTGGCGACCTTTCCATGAAGGGGCCTATGCCATGGAGGGCATGAATTTCGAGGCTTTGTTGGCGCGTTTGTCACGCAGCTTGCTAGACCCAGAGCACCAAGATCCCCATGCTTGGATTCGCAAGGTCAAACAAATGTTCTGGGCTTTGGACCTGCGAGACTCCGCTTCATTGCGCGGCATGGTGTCGATTTTGGGTAACGACATTGGTCAAATGCGTTTGCCCTTTAATGATGTTACCTACCGAGTTCAAGCGCCTTACCGAGACGACAACAGCCACTTATGGGCCCATGATGAAGCGTTGGCCAACTCCAGCGTCGAATTACAACGAAACACCGATCCACCCCAAGAAACATCGCCAACCTCTTCTAGCACCGAAGAAAAATCTGCCCGTGAAACACAGCCCAAAATGCACCCAGAGTGGGATTACCGCATCGGCCAATACAGGAAAAATTGGTGTGCTGTTTATGAAGAGCCCATTAAAACAGTTGCAACGACTTCGTTGGCTTATTGTGAACTTCATGATATGTACCCCTCGCTTCTAAAGCAATGGCAGCAACGTGTCTTGGCAATTAGCCAAACGCACCAGGTCAATCACAGGTTGGAAGAATGGGGCGATCGATTGAGCGACTCGGCTATGGTGGATGCCAGCATCGATCGACGGGCAGGCAGGGCGCCTTCTCACTTTTTATACAAAAATATTCAAAAAAAAAGGCGGAAGCTCAACTGTTTGGTTTTATTGGATTTATCGGCGTCCAACCATGGGCCGCTCTTGAGCCGGAGTTTGATTGCTACACGGGCCTGCGTGGAGGCCTTGAAGCAAGCAGGTCACAGTAGTGCTGTGTGGGGCTTTCGATCATGGGGCCGACAAGATGTCGAGGTGACGTGGATAAAAAATTGGACTGAAGAAAATTCAATGATCTTGATGAATCGGCTTGCAAAGACTCAAAGCGGTGGTTCAACCCGATTAGGGGCCATCACCCGGCACGCTGGGTTTTACCTGTCGACGTATCGGCGCCTTCAAAATGCAAACCTTGATTTAGCGAACGCCCCTTGCATCATCTTACTGAGCGATGGTCAAGCCTTTGACATTGATGTGTATGACAGTCGTTATCTGAAAAGAGACTTTGTTCAAGCCCAAAGCGAGTTGCGACACCAAGGCATTTTGTGGTTTCAGCACTTCATCACCTGAAGACTAAGAGTGTGCCCTGATGGTTGCTACGTCAAACAACGTATGGTTTATACAAAGCTCTTTTTTTAAGATCAGTCTAGATTGGTTGCAAGACCGATCTTTCATGCTGACTCTTTTTAACGCAAGGGGGAATTCGATGAAGAAATCTTTGGGATGACCGAGAGTTCTTAAACTCTCAAACTTGAAAACAGGACTTTTGCACACCTTTCACAAGGTGTGCTTTTTTTTGTCTTTTAAATGTACCGTGAGAAGCCCGAATTCAGAAGATCTTAAATATTAATTTCACTGACTAAGCACAGAGCAGTGATCTTGCCCCCGTATTTCCGGACCCGTCCTATTCGCAGTTAAGCGCTAGGTCCGTCATGGACTCTGAGCGCACCTGTGCGGCCTGATGCCGCCTGAACTCCCGGGGAGAGCGCATTTTCAACGATGAATGCGGATGCACCTCGTTGAAGTGCTCGAAGGCGGCCGGCAACTGCTCCAACACGGTGGCCGCATTGCGTAGGTCCATGCGCGCCACATAGTCACGCTTGAACGTATTGACGAAG
>CAILKX010000081.1 GCA_903834975.1 uncultured Curvibacter sp.
AGCCACAGTTGCGGGCAATGTCAGTGGCTTTGGAGGCCCAAGGTGAGACCGTTCCAAAACGGGGGCTGACCCAAAACACAGCGTCTGATTTGGCCGAAGCTTTTGAGAAAGTGCCCGAAGAAGACGCCGATGGTTCAAAGGGCTCCCCATAAGTCAACAAAGCCGCCAGCTGGTTTTTTTGGGCCTCTGTGGGTGCCGATTCAGAGGCCACCCAATGCATGAACCGGGCGCTGATGCCGGTTAACTTGGGGTGGATGGCCCGTAACTGAGGCAATAACTGCTGGATTCTGAAGTCGCTGAGCGCCCTGCCACCATCAAAGGCTGTGAGTTGCAAAGTGGGGTGTTTGACAGAGGAAAACGAAGGGGCGATGGGAGACGCAGTCACTTGGCGAGCCGATTTTTGAGGGAATGCCCCCATTTTACCGGCCCCATTGCCCGTCGGGCCAAGCTGAATGGGATAATTTGGGGATGAGTATTACCTACAAATCCCCCGAAGACATTGAAGGCATGCGCTTGGCGTGCCGCCTGGCCTCAGAGGTCTTGGACTACCTCACGCCCCTGATCAAAGTCGGCATGACGACCAAAGAAGTGGACCGTTTGGCGCACGACTACATGGTCAATGTGCAAAACACCCGCACCGCCACCTTGGGCTACCAGCCGCCGGGCTATCCGCCCTACCCCGCCTCGCTTTGCACCTCGCTGAATCACGTGGTGTGCCACGGCATTCCCAACGACAAGCCCCTGAAAAAGGGCGACATCATGAATGTCGATGTGACTGTGATTACGGCCGACGGCTGGTACGGCGACAACAGCCGCATGTACTTGATTGGGGAAACTTCAATTGCCGCCAAGCGTTTGTGCGCCGTGACGTACGACGCCATGTGGATTGGCATTCAACAAGTCAAGCCCGGCGCTCATCTGGGCGACGTGGGCCATGCCATCCAAAAATTTGCCGAAGCCCAAGGCTTCTCGGTGGTGCGTGAATTCTGCGGGCATGGTATCGGCAAGAAATTCCACGAAGACCCCCAAGTGTTGCACTACGGTCGCCCTGGCACGCTGGAAGAGTTGAAGCCCGGCATGACCTTCACCATTGAGCCCATGATCAACGCGGGCCGCAAAGAAATCAAAGAACTCGGCAACGACGGCTGGACCATCGTCACCAAGGACCACAGTTTGTCGGCCCAATGGGAACACACCGTCTTGGTGACCGAGACGGGTTACGAGGTGTTGACTTTGTCGGCCGGCAGCCCCCCACCCCCCGCCTTCATCACCTCGGTCAAAACCTGAGATTTCAAAAATCTCGTTGATGAAACCTTGAATTAGGCGATTGACCATGATCAGCACCAGCCCCCTTCGCACGGAGTACCGTCAACGAAAAGCACTCAAGCTGGCGTCCTTGAGCCATAAAAACGCCTCGATTCGAGGGGTGCAAAAATCCCTTCAGGGAATGGCCAAATTGGTGGACAAGGTGCTCAACTCCTTGTGGGCTCAACTGGCCTTGCCTCCCCACTTGGCTTTGGTGGCCGTGGGCGGTTTTGGTCGTGGTGAACTCATGCCCCACTCCGATGTGGATGTCTTGATTTTGCTGCCCGATGGTTTGGATTTGGCCAGTGAGCCAGCGCTGCAAAAAAACATCGAGACCTTCATTGGTCAATGTTGGGATGTGGGGCTTGAAATTGGTTCCAGCGTCAGAACCGTCTCTGAGTGTTTAGAGGAATCTGAGAAAGACGTCACGGTTCAAACGGCACTTTTAGAGGCCCGGTTGCTTTGTGGCAGTGAGGCCTTGTTTCAAAACTTTCAATCGCGCTATCAAGCGGCCATGGACCCGGCGGCATTTTTTACCGCCAAATCTCTTGAGTTGCGACATCGTCATAACAAGTATGAAAACACCCCCTACGCGCTAGAGCCCAACTGCAAAGAATCGCCAGGCGGCTTGCGTGACCTGCAAACGGTCTTGTGGGTGGCCAAGGCAGCGGGCATGGGCAACAGCTGGGAAGACTTGGCGGCCAACGGCTTGGTGACTGAATTGGAGGTGAAAAACCTGCAACGAAACCAAGCCTGGCTGAACCTGGTACGTGCCAAATTGCACCTGGCCGCAGGTCGACGGGAAGACCGGCTGATTTTTGATTTGCAAACCACCGTGGCCGAATCCCTGGGTTTTGAAAACAAGCCCAAATCGAACAAGCCCGATGAAAAAGTCTTTATCCGCGCCTCTGAACAATTGATGAAACGCTATTACTGGGGTGCTAAGGCCGTCACGCAGTTGCAACAAATTTTGATGCTCAACATCGAAGAGCGTTTGCACCCCAAAGAGCACCAACTCAGCCCCATCAACGAACGATTCTTCAACAAAGCGGGCATGATTGAAGTCGCCAGCGACGATTTGTATTTGCGTCAGCCGCATGCGATTTTGGAGACCTTTCTGGTTTACCAGCAAACCGTTGGCGTCAAAGGCCTGTCGGCTCGAACGCTGCGTGCGCTCTACAACGCGCGCAAGGTGATGGACGCGAAGTTTAGGGCCGACCCCATCAATCGAGACACCTTTTTGCAAATTTTGCAGCAACCCGAGGGCATCACACACGCCATGCGTTTGATGAACCAAACCTCCGTGCTGGGCCGCTATTTGTGGGTGTTCCGACGCATCGTGGGGCAAATGCAGCACGATCTTTTCCATGTCTACACCGTCGACCAGCACATCTTGATGGTGCTGCGCAATGTGCGCCGATTCTTCATGCCCGAGCATGCCCACGAATACCCTTTTTGCTCACAACTCGCGTCGGGCTTTGAGAAGCCTTGGTTGCTTTACGCTGGGGCCTTGTTTCATGACATCGCCAAAGGCCGGGGGGGTGACCATTCCCAATTGGGTCATATGGAGACGATGCGTTTTGCCCGTCAACACCACTTGAACAAGGCCGACGCCGAGTTCATTGCCTTCTTGGTGAATGAGCACTTGACCATGAGCCACGTGGCCCAGAAACAAGACTTGGGCGACCCAGATGTGATTGAGGCGTTTGCCAAACGGGTGGGCAATGAGCGACGTCTGACGGGGCTTTACTTGCTGACTGTCGCGGACATTCGAGGCACCAGCCCCAAAGTGTGGAACGCCTGGAAAGGCAAATTGTTGGAAGACTTGTACCGTTCCACTTTGCGTGCCTTGGGCGGCCATGCCAGCGAGCCGCAAGCGGTTGTGGAATCCCGCAAACGCGAGGCCATGGCCAAACTGGCCCTTGCTGCGTTACCCCATCAAGCTCAGAAACCCTTGTGGGATCGTTTGGACGTGAGCTATTTCATGCGCCACGACGCCGAGGACATCGCTTGGCACACGCGCATGCTTTCGCGGTACGTGGACAGTTCTGAACCCATCGTCAAAGCCCGCCTGTCTCCTTGGGGAGACGGCTTGCAAGTGGTGGTTTACACCCCTGATCAGAGCGATTTATTTGCGCGTATCTGCGGTTATTTTGATCAATCCGGCTTCAGTATTTTGGACGCCAAAGTGCACACCACCAGTGCAGGCTATGCCTTAGACACCTTCCAAATCGTCACCGAAATGCTGCCTGAGCATTACCAAGAATTTACCCAAAAAGTCGAAGTGGAACTGGCACAAACCCTCAAAGCCGAATCACCATTGCCTGCCCCAGGACGGGCGAGATTGTCACGCCGTGTGAAAAGCTTCCCCATTGCGCCGCGCGTCAGTTTGTCCCCCGACGAAAAAGCCCAACGCTGGTTGCTCAGCATTTCGGCCAGCGACCGCCTCGGCTTGCTCTATACGGTGGCGCGGATTTTGTCGAAGCACCACATCAGCCTGCAACTGGCCAAGGTCACCACCCTGGGCGAGCGCGTCGAAGACACCTTCGTCGTTGAAGGTCAGGGGCTTCAAAACAACAAAAAGCAGATTGAGATAGAGACCGAGTTGTTGTCGGCGCTGGCGAATTGACCGAGGGCATGGTGGGCCTGGTCAACTCGGCAACAACGCTGCCAAACCACCCTCCGGTTCAAAGCGCTTGTTGACAAAGCGCAAACGGGTGGGGCCTTCAAAACCGGGCTCGGGGTTGGAATGTCGGGGGTCGCCGGGGTAGCAAATGACGCGCACGCCGTTGTCATCGAAGGGCTCGGGTTGGGTCAAGACGGGCCGGCTCTTTTCGGCGTAAGCCAAGGCGCTGGCGGCGTTCTCAAAGCGAGCCAATTGAGACAAGCTCATGATTTGCGGGGGTGCCAGGCCGATTCGGCCCTCCCAATAATCATGCAAGCCTTGACGCGGATTCAGCCAAACCGTTTCGGTGGCTTCAAAGTTGTCGTGCAAGGCGAGTTGTTCGGGCGGCGCAATGGCCACAAAAAAGCGCGTGTCAAATCGTTTGGTCATGACCGATGGCATGCGCGGCGTGACCCAGCGTGACCAAGGGGCCAAACCTTGGGTGCGTAAAGGCAAACCGAGGTTGTTGAGCACCGAAGTGAAGCCCTGCTTTTCGCCCAGTTGTTGACGGGCTTGCTGTAATTGGTCCGCTTGCACCGTTTGCCCGATCAAGAGCCCACTTTCTTCCAAGGTTTCGCGCAAAGCGGCCAGATGCAGGGCCAGCGCCAAATCGGCTGGCGTCTCTGGTTCAGCCAAACGCGCCTGAAACCAATCCAAGGGTCGGTCGGGCACCAATCCATTCAGTTGGCTGTCTTGTGCATCCAATTTGCCGCCAGGAAACACATGCGCGCCGCCGAGTACATCGGAGTTGTGGTGGCGCTGAATCATCAAAACTTCCAAACCCTGTGGGCCATCTCGCAGCACCATGACGGTTGCGGCTGCCACAGGCGGGTCATTGACTTCGAGGTTGTTAATTTGAATCGTCATGGAGGGGATTGTCTGGTTTTGAGGACCGCAGCAGAGTCACCTAGGCGCGCCCCAATTCTGGAAACAGCACGTCGGTAAAACCAAAATCACTGAATTCCCGCATCCGCATGGGGTAAAGCTGGCCGATCAAGTGGTCGCATTCGTGTTGCACCACGCGCGCATGAAACCCGCTAACAGTGCGGTCAATGGGCTGCCCTTTCAAATCAAGGCCTTGGTAACGCAGGTGCACAAACCGAGGCACTTTGCCGCGCAAACCGGGCACCGACAGACAGCCTTCCCAGTCGGCCTTTTCTTCAACGCCCAAAGGAGTCAGGACCGGGTTGCACAAAACGGTGAAGGGGACGATATCGGCTTCGGGGTAACGGGGGTTCACGCGGCCGCTTCCAAAAACAACCAGCTGTAAATCGACGCCAATTTGCGGCGCTGCCAAACCGGCCCCGTTGGCGGCGGCCATGGTGTCTTGCAGGTCTTGCAACAAGGCATGCAGCTCAGGGGTGTCGAACTCGGTCACGGGTTGTGCCACTTTGAGCAACCGAGGGTCGCCCATTTTTAGAATTTCACGAATCGCCATGGTTTAACTTTCTGGGTGTCCTTGAAGCAATGCCTTCAGCCCTGCTTCGTCCAGCACGGGCACGCCCAAAGCCAAGGCCTTGTCGAGCTTGCTGCCGGCCTCCGCCCCGGCCACGACGTAGTGGGTTTTCTTGCTCACCGAACCTGCCACTTTGGCCCCGGCAGCCTCCAGCATTTCTTTGGCGTCTTCACGGCTGAGGGTCGGCAAGGTCCCCGTCAGGACGACCGTCATGCCTGTCAAGGGCAAGCTGGCGCCGGCGACCGCTTCGATGGCCGGCCAGGAAATGCCACAGCCACCGGGTTCGCAAAGTTGGGCCACGACTTCACGGTTGTGCGGTTGGTCAAAAAAGGTGCGGATGCTGTTGGCCACGATGGGACCCACGTCTTTGACTTGGAGCAACTGCTCGACGCTCGCGTCCATGATGGCATCCAGATTGCCGAAATGACGAGCCAAGTCTTTCGCCGTGGCCTCGCCCACGTGGCGTATGCCCAAGCCGTACAAAAAACGGGGCAAGGTGGTTTGTTTGGAGGATTCCAACGCCGCCAATACATTGGCCGCCGATTTATCGGCCATTCGGTCCAAGTTGGCAAGCGACGTGAGCCCCATTTTGTAAAGATCGGGAAGGACCCGAATCACACCAGCGTCGACCAATTGGTCGACCAGCTTGTCACCAAGACCCTCCACATCCAAGGCCTTGCGTTGGGCAAAATGAAGAATGGCCTGTTTGCGTTGTGCGGGGCAAAACAACCCGCCGCTGCAACGGTGGTTCGTTTCACCCGGTTCGCGCACCACCGTGCTGCCACAAATGGGGCAAGCGGCAGGCATTTTGAAATTGGGGACGTACGGGGTGCGGCTTGGCAAACGTTTGGGGGAACGGTCGGGCAAACGGTCGGGCAATGGGTCGGGAAAAGTGAGTGCATTTTCTGAGGGCGGAGTCAAAACGACTCGGCCCACGACCTCCGGAATCACATCTCCAGCGCGGCGGACCACCACCTCGTCGCCCACCCGAACGCCCTTGCGGCGCAGCTCAAACAGGTTGTGCAATGTGGCGTTCGTAACCGTGACGCCGCCAACAAACACGGGCGCCAATCGAGCCACCGGCGTCAGTTTTCCGGTGCGTCCGACTTGAACGTCAATGTCCAAAATGCGGGTCATTTGCTCTTGCGCTGGGTATTTGTGCGCCACCGCCCATCGCGGTTCTCGGGTCACAAAACCGAGTTGTTGTTGCAGGGCCAACGAGTTGACCTTGTAAACCACGCCGTCAATGTCGTAAGGCAAGCGGTCACGCAGGGCACCGATCTTTTGGTGAAAAGCCACCAAACCGTCAACACCCTGCACCACTTGGTCCAAGTCTTCCACGGGAAAGCCCCAGCTTTTAAGGGTTTGCAGCATTTCGAAATGGGTTTGCCAAGCGGGGCCACCCTGCTCAGGCGCGCTGACCTCGCCGACGCCATAGGCAAAAAAGCTCAAAGGCCTTTGCGCTGCGATGCCTGAATCCAATTGACGCACCGCGCCCGCCGCCGCGTTGCGGGGGTTCACAAAGGTTTTCTCGCCGCGTTCGCGTTGGGCCTCGTTCAAACGCTCGAAGTGATCGCGCCGCATATAGACCTCACCGCGTACTTCGAGGACAGGCGGCACCGCCCAAGACCTTCCAGATTGATCTGAAGCGGCCGTTAGCTTTAAAGGAATTTGACCGACCGTGCGGATGTTGGGCGTGACCTCCTCGCCCATCTCGCCGTCTCCCCGCGTGGCGGCTTGCACCAAAACGCCGTTTTCGTAGCGCAGGTTGATGGCCAAGCCGTCAAACTTCAATTCGGCCACGTATTCGACCGATTCGGACTCGGCCAAAAGGCCTGCCAACTCTTTGCGAATGCGGGTATCAAAGGCCAGCGCACCGCTGGATTCGGTGTCTGTTTCGGTGCGGATGCTCAGCATGGGCACCGCATGTCGAACGGTTTCAAATTGAGCCAAGACCTTGCCGCCAACCCGTTGCGTGGGCGAATCGGGTGTCAAGAGTTCGGGGTGTTCGGCCTCCAACGATTGGAGTTCGCGGAACAGCCGGTCGTATTCGGCATCGGGCACCACAGGGGCGTCTAGCACGTAGTAGGCGTGGCCCCAGTGGTTCAGGGTGGCGCGCAACTCGGCCAATCTATTTTCTGGTCGACCCCCAAGCCCATCGGGTTCAAAGAGGTTCAGGTTACCCATTTGAGGACCTGATCTCAACTGAACAAGCGACGGGTTTGCGGCGAACCCGCTGCCAAGTCATAGGCTTCCAAGGCGGCGTAGAGTTGTTCCAAGTCGCGCTCAATGCTCAAGATGACTTCTTCGGGAACAGCACGCCCCTCGGGGTCGGTGACCGCGCCGTCCATGCCTTGGGACAGCCATTGCAAAGCTTCGCACAAGCGCCGGAATGGCTGCTCTTCGCGACGGGTCAGCGGCACATCCAATTGCAGCTCAATTTCGCGCAGTGCCGATTCCTCGGGGTCTTCGGCCAAGGCGGCTTGGGCGTCGTAATTCAAGGTCAACAAAGGCGGCAAACCGGGGGTTGAAGACGGCATGGCCAACCGCCCGGGTAATACACCGGGCACGAAACCGAGTTTGGCGGCGTTTTGCAGCACGTAACCGGGGCTCCAAGCAGCGTGTCGCGCGCGCAAAAAGAAACTGAGTTTGGCGTCGTGGTCGTTGGCGAATTGGTCAATTTCTCGGGCCCGCTCCACCTCGGCTTGCATGTCCGGAAATTCCGGCTCTCCGCCGACGGCATCGGCGAAGGCTTGGCTTTTCACGATGAATTCGGAAAATTCAATTTTGTTCAAGGGCCCGTGCCGATTGGCCAGCTGAACCCCCACTTGAAAGGCGCTGTAGCGCTCGCCAATCCGGGGGGGCTCCCAATCGTTGCTGATGACGTTCAGACCCTCAATGGCGAAGGGCTTGCTGCCCACACG
>CAILKX010000082.1 GCA_903834975.1 uncultured Curvibacter sp.
GAAGACGAATGGACGCGTTTATTCGATGTCGCAGGCCGCCATGAAGTACCCCAAGAAGAGCCCGCCAGAGCCCAATTGCATCTGGACCACGGCGCCTCCTCTTGCGCCATCGACCGCCATGCGCAAGGTGATTTTTTTGATGTCGTCGGAAATGTTTGGCAATGGACTGAAACGCCGATCTATCCCTTTGAAGGCTTCAAGGTTCATCCCATTTATGACGACTTCACCACCCCGACCTTTGATGGAAAACACAACCTCATCAAAGGGGGCTCTTGGATCTCCTGTGGCAACGAAACCCGTCGCAGTGCCCGCTACGCCTTTCGGCGCCATTTCTTTCAACACGCCGGTCTACGCTATATCGTGAGTCAAACACCCGTGAACAACCCCAATGTCTATTACGAGTCGGACAAACAACTGTCCGAATATGCCGAATTTCACTACGGTGACCCTTGTTTTGGCGTGCCCAACTTTCCCAAAGCCTTGGCGGACATCGCCGTGCAAGTCATGAAAGACAAGCCGAAGGCCCGCGCCATGGATTTGGGCTGCGCGACGGGGCGCTCTACTTTCGAGTTGGCCCGGCATTTTGCCCACGTGACGGGCGTTGATTTTTCAGCCCGCTTTATCAACGCCGGGGTTCAGTTGGCGCAGACCGGAGAGCTGCGTTACACCCGCGTCGAAGAAGGCGAGTTGGTGAGTTACTGCACACGAACCTTGGCCGAAATCGGCCTGGCTGCTGACGCAGGGAAGGTTGAATTTTTACAAGGCGATGCTTGCAACTTGAGAGACGTCCTCACGGACTTTGACCTGATTCTGGCCGCCAATTTGATCGATCGTTTGCACGATCCCAAAGGTTTTTTAACGCACATCCACGAACGCTTGAAGGTCGGTGGTGTCTTGATGATCAGCTCCCCCTACACCTGGCTGGAAGAACACACCCAACGCCAAAACTGGTTGGGCGGCTTTAAAAAGGACGGTGAGAGTTGGACCACTTTGGACGCCTTAAAAACCTTGTTGGCCGAGCACTTTGACCCATTGATTGAGCCACAAGATGTCCCCTTTGTGATCCGCGAGACGCGCCGAAAACACCAACACACGCTGGCTGAAGTCACCCTTTGGCAGCGGGTGCGGTGAGCCCTTTCTTGACCTATGAAAATTCAAAAATACCTCGTCTGGCTTTCACTCGGCCTTTTACTCGGGCTTTTCTGCGCACGACAAGTCATGGCCATCGAAGAACCCAAATTTGATGTCGTGTTGAGTGACGGTCCGTTTGAGGTCCGGCATTACGCCCCCATGCTGGTCGCTGAAACCTTCGTCGAGGGCGACATGGACGAGGCTTCCAATAAAGGCTTTCGGCTCATTGCTGACTTTATTTTTGGTAACAATCAAGCACCTGAATCCGCAACCCCGGCCAAGGTCGCGATGACCGCCCCCGTCACCGTGGAGCCCCAAATTGGCCAAAGTGGGGCCCCCAACATGAAAGCCTCAACGCAATGGCGGGTCAACTTTGTGATGCCCAGTCAATACACGCTGGCCTCCATTCCAAAGCCTAAAAACAACGCCGTGGGTTTGAGGGAACTCCCCAGCAAGTACTTTGTGGTTTTGAAATACTCGGGATTGAACACGCTTGCAAAAGTTCAAGTAAAAACGCAAGAGGCAACGGCCTGGGCACTCAAGAAAAATCTGACCCTGATGGGGACGCCACAACTCTCAAGGTATGACCCCCCCTGGACCTTGCCCCTGTTCAGAAGGAACGAAATCATGATCGAAGTGGCGGCTCCCAAGCCCTGATATCCAGTCATCAAAAAAATATGAAGCTATCGCATTTCTTCGGTGTTTTCACCTTGACATCCTTGCTGATGATCAGCAACCCGCTATTGGCCAACACCATGAATCCGTTTGCCCAAGCCAGCGCCCTCCCCTATGAATTGCCAGACTTTGCGCAAATCAAAGACGACGACTTCATGCCCGCCTTCAAGGCCGGTATGGCTGAACAACTTAGAGAAGTGGCGCAGATCGTTAATCAAAACGATGCCCCCACTTTCGACAACACCGTGGTGGCTTTGGAGCGTTCAGGTGCCCTACTTCAACGTGTCAGCAAAGTCTTCTTTATTTTGGTCAGGTCTGACGGAAATGCGAATCGGCAAAAGATTGAAGAAGAAGTTTCACCCCTTCTGTCAGCCCAACATGACGCCATTCAACTCAATCCAGCGCTGTTTGCACGAATCAAAAGCCTCTACCTAAAAAGAGAGGGATTGGGGCTTGACCCAGAGTCCACTCAATTGCTTGCTCGCACTTACAACGAATTTGTCCAGGCGGGGGCGTCCCTGAGTGAGCCTGACAAAAATCAACTCAAAGCCATCAACGAAAAACTCTCCAAGTTATCCACTCAGTTTCGACAGAACGTTCTCAAATCGACCCAAGCCGGCGCTGTGTTGGTCATCGATAAAAACCAATTGGCAGGTTTGTCTGAGGCCGAAATCAGCGCCGCCGCCTCAACAGCAAGTGCCCGTGGTTTGCCAGGGCAATATTTGCTTGCCCTGCAAAACACAAGCACGCAACGCTTATTGGCCAAATTGCAAAATCGGGATTTGCGAGAAAAGCTATACAGAGCTTCTATAGACCGGGCTTGGTCAGGCCCATTTGACAACCGTGAAGTCGTGGTTGAAATCATGCGTTTACGAAATCAGCGCTCTCAATTGCTGGGTTTTGCAACGCCAGCCGATGAGATACTGCTCGACACCGGCGCCAAAACCCCCAAGGCGGTCAATGAAATGCTGAGCCAAATTGCGCCGCTGGCATTGGCCGCCGCACGCAAAGAAGGGGCCCAGATTCAAGCGTTGATCAACAAACAAGCGGCCAATGGGCAAGGCATGCCCTTTGAATTACAGCCTTGGGATTGGGATTTCTATGCCGATCAAATTCTTTTTCAGCAGTATTCGGTGGACCCCAACCAAGTGAAACCCTATTTCGAATTGAATCGGGTTTTGGTAGATGGGGCTTTTTATGCTGCCCAACAGTTGTTCGGATTGTCATTCAAAGCACGGAATGACTTGAAAGGGTATCGGCCTGACGTGCGGGTCTTCGAAGTGTTTGATGCTGACGGGAGCGGTTTGGGCTTGTTTTTGTTTGACCCCTTTGCCAGGGATAACAAACAAGGTGGGGCTTGGATGAACTCGATCGTCAATCAGTCGACTTTGTTTAAAACTCGCCCCGTGGTGCTGAACAATTTAAATGTGCCCTTCCCGGGTGAAGGGGTGCCCGTTTTATTGACTTTTGACGAAGTCACCACGTTGTTCCACGAGTTTGGCCATGCATTGCATGGGCTTTTGTCAAACGTCCGGTATTCGTCTCTGTCAGGGACTCGCGTGCCCAGAGATTTTGGCGAGTACCCGTCTCAATACAACGAAATGTGGGCGCGTGACCCGGAGGTCGTGAAGCACTTTGCACATCACCACCAAAGCGGAGAACCACTGCCGACCGAACTGTTGAACAAAGTCATCCGGGCACAAAAATTTGACCAAGGTTTTGCGACCACTTCGTATGTGGCCTCCGCAGTGCTGGATCAAGCTTGGCACCAATTACCCCCCTCAAAACTGCCCCAGCCTGACCAAGTCATGGCGTTTGAAAACAAAGTCTTACGAGACGCCGGGTTTGACTATGCCCCCGTCACGGCTCGTTATCGTTCAACCTATTTTTCCCACATTTACAGCGGCGGCTACGCGGCCAGTTACTACGCCTACTTGTGGAGCGAGGTGCTGGCTCGCGATACGGGTGAATGGCTTATCAAGCGAGGCGGCTTGAACCGCGCGAATGGCGACGTGCTGCGCGCAAAAATCTTGTCACGGGGAAGAAGCCAAGAACCGAACGACTTGTTCGAGGCTTTTTATGGCGCCCCACCGAATGGCGACGCCTTGTTGGAGTACCGTGGCCTCAAGTAAGCGATAACCGCGCTGATAAATCTCCGGATGGTCACCAAATCAGCGCGTTTTCTCGCTCTGACATGAAGCTGAGCGCCTGATTTCATTGATTATTTATTGCTACCCACAAAAAAGCCACCCCAGGGTGGCTTTTTAAGTGTTTGTTTGGTGGGCGATGCAAGTTTCGAACTTGCGACCCCTGCAGTGTGAATGCAGTGCTCTACCCCTGAGCTAATCGCCCTTGACCTTGCGTCAAGCCCTCTATTATGTCACAAATTTTCGCCATACTGTCTGCCCATTGCTGGCTTTATCGAGTTGGAGCAAGACCGATTCATGCGCGGCCAGTTCTTGTTCGTTGGCGCGCAGAACGGGCAAGTCCAATGATTTCCAGTCAAAGGCATCTTCGGTCCGTGTGCTGACTTCTTCTTCCACGGACTCGACCAACAAGGCGTCTTGGCCGCGGGTCATGTAGATGTAAACATCGGCCAGCAATTCGGCGTCCAACAAGGCCCCGTGCAAAGTGCGCCCGGAGTTGTCAACGCCCAAGCGGTCGCACAAGGCGTCCAGCGAGTTGCGTTTGCCGGGGTACATTTCTTTGGCCATCGCCAATGTATCGACCACCTTCGCCACGACGGCTTTAAGGGGGGGTCTTTGGGCCAACTGCAGCTCTTTGTTCAAAAAGCCAACGTCAAAGGC
>CAILKX010000083.1 GCA_903834975.1 uncultured Curvibacter sp.
CGTGTTTGACAAGGCGCTGGCACTTTGCTGCCTGAATACGCTCAAATCGGCGCGCAACAAATGCGCAAACAAATCCCGACGAAGGCGCAACATGCCGTCGTTGGCAATGCGGGTCAGGGCGTACTGACTGCTGAATTGGGCAATCCCCCGAACGGTGAACACCCCCAAAATCCCCACTGGTACCCACCACAGTGGCATCGTGCCTTGTGTGAAGCCATTGTCCAAAAGGGGTTGCAGCAAAGCAGGGATGGCGGGCTCGGTGGCCGCGCCCAAGAGGGTGCCCAAAAAGGCGACGATCCAAGCGGCGGGCTGGTGACCAAAGTAGGACTTGAGGCGGGCCAGGCGATCGGTCAAACTTTGGGGCAAACTTTTTGGCAAACTTTTTGGCAATGGGGGTGTCAAGCCATTGGCTGGCGGAGCGGTCACCGAGGAGGGGGGGAGGGTCGACATAGAATAGAGGATTCTATAGGCGAGTTTGTCATGGATCGCGTTTTGCTTAGAGCGTCTCAAGGTGTTTCTCAATGGGTTTCGCAATGGTCCAAGCCCCTGTGGTTGGCTGTTTTTTGGCTGATGGCCTTGCCCGCCTGGGCCCAGTTTCGGGTGGAAGTCACTGGCGTGGGCTTGACCCAAATCCCCATCGCCTTAACCGCCTTCAAAGGCGAAGACCCGACCCAGCGTGTCAGCCAAATTGTGCAAGCCGATTTGGAGCGCAGCGGTCAGTTTAAAAGCGTTGACGCCAGTACCCCCGGGGTATTGGATGAAACCAGCCGCATCGACACGGCTTTGTGGCGCAGCCGCAGCGCCGACGATGTGGTGGTGGGCAGCGTCACGAAATTGGCCGATGGCCGCTTCGATGTGCGCTACCGTTTGGTGGACTCGGTCCGGGGTGACGAGTTGTTGGCCCAGTCCTTTGTCGTGCCGGCGCCCGATTTGCGGTTGGTGTCGCACAAAATTGCCGACGCCATTTATGAAAAACTCACCGGTGTGCGCGGGGTTTTTTCCACCCGCATTGCCTATGTGACCAAACAGGCCGGCAAGTTCAATTTGTGGGTGGCCGATGCCGATGGCCAAAATGCCCAGTCGGCATTGACCAGCCCCGAGCCCATCATTTCACCGGCGTGGTCGCCCAACGGGCGTCAACTTGCTTATGTGTCATTTGAATCGCGCAAACCCGTGGTTTATGTGCACGATGTGGCCACCGGCAAGCGCCGCTTGGTGGCCAACTTCAAAGGCTCCAACAGCGCGCCCGCCTGGTCGCCAGACGGCAAGCAAATTGCGCTGACCCTGACCCGCGATGGCGGCTCCCAATTGTTCTTGATCGACGCCCAAAATGGCGGTGACGCCAAGCGCCTGATTCAAAGCAACGGCATTGACACCGAGCCGACTTTTTCAGCCGATGGCCAGTTCCTTTACTTTGTCAGCGACCGGGGCGGTTCGCCTCAAATTTACCGTTTGCCCTTGGCGGGCGGCGCCCCCGAGCGCGTCACCTTCAGCAGCAGTTACAGCATCTCGCCCAGTGTCAGCCCCGATGGTCGTTGGTTGGCCTACATTGCCCGCGTGAACGGCAACTTCAAGCTCTATGTCATGGATTTGGCCAACAACGTGGCCAATGCCGTGACCGACACCAGTGCCGATGAACGCCCCAGCTTTGCCCCGAACGGCCGCTTAATCGTCTACGCCACCCAAATCCAAGGCCGTGAAGC
>CAILKX010000084.1 GCA_903834975.1 uncultured Curvibacter sp.
CAAGGCGTCCAGCGAGTTGCGTTTGCCGGGGTACATTTCTTTGGCCATCGCCAATGTATCGACCACCTTCGCCACGACGGCTTTAAGGGGGGGTCTTTGGGCCAACTGCAGCTCTTTGTTCAAAAAGCCAACGTCAAAGGCGGCGTTGTGAATGATGACCTCAGCGCCGTTCAAGTAATCGAGTAATTCGTCGGCTATCGCTGAAAATTTGGGTTTGTCGCGCAAAAATTCGTTGCTGATGCCGTGCACACGCAGCGCGTCCTCGTGGCTGTCGCGCTCGGGGTTCAGGTAATAGTGCAGGTTGTTGCCGCTGAGTTTTCTATTCAGCAATTCGACGCAACCAATTTCAATGATGCGGTCGCCGCCCTCTGCCGAGAGGCCGGTGGTTTCGGTGTCCAGAACAATCAGGCGCGACATTCAGTGATTTTCTTTGGCGTGGTTCACGGTGTACTTGGGGATCTCAATCGTCAAAGCCTCGCGGCCGACGCGGGCTTGGCAGCTCAGGCGGGAATGGGGTTCGAGGCCCCAGGCGCGGTCGAGCAAATCTTCTTCAGCATCGTCAGCAGGGCTCAAGGAGTTAAAGCCCTCACGCACGACCACATGGCAGGTGGTGCAGGCACAACTCATGTCGCATGCGTGTTCGATGTTGATGTGGTGGTCCAACAAGGCTTCGCAAATGTTGGTGCCGGTGGCGACCTGAATCTCTGCGCCTTCGGGGCACAGTTCAGCGTTGGGGAGGATTTTGATAACAGGCATGGTGATCCAAAAGTTCAATCCGATTGCATTCAAGCACGTTCATGAAACCGCATTGATGTGGCGGCCCGCCAAGGCTTGCTGGATGCCTCGGTTCATGCGGCTGGCGGCAAAGGCCTCGGTGCCTTTGGCCAGCGCTTGGGTGGCGGCTTCAATGGCGGCAGGGTCGTTTCCATTTTTGCTGGCCAGTGCCGCTTGCATCAAAGCGTCAATCTGGGTGCGCTCATCCGCATGGAGCAAATCACCATCGGCTTGCAAAGCACTTTGGGTGGCCAGCACCAAGCGGTCAACATCCAGCTGGGCTTCAGCCAAGGCACGCGCTTGCATGTCGATTTGTGCCGTGTTAAAGCTGCTTTGCAACATGTGGGCGATGTCCTCGTCCGACAAACCGTAAGAA
Organism: uncultured Curvibacter sp.; assembly: GCA_903834975.1. Classification (GTDB taxonomy): domain Bacteria; phylum Pseudomonadota; class Gammaproteobacteria; order Burkholderiales; family Burkholderiaceae_C; genus Curvibacter. The sequence continues at coordinate 1,151 of CAILKX010000084.1, forward strand.
GGCTTGACGTTGATTTGCGCTTCCACGCCGCTGCCCTGCTCTTTCGCACTGACTTGCAACAAGCCATCGGCATCGACCGTGAACGTGACGCGGATACGCGCTGCGCCTGCGGCCATCGGGGGGATGCCGCGCAGCTCAAAACGAGCCAAACTGCGGCAATCGGCCACGAGGTCGCGTTCGCCTTGCACCACGTGCAAAGCCAAGGCGGTTTGCCCGTCTTTGTAAGTGGTGAAGTCTTGCGCCATGGCCGTCGGAATGGTTTGGTTGCGCGGCACGATGCGCTCGACCAAGCCGCCCATGGTTTCGATGCCCAAGGACAACGGAATTACATCCAATAACAGCAAGTCGCCGTTCGGGTTGTTGCCCGCGAGTTGATTGGCTTGAATGGCCGCGCCCAGGGCCACCACTTCATCGGGGTTCAGGTTGTTCAGTGGCGCTTGGCCGAAGAAGCTGGCCACGGCTTCTTGAATCTGTGGCATGCGGGTCGAGCCGCCGACCATGACCACGCCCTTGACTTCGTCACGCTGGAGCTTGGCGTCGCGCAAGGTTTTGCGCACCGCCTCCAAGGTTCGTTGGGTCAGGGAAGCGGTGGCCGCATTGAAGTCGGCGCGGGTCACGGTGACAGAAATGGGGCCTTGGCTGAGGGTGGCGCTCAAGACCGCGCTGTGTTGCGTGGTCAGGGCTTCTTTGCAGGCGCGAGCGGCCAACCGCAGCAGCGTCCAATCGCTCGAGTCGACGGCCTTGGCTGCGTCACCTGCAGGCACCGTTTGGCTGAGTGCCCAAGCGGCCAGGGCTTGGTCGTAGTCGTCGCCGCCCAAGGCCGAGTCGCCGCCGGTGGCCATGACCTCAAAAACACCTTGGGTCAGACGCAAGACAGAAATGTCAAAGGTGCCACCACCCAAATCAAAAACGGCATAAACACCTTCGCTGGCGTTGTCCAAACCATAAGCAATCGCCGCCGCGGTGGGCTCATTGATCAAGCGCAATAAATTCAAACCCGCCAATTGCGCGGCGTCTTTGGTGGCTTGGCGCTGGGCATCGTCAAAGTAGGCGGGCACCGTAATGACCGCGCCATAGACATCGTCGTTGAAAGTGTCTTCGGCGCGGAAACGCAAAGTGGCCAAAATTTCAGCGCTGACTTCCACAGGCGACTTGATGCCGGCCCTGGTTTGCAGACTGACCATGGGGCTGTCTACAAATTGGTAAGGCAATTGAGCCGCGTTGTTCAGGTCTTTCAGCCCGCGCCCCATGAATCGCTTGACGGAAACCAAGGTGTTTTCAGGGTCGGCGCCTTGATTGGCCAAGGCGTCAAAACCGATTTGCCGGCCGCCGTTTTCTAAATAACGAACCGCCGAGGGCAGTAGCACCCGGCCCTGAGCATCCGGTAAGCACTCGGCAATGCCATGGCGCACCGCGGCGACCAAGGAATGGGTGGTGCCCAAATCGATGCCAACGGCAATGCGGCGCTGGTGCGGGTCCAGTGATTGGCCGGGTTCAGAGATTTGTAAAAGCGCCATGCGAAAAACTCAAAAAGAGGGAATTAATTTTAGAAGCTGAGCGCCTCGCGACGCTTTTCCACATCCTGACCAAAGCGCTCCAAGAACATCAAGGCACGGACCTGCTGAGCGGCCGCTGGAAAGTCTTGCTTTTGGTCAATTTGCTCTGCGCAATCGGATAGCAATCGGCGACGTGCGCCATTGACTTCGTCTTCTAAAGCATCGATGTCCGACGCAGATCGGGCGTCTTCCAAGGCTTCGCGCCATTCCATTTGCTGCATCAAAAAAGCAGCTGGCATGGCGGTGTTGTTTTCGGCTTGAATGGGGGCCTCATGCAGCTCGCACAAATAGGCGGCGCGCTTCAAGGGGTCGCGCAAGCGCTGGTAAGCCTCGTTGATGCGCACCGACCATTGCATGGCCAGTCGTTGGGCCGCCGCCCCTTCGGAGGCAAATTTGTCGGGATGCGCTTGACGCTGCAAGTCTTGCCAAGTTTTGGTCAACGCCTGAGCGTCTTGCTCGAAGCGCTCTGGCAATTGAAACAACTCAAAGTCGTTGGACTGGAGCTTCAAACCCGGAAACTTTCTCCGCAACCGCAGCGGTCACGCTCATTGGGGTTCAAAAACTTGAAGCCTTCGTTCAAGCCTTCGCGCACAAAATCAAGCTGCGTGCCGTCAATGTAGGCCAGGCTTTTGGGATCGATCAGCACTTTGACCCCGTGGTCTTCAAAGACCACGTCTTCAGGGGCAATTTCATCCACGTATTCCAGCTTGTAGGCCAAGCCGGAACAGCCGGTGGTTTTAACGCCCAAACGAACGCCCACGCCTTTCCCCCGTTTGCCCAAATAACGGGTGACGTGGCGGGCAGCGGCTTCGGTCAAAGTGACAGACATAAGGGAAGGTCCAATTCAAGCGGTGACGTGTTTTTTCTTGTAGTCATCCACGGCCGCCTTGATGGCGTCTTCGGCCAAGATGGAGCAGTGAATTTTGACCGGTGGCAGGGCCAGCTCTTCGGCGATTTGGCTGTTCTTGAGGGCCGCCGCCTCGTCCAAGGTCTTGCCCTTGACCCACTCGGTCACGAGCGAGCTTGATGCGATCGCCGAGCCGCAGCCATAGGTCTTGAAGCGGGCGTCTTCGATCACCCCGGTGCTGGGGTTTACCTTGATTTGCAGCTTCATCACGTCACCGCAAGCGGGGGCGCCGACCATGCCAGTGCCCACCGAGTCGTCACCCTTTTCGAAAGAGCCGACGTTGCGGGGGTTTTCGTAGTGATCAATCACTTTGTCTGAGTAAGCCATGAAGAACTCCTTGAATCTGAATTTAGTGCGCTGCCCATTGAATGGTGCTGATGTCGATGCCGTCTTGGTGCATTTCCCACAAGGGGCTCAAGTCACGCAACTTGGCCACATTGGATTTGATGGTTTCAATCGCGTAGTCAATTTCGGCTTCGGTGGTGAAGCGACCAATCGTCATGCGCAAGCTGCTGTGGGCCAACTCATCGCTGCGGCCCAAGGCGCGCAACACATAGCTGGGCTCCAAGCTGGCGGAGGTGCAAGCCGAGCCGGAGGAGACCGCCAAGCCCTTGATGCCCATGATGAGCGATTCGCCTTCCACAAAGTTGAAGCTCATGTTCAGGTTTTGCGGAACACGGTGCTCCATGCTGCCGTTGATGAACACTTGTTCGACGTCTTTCAAACCATTCAGCAAACGTTGTTGCAAGGCATAGGCCTTGGCGTTGCCTTCGGCCATCTCTGCTTTGGCGATGCGGAAAGCCTCCCCCATGCCGACAATTTGGTGCGTTGGCAAGGTGCCAGAGCGCATGCCGCGCTCGTGACCGCCGCCGTGCATTTGGGCTTCTAACCGCACGCGGGGTTTGCGGCGCACATACAAAGCCCCCACGCCCTTGGGGCCATAGGTTTTGTGGGCGGTCATGCTCATCAGGTCGATGGGCAACTTGTTCATGTCAATGTCTACCCTGCCGGTGGCTTGGGCCGCGTCCACGTGCAACAAGATGCCTTTTTCGCGGGTCAAGGCGCCGATGGCCGGAATGTCTTGAATGACGCCAATTTCGTTGTTGACGAACAAGATGCTGACCAGAATGGTGTCGGGGCGAATGGCGGCCTTGAGGGCGTCCATGTCAACCAAGCCATCGGGTTTGACGTCCAGGTAAGTGACCTCAAAACCTTGGCGCTCGAGTTCGCGCATGGTGTCGAGCACCGCTTTGTGCTCGGTTTTGAGGGTAATCAGGTGCTTGCCCTTGCCTTTGTAGAACTGGGCAGCGCCCTTCAAGGCCAGGTTGATGGACTCGGTGGCCCCGCTGGTCCAAACGATTTCGCGGGGATCGGCACCAATCAGGTCGGCCACTTGAACGCGGGCTTTCTCGATGGCCTCTTCAGCTTCCCAGCCCCAAGCATGGCTGCGAGAAGCGGGGTTGCCAAAGTGCTCGTAAAGCCAAGGCACCATGGCGTCGACCACGCGGGGGTCGACCGGGGTGGTGGCGCCGTAGTCGAGATAAATCGGGAAATGTGGGGTCATGGTGTTGCGGCTTGGAAACGATAAAAATGAAAATTCAGGGACTTGAATTAATTTTGAATGAATTGGGGCTTCCCGCTTATTGGCTGGCCAAATGCCCCCCCAAGGCAAACACCGAGTTCGGCGCATTGACTCGGGGCGGCTTGAGGGCGGGCGCGGGTGAAATGGCGCGTCGCAGCAGGGGTTTGGCTTCGACTTGCATGCCCTTGGCAATTTGATCGTCGACCAATTTTTGCAAGTTAACCGAGGCCAAAAAATCGACCATGTGCTGGTTCAAGGTGGACCAAAGGTCGTGCGTCATGCAGCGGTTGTTTTCGCCGTGGCAGTTTTCTTTGCCGCCGCATTGGGTCGCATCCAAAGGCTCATCGACCGACAAAATGATGTCGGCGACAGAAATTTGTTGGGCAGGTCGACTCAAGGTGTAGCCGCCGCCAGGGCCTCGGGTCGATTCGACCAGGTCGTTGCGACGCAGCTTGCCAAAGAGTTGCTCTAAATATGACAGCGAAATCTGCTGGCGCTGGCTGATCGCCGCCAGCGTGACGGGGCCGCTGGCTTGACGCAAGGCCAAGTCAATCATCGCAGTGACCGCAAAACGGCCTTTGGTTGTCAATCGCATGAGGGCTCCTCGCTTTATATTCCGAGTAATTCGCTCAAGTATAGCCTAAAACCCACTATTTTAGTCAAGCTCCCGCCGTCGTGTCGGCCTTGTCCGCCCCGAAGGCCTGGGCCCGGAGGCGGTGCAATTGGTCGCGCACCTTGGCGGCTTGCTCGAACTCCAAATTGCGGGCGTGCTCTTGCATGGCTTTTTCGAGGCGTTTGATTTCACGCCCCAAGTCCTTCTCGCTCAGGGCTTCGTATTGAGCCCGTTGCGCATTCTCTTGGTCCAAACGCTCGGCGTCGCGACCGGTTTTTTCACTGTACACGCCATCGATCAAGTCGCGCACCCGCTTCACGATGCTGCGCGGGGTGATGCCGTGCTCGGTATTAAAGGCGATTTGTTTGGCGCGGCGTCGCTCCGTCTCCCCAATGGCTTTGGCCATGGAGTCGGTGATGCGGTCGGCGTACAAAATGGCCCGGCCTTCC
>CAILKX010000085.1 GCA_903834975.1 uncultured Curvibacter sp.
AGAGGTGGGTTGGCAGAAGCGGGGGTTGAATTGGACGTGTTGATCTCGGACATGGCAGGTGTATTCCCGTGAGAGGGTGGGTGACCAATGGGCTGTATACAAACGCGTCATCTTAAACGCTGGGTGCGTTAACAAGCACTGAGCTACACAGGGCTTTACTTTGTATACCTATAAACAAAGTCGCCCAGCCACTCATGGATTGCCATTTGCCACAAGATCAGGCTCCTAGCGAGCGAGTATTCGGTCCAGGGGGTTGACTCCCCCGTCCTGAAGTCAACTGGATAGGCCGTCACATTGCAGCCCACCGACTCGAATTCGGCCATTGACCGTGGCATGTGCCAAGCCGAGGTCACCAGCAACCAAGGCTCCTGGCACCGCTCGCCCAGCAGGACGGCCACTTGACTGGCATTCTCGCGAGTGTTGCGTGAGCGGCTTTCAAGCACCACTCGAGACATGTCAACGCCCTGCTCTTGGTAAAAAGCCTTGGCCAGCACCGCCTCGCTGACCCCGGTGGTGAGCAGGCGCCCTTCCCCACCAGAGAACACCAAGGTCCATTTCGGGTGGTGACGCATCAAGCCCACAGGTACCGTCATGCGCTCGGCGGCATCCCCCAGGGGCACTTGGCCATGGGTCTGATAGAGATCAGGATTTTCAAGCGCACCCCCCAGCACGATCACGCCGGCGTAGCGGTCCAGCGTGGCCGCTTGGGGAATGGGGTAGCGGTTTTCCAGAGGCAGGAGCAATGCATGGGGAAAGGCTTCAAACCCCAACAAACCCAGCGTCAACAATCCCGCCCAAAGCATGCCCAAACCAATGCGCTGAGAAATGCCTTTGAGGCGCCCGCTTCGACCCAAGACCAGCAAAGCAAACAGCCACCAAATCGCCAGCCAAAACAAGGGCTGGGTGACGGCAGACATCAGTTTAGAGAGAAGGAACACCCGTATGGTCTATTGGATTTATTGATATTGAAGAGTTTAAGTTTTTATCAACCTACCCATTCAACTTGACATTTGAAAACCAGTCTATACATTGGTCTAGTAAAAATTTGCGCGCCTACCATTTCACAGGAACCCAACATGAATCTTGAAATCGGATCCTACGAAGCCAAAACCAAGTTTCCTGAGTTGCTCAGGGGGGTTCAAGCAGGAAATCGATACACCATCACTTTTAGAGGCGAACCCGTTGCGGCCTTGATTCCTGCAGAAGAAAAGCAAAACACAGACGCTTTCAATGCTGTAAAACAAATGCTGGCATTTATAAAAAGTGCCACGCCAAACGCCGAAGTGGACATCAAAGCACTCATTGGGGAAGCCAACACGGCAGGCGTTTTAATTTATAACCCTGATCAGTGAGCTCGCGTCTCCCACCGCCAGGCGTGCTCGACGATGGTCGATAAGTCGGGATAGCGCGGCTGCCAGCCTAATTTTTGGCGGGCTTGGGTAGCGTCTGCCGCCAAGCGGGCGGGGTCACCGGCGCGGCGCGGACTGTCGACGACGGTGATTTTGCGGCCCGTCACGCGCTCGGCGGTGTCGATCACCTCTTGCACCGAGAAGCCCTGGCCGTTGCCCAAGTTGTAGGCTTGGCTGGCAGCGCCCCCCATCAAGGATTGCAGCGCCAACCAATGGGCCGAGCACAGGTCTTCGATGTGGATGTAGTCGCGGATGCAGGTGCCATCGGGCGTGTCGTAATCGCGTCCAAACACGCTGATGTGGGGCCGACGGCCCGAGGCGGCTTGCAATACCAGGGGCACCAAATGCGTCTCGGGGTCGTGGCGCTCGCCCAATTGCCCTTCGGGGTCAGCGCCTGCCGCGTTGAAGTAGCGCAAAGCCACCGAGCGCAAGCCGTAGGCCTTCTCAAAGTCGGCCAGAATGTGTTCGACCATCAACTTGGTGCGGCCATAGGGGTTGATGGGTTGCTGCGGATGGTGCTCGTCGATGGGGGTGTATTGCGGCTCCCCAAAGGTGGCGGCGGTGGAAGAAAAGATGAACCGGTTCACGCCGTGCGCGCGCATCGCATCAAGCAAGGTCAGCGTGTTGACCACGTTGTTTTGGTAATACTTGGCGGGTTGCTGCACCGACTCGCCCACCTGGATGAACGAGGCGAAGTGCATCACCGCATCAAAGCCCTTGGACAACACCGAGTCGAGCAAAGCCCGCTCGGCCATGTCGCCCTGAACAAACTCACCGCACAGCACCGCGTCGCGGTGCCCAGAGGACAAGTCATCCAGGGTCGTCACGCTGCAACCCTTTTGTCCCAACATCTTCACCATGTGCGAGCCAATGTAGCCCGCGCCGCCCACCACTAAAACCTTCATCGC
>CAILKX010000086.1 GCA_903834975.1 uncultured Curvibacter sp.
ATGGCCAAATGATTAATGCCAAGCGGTCAATTTCATGCGCAAAAAACCCCCTTGGAAAAACCGCGCCGTGGTGGGTTCCTCACGCTCCAATTGCACCAAGCCAACCCCCCGGCAATACCACTCGCGCGTCAGCACCGGGGTCGGCTTAAAACTCATTGCAGATTCGATCCACATGACCACATCGGCGCGGCCGCTGACCAAGGCGCAGCCTTCAAAATCGCCCGCCGGCGTCGACACCTTTTGATTCAAATCGGTGACGGTGTAGGTCATGGGAATGGCTTTGTATTTTTCAACCAAGCGAAACTCTGCGGGGCGTTCACTGCGGCGACGCAAAAAATAAAGGGTGGTGTCGGTTTCCCAGTGCGCGCCGACCACCAACGGATCGGGCAGCACCGTGCGCGGGGCCGCGTCCAAGGTGGCACGGGCGTCCAAGGCCGATCGGGTGGCCACACGGGTCAGGCCTTTGTCGTCTTGGCGCAGCCAATACTCGACCCCTTCTGTGCTGCGCCGACGCCAGCTGGGTTGGTTGTTCAAAAGCTCGCCGCCCATGTTGGTCAACGTGGTGTGGGTGATGTCGGTGTGGCCTTCGGGATCGTCAAACTGGGTCGAGACTTCATAGGTCCAGCTGTGGCCTTCGGCCAAGGGGAAATAAGGGTGCTCGTGAGCGGGCTTGTCGCAGGCGGTCAAGGCGGTCAAGGCAGCCAGGGCGCTCAAAGAAACGAGGGCCCTCCATCCACTGAAATTTGGTGTCATGCCAGCCCCTTATTTTTCAGGTAATTGAGGGGTGGGCAAGTCGGCAATTTTGATCTCCTGCTCGTCATTGCCGGGCTTGAGCCAAGAGGGAGCGTGGCCGGTGCCAGACCTCGCTTCGGCAGTGCCCATTTGCGCCACGCCGTCGCGCCCCTTCTTCATGCCCGAGGCCACTTGTTCATGCATGGGGCGGCTGTAGGGCAGCTTGAAGGCGCGGGGCTCCATGTTGTTGCGGCCTTCTTCGATGGGGGTGACCCACAGGTAAATGGCGCCGGCAAACTTGGGCCTTGGCTCATCCACAAATGCCGCCACCATGACAAAGCGGGGTGGCAAGGCATCGGTGCTGGGCTGACCCAACAAGCTGCCGACGGCGTTGAAGGCGAAGAAATAAAAGCCCAAGGAACCCACGGTCAAAACGGCTTTGATCCAGCGCGGCCAATGCGAAAACAGCAAAGCCAAAACGGAGAGAAAAACCACGATAACCATCGCGACCGAAAATTGCAGTGTCATGTCTGTTCTTTCAGCAAATATTTTTAAAAAGTGGTGACCAAGGACTTGGGCAAGGTGTTGATGTTGGTCACGCTGCCGTCGGGCGCGACGGTGAAGCGCACCAAGGTGGTTTCTTCGCCCTTGTGCGTCAGAGTGGCTTGTCCGTAAAAAACCACCTCGGCTTTGGGGTTCACTTTGATCACGCTCAAGGTCGCCACCACGGGCTGCCCAGCGCGGGGGTGATCGCTGGTTTCGTCGGCCGGGGCATCTTTGTTTTCGTAGTAATTGACGTTGGCCACGTATTCGCCGGGGTTGATGGCCCGCACCGTCACCACTTCTTGGCGCAAGGGGTTGACGATGGTTTTGCCGTTGACGGTGATGGTGTTGTTGGCGTTGCCGCGGTCGTCGCGGTCCAAGTGCATCAGGTCAGCATCGCGGTTGCGGAACCAAACGGTTTCACCCGAGGGGCCTTGAGTCCAAAGGTCCAGGTCGTTGGGGTCGTTGTCGGGCCACGTCAAGGTGATGATGAACTCGGCCTTGGCAGGGATGTCGCCATTTTTGTTGGCGACCGGGTTCATGGCGAGCAAGGCAATGATGAAACAAAAGACGAAGGCGATCAACATGTTGAACAACATGTCGTAAAAAGGATCGACCTCCGGTTCGCGGGGTTTACGCCGGCTGCGCATTTTGGGGGGTGATGTTCAAACCATGGCGCTGAATTTGAAGCACCAAATCGTCGGCAAAACGGTCTAAGCGCGTCAGTTGCAAACCCAACAAAATATTGCCGACCAACCCGACCATGGTTGTCAACAAGGCGACGCCCAGTCCACCGGTCAAGTTGCGCAACAGCTCTTGCGATTGCGAAGGGTCAAAATTTTGAATGTGGCCAATTTGCATCGCCAAGATCGAAAACCCGATCACTTTTCCGAGCAGGCCCAGCTTGAGTTGCACCCCATTCACCCACCACATCGTCGTGTGCCGGCCCTGGGCTTGCTCGGCCAGCACATCCAAGGCGGTGGCGCTCTCGTGCGGGTTGTTGGCAAGGGCTCGCCAATATTCACCGGCCCAACCCTCGGCCACCAACAAAGCTTGAACGCGGTTTTTGATCGGCCATTGTGGGGGCATTTGAATGGCTTTTTGGCAAAGCGCGCGCTGCTGATTGAGCGCTCGGCTGCGGGCGCCGCACCACAAGGTTGAGACGCTGAAAACAACCAAAATCAACGCGGTAATGCCGGTGGGGTCGGAGGTCAGCAACAACTGCCAAACCCCCTGAATGCCCAAGAGCCAAGAGGCAAAAATAAAAAGCCCCAGCAGCACCAGCCATTCAAACCAAATGGGCTCGAACAGGGTCTGTGCCTTCAGTGACTTGGCTGCAGGATCGGATGCAGATTTGAGATTCAAAAACATGTTGTCTCTTTTTATAAGCCGTCAATAATAGCCCGAGCATCGGTAATTTGTACCTTTTGTCGATCTTTAAAATGTCCGCATGACCACACCCAATCTCAACCCCTCGGCGAGTCTTTCAGCCAGTCCTTACGGCACCTTGCCCACAGCCAGCGCGCCGGCCAGTCGCAAGCCCATCAGCTTGCCGCGTTTGGCCGAGTTGCACGCCCGTGGCGAGAAGATCACCATGCTCACGGCCTACGACGCCACCTTTGCCGCAATGGCCGATTCGGCGGGTGTGGAATGCCTCCTGGTCGGGGATTCCTTGGGCATGGTTTGCCAAGGTTTGAACAGCACCGTTGGCGTCACCTTGGAGACCATGTGCTACCACACCGAGAGCGTTTCACGCGGACTGCGGCGCGTTCAAGGCACCGCTTGGTTGATTGGCGACTTGCCCTTTGGCGCTTACCAAGAATCCCGTGAACAAGCTTTGCGCAGTGCGACTGCCTTGCTGAAAGCAGGCGCCCACATGGTGAAACTAGAGGGCGGCGGCTGGACCACGGAGGTGGTGCACTTCTTGGTTGAGCGCGGTATTCCGGTCTGTGCGCACCTGGGGCTAACCCCGCAAACGGTGCACGCCTTGGGCGGTTACCGCGTGCAAGGCAAGGGCGACAGCGCGGCCACTTTGCGTCAACAGGCGTTGGCCCTTGAACAAGCTGGCGCAGCGATGTTGGTGCTGGAAATGGTGCCCGCGGCCTTGGCCACTGAGTTGACGCAAGAGCTCAAACACTGCGCCACCATTGGGATTGGCGCTGGCAACGGCACGGCCGGTCAGGTCTTGGTGATGCACGACATGCTGGGGGTGAACTTGGGCAAAAACCCCAAATTTGTTCGCAACTTCATGACCGATACCGGCAGCGTGCAAGCCGCCATGCAGGCCTATGTTCAGGCCGTTAAAACAGGCCAATTTCCAGACAACACGCTGCACGCTTGGTAATTCAAGCGCCCCTCTTTTTATGCACATCGTCCGCACCTTGCCTGAATTGCGCGCTGCTTTGAGCGCCTTTGAAAAACCCGCTTTTGTGCCCACGATGGGCAATTTGCACGACGGTCACTTGGCCTTGCTGAAGTTGGCCAAACCAGAAGGCGATGTGGCGGTGGCCAGCATCTTCGTGAACCGCCTTCAATTCCTGCCACACGAAGACTTTGACAGTTACCCACGCACCTGGGAGGCCGACTGCGCCAAGCTGGAGGCGGCGGGTTGTGACGTGGTGTTTGCACCGCGCGAAGCCGACCTCTACCCAGAGCCTCAAACTTTCAAGGTTCACCCCGACCCGCGCATGGCCGACATTCTGGAAGGCCAATTCCGCCCTGGTTTTTTTGTGGGCGTGGCCACCGTGGTCATGAAGCTCTTTCAAGCCGTGTTTGCAGGCCACGCGCAAGGGGTGGCGGCTTTTGGCAAAAAGGACTATCAGCAACTCATGGTGATTCGCCAATTGGTGCGCCAGTTTGCCTTGCCCATCGAGATCTTGGCAGGTGAAACCCAGCGCACGGCCGAGGGCTTGGCCATGAGTTCGCGCAACGGGTACTTGAGCGAGGCGGAACGCGCCGAGGCGTTGCAACTCTCTTTGGCGTTGCGTGGCTTGGCGCAAAGTGCGTTGTCTTTGGGCCAAGCCTTGCCTGAAAAGCGGGAAGCTTTGGAGCAAAGCTTCATGAGCCTATTGCAGGATCGGGGTTGGAAGCCCGACTATTTAACGGTGCGTCGTCGTGTCGACTTGCAAGCGCCAACCGCCCAAGAACCGGCGCAATCGCTGGTGGTGTTGGGCGCGGCCAAGCTCGGTGGCACCCGTCTCATTGACAATTTTGAAATTTAACTCAACCCTTCGTTTCTTCGCGCCTTTTTATGCCCCAATTCGCGGCCAATCTGACGATGCTCTACAACGAGTTGCCTTTTCTGGACCGCTTTCAAGCGGCCGCAGAAGATGGCTTCTTGGCGGTCGAAGCCCTCTTTCCGTATGCACATCCAGCCCATGAACTCCAACAGCGCTTGCAAGACAACGGCTTGCAGCAGGTGCTGTTCAATGCCCCAGCGGGCGACTGGGAGGCGGGTGAACGCGGCCTTGCCTGTTTGCCTGGCAGAGAGGCCGAATTTCGCCAAGGCTTTGAGTTGGCGTTGGCCTATGCAGCGGCCCTGAATTGCCCCCGCATCCACGTGATGGCCGGCATTCAACCGGCGCACCTGGCTGAAGAACACCTGCGGGCCACTTACTTAGCCAACCTACAGTGGGCCGCCGAAAAAGCCGCTGCCCACCTCATGGACGTGCTCATTGAGCCCCTCAACCAGCGAGACATGCCAGGGTATTTTTTGTCCAAACAAGCCCAAGCGCATGAGTGGGTTCAGCAGCTGAATGCCCCCAACCTCAAAGTGCAAATGGACCTCTACCATTGTCAAATCATGGAGGGCGATTTGGAAACGCAGTTACGCCGTTATTTGCCCAGTGGTCGTGTGGGCCATTTGCAAATCGCAGGCGTGCCTGCGCGCCACGAACCCGATTTGGGTGAGGTCAATTACCGCCATTTGTTTGAAGTGATCGACGAGTTGTCGAACCGCTCGGGCTGGAACGGCTGGATCGGCTGTGAATACCGTCCCCAGCGCGGCATGGCGCCGAACGCCACCCGCGACGGCTTGGGCTGGCTGAAGTCTTACCAACCAGCTGCGGATCATTAAGCCCTTGAAAAAACCTTTTAAAACCGACACTCTCACAACCTTACTCTCACAACGCACCCCAAAACCAAGCCTGAAGCCATGTCTGTCCAAAGCCCCCAGACCCCCACGCCCTTTATTCCCATTTCTTGGGGCGAGTTGCTCGACAAAATCACCATCTTGGAAATTAAACAAGCCAAGATCAGCGGACCCGCCGCTTTGGGGAATGTGCGCAAAGAGCTGGGCCTTTTGGAGGCCATCGTGCAAACAACCCCCGACTTGCCTGCGGCCATTTTTGATCTTAAGAACGACTTGCTGAAAGTGAATCAATCCCTTTGGCAGGTCGAGGATGACCTCCGTGATCAAGAGGCCAAGCAGGCCTTTGGCGAAACCTTCATTCATCTGGCCCGTCAGGTCTACCGCCTCAACGACGAGCGCGCCCAACTGAAAAAGGCCATTAATTTGGCCTTGGGTTCTGAACTGGTGGAAGAAAAGAGCTACAAGGATTTTGCGAGTTCATGAAGTCTTTGTCGCCCCAATACACCCCCGCTTCGGAGATTGGTCATTTGCTGAGGCAAAAGGGGTACGGCGTGCTCAGCGTCGAGGACGTGGCGCAATGGGTGGGGACTTCGACCCGAGCCCTCCAGTCGCTGGCAAGTGAGTGGGAGAACATGCCACCGGACCACTACCTGAAAGACGGCGGCCGTTACCGCCGGCGTCGGCACAGCAGTTTTGTATTTGAATCGGGCCTCTTGACCCAAGTCCCTCACCGAGCGCATTGGCAGCCTTTGGATTACAACGCCTTGCACGGTGGCATGGAGCGCTGGTTTGAACCGATGCTGGAAAGCACCACCAGCCAGCCCGCGTTCTTAGAATTGTTGAGCACCTTTGCTCAAACCGCCAGTGCGGTTCGGGGCCAAGCAGAGGTCCGCTGGTGCATCGAGGCCCATCAATTTCGCATCGACACCACGGGCGGCATTGGCCGTCCAACGCCTGAAGGTGCGCACCGAGACGGCGTCGATTTTGTGGCCGTCATGATGGTCAATAGAACCGACATCAAAGGCGGCGAAACACGCGTCTTTGAAGCCGATGGCCCGCTCGGAGAACGCTTCACGCTGAGCGAGCCAGGGTCCATGGTGTTGATGGACGATGCCCGCGTTATCCACGAAAGCACCCCCATCCAGCCGCTGGCCGAGGGCGGCCACCGCGACACCTTGGTGTTGACTTGTCGCGCCCACCATTTTCAGGATTCGCCGGGTTGAAGGGGTGGAATACCCGGTGCTGGTTTTTGGGGATTGGCAGCAACGCGCAGGACCGCTAGACTGATTGGATGACCACCCCAAAGTCTGTCGCTCTACGCCCCATTGATCTTCTTTCTCCCGAGGAAGAGGCTCAATTGCGCGAGCGCAGCGATGTGATCGGCGTCTTGTTGGTGTTGCACGCTTGGGGGGTCATCTTGGCCGCGATGCTGCTTTTCGTCGTGTGGACCAATCCGTTCAGCTATTTACTGGGCTGCGTGGTGATTGGCAGCCGCCAACTGGGTTTGGCGATTTTGATGCACGACGCCGCGCATCGGTTGCTGTGCGCCCATCCAAAGCTGAATGACTTTTTAGGCAGCTGGTTTTGCGGCGACCCCGTTGGAGCCGACATCGGTTTGTACCGGCCCTATCATTTAAAACACCACCGCTTTACCCAGCAACTCGAAGACCCCGATTGGGGGTTATCGGCCCATTTCCCCATTCACCGCAACAGCTTGTGGCGCAAAGTCCTGCGCGACGTGTTGGGCGTGACGGGCTATCAGCGCCGTCGCATTCAATTTCAATCCGCGATGCAAGCCGAGGCGGGATCCACTGGCCCTGAACGCTTCCTCTCGAGATGGAAAAGATTGGTGCAGGCCGAGCGACGCTTCTTGTTGACCAATTTGGTTTTGTGGGCCTTGCTCAGTTTGGCGGGTCACCCCTGGCTTTATTTGTTTTTGTGGGTGGTTCCTCTTTTGACTTGGTATCAACTGGTGAGCCGAATCCGCAACATTGCAGAGCATGCGGTGGTGGGCGACAACCAAGATGCCTTGCGCAACACCCGAACGACCTACACCCACCTCATTGGGCGGGCTTTGTGGGCGCCTTATTGGGTGAACTACCACTTGGAGCACCATTTGTTAATTTTCACGCCCTGCTGGAAGCTGCCTCAAGCGCACCGCGTGCTGGGGGAAAAGGGATTGCATCCCAACATGGAAATTGCCAAAAGCTATTGGGAGGTGCTTCGTAGAGCCACCTCCAATCCAGATGATGCCCCGAAGAAGGGTTCAGGCGACTCCAAAAAGTCCAGCGCCTCGATTATTTAATGCCGCTTTGAGGGGCGTCAAAGCCAGCGAAAGCACGAAGAATATACTTTCAGGGTTCATTTGAATCTAAAAAGTACGCTTTCCATGTCCCTTCAAAACACCTCCTCTTCCCGTTCATTGGCGCCGGTTTTTCGCCTCTTGGGTCTCTTGTCGATCACTTTTGCCATGGCCAGCCCGGTGCTCGCACAAACCGACGCAAGCAATGAAAACACATTCTTCAAGTCGACCCGTGAATTTTTCACACAAGGCGAGTGGTATGCCTCTTGGGGTTATGACAAAACCCATTACCACCCCTCCGATGTCCATGTGTCACAGCCCAGTTTGAACAATGATTTCGTGGTCCACAACATGCAAGGCCACGATGAATTCAAGTCGCCCGTTTGCTGCACGCCCGATAACGTTCGGGTCGGTCGTTTTTTCGATGAAAACAAAAACTGGGCCTTGGACCTGAGCTTGGACCACACCAAATTCACCAGCACCTTGAACCAAACGGCCTTGGTCACAGGCACCAACGCCGGCGGTGTGGGTCTCAAAACCTTGAGCACCCAGTACTTCACTTACCTGCTGCACAACGGCCTGAACCACGTCATGGTCAGCGCGCTTTACCGCAAACCCCTGTTGGGAAATTTAGAAGAAGGCAGCAGCTTGTCGCTGATTGCCAAGGTCGGCACCGGCCTGGCGATTGTTCACCCTGAAATTGACATC
>CAILKX010000087.1 GCA_903834975.1 uncultured Curvibacter sp.
CTTGGCCAATCAATTGACGCTGGGGATGATTGCGCAGCTCAGCGTGCCCCAATTTCCAGGCCAGCACTTCAGCGCCAAACTGGTCAACAACGCTCGTGCCACCACAGAATCTTCAGGCACGGTCTTAGTGGAGTTGGCGGTAGACAACCCGCAACAAAGTTTGTCACCCGGTGATTATGCCGAGGTCGTTTTCCAACTCCCCGCACTGCACGGTACCGTCCTCATCCCTGCCAGCGCCTTGGTCTTGCGGCTCCAGGATCAACAAACTGGCCTGCACGTGGCCTTATTACAAGCCGACCACAAGGTGCGATTCAAACCCATTCAAATTGCCCGTGATTTGGGCAACAGCATCGAGGTGCTTCAAGGCTTGTCGATCCATGACACCTTGATTGACAACCCCAGTGAGTCATTGCGGGACGGTGACGTGGTCCAAGCCGTGAGCACCCAACCATGAAATGCCCGCTTCGTGCTTTACGGCCAGCGTCAATCGCTGCGCTGACCAGCCTGGTCCTGTTTGGGTGCTCACAAATGCCCCCCTACCAGGCCCCACAAGTCCCAAGCCCGGCTATTCATTGGAATGACCAAGAGCCGCGCGCCCCCCGACCGGATGCCGACTCAAGCCTGCTCTGGCAGCCTGTGACCGGCGATGAAAAACCACTGCCCACGAAGTGGTGGGTCTTGCTGAACGACAAGGTGTTGAGTGACCTGGAAGCCCAATTGCTGGCGCACTCGCCGGGACTGGCCGCGGCCGTGGCCCGGGCCGATGCCGCCAACGCCTATGTGCAGCAAGCCCAAGCAGCGCAGTCGGCCAGTGTGGATGCCAGTGGCGCCGTCACCAACAACAAGCAATCCAAAAACCGCCCCTTGCGCGGATCCAACCAGCCCAACGACTACGACGCCGATACCCTTGGGCTCAACTTCAACTATGAATTTGACCTCTGGGGCCGCGTGCGCAGCGCGGTGGCCGCGGGACAGGCTCAAGCCGAAGCGGCCCAGGCCGATTTGGCCGGAGTTCAACTCAGCTTGACCGCCGCTTTGGCCGAAAATTATTTGCGACTGCGCGGTCTTCAAGCGCAGACGGCGTTGCTAGACCGAACCTTGGGTGAATACCAGCGAGCCTTGGACTTTACCGAGCGCAGACACCGGGGGGGGCTGGCCTCGGGGCTGGATGTATCGCGCGCGCAGACCCAACTGAGTCAGGTGCGAACCGAGCGGTCGGAACTGGGTTGGCAAACCGCCCAATATGAACACGCCATCGCGGCCTTGCTGGGTCAACCCGCCTCCGGCTTCTACTTGGCACCTGCGGCGCAGGTGGCCCGGTTTAAAGTGCCGGTGGGATTGCCTTCCACGCTGCTGCAACACCGGCCAGATGTCGCTGCGGCCGAGCGCCAAGTGGCCACAGCCAATGCCCGCATCGGTTTGGCCAAAGCTGCATTCTTCCCGACTTTCACATTGGGCATGGCTTATGGTTACCAAAACACTGGTGGTCCCGAATGGCTAAGCAAACCCAACAGCTTTTGGTCCATAGGACCGGCAGCTGTCCTAAATTTATTGGACGGCGGTTTGCGCGATGCCCAACTCAAAATAGCTCAAGCCAATTTGGATGAAACCACGGCCCGCTTTAAAGCCGCGGCCATGACCGCCTTCCAAGAAACAGAAGATCAATTGGCCAGACTGAGCCAGTACGAACAAGAAATCCGCGACCAACAAGATGCCATGCAAGCGGCTGATCGCACTCTCAAGCTGTCCATGATCCGTTACCGTGAAGGCGCAGTGAACTACCTGGACGTTGTTCAAGCCCAAACCACCTTGCTGCTAATTCAACGGAACGCCTTGAATTTACAGACCCAAAACCTTCTTGCCGGTGTAGGGCTGGTTCGCGCCTTGGGTGGGGGTTGGCAGCCAACTCCATAATCACAATCATGAACCGGATTCTCACGATTGAAGACGACGCCGCCACGGCATCTGAAATCGCTCTCGAACTTGACGCGCACGGCATGACCGTGACCACTTGCGGTGATGGACCCCAAGGACTGGCCTTGGCTTTGCAAGGTGGATATGACTTGATCACTCTGGACCGCATGTTGCCTGGGCTGGACGGGCTGAGTCTGGTCAAGCACTTGCGCAATTCGGGTCAAAACACCCCCGTTCTGATGATTAGCGCTTTGAGTGATGTTGACGAACGCGTAAAAGGCCTTCGCGCTGGCGGGGACGACTACATTACCAAACCCTTTGATTTGGCTGAACTGACCGCCCGGGTTGAGGTCCTTCTACGCCGCCACAACAGCCTACCGACCACGCAATTGACGGTTAGTGATTTGACCGTAGACTTGATTACGCGCCAAGCCATTCGAGCCGGTCAGAGCTTGTCGCTAATGACCAAAGAATTCCAATTGCTGGTCTTCCTAATGCGCAATGCGGGTCAGGTACTTCCCAAACGCCTGCTTTTGGAGGTTGTTTGGAATTTGCACTTTGACCCTTCCACCAATTTGATTGAAGTTCACATTGGGCGTCTGCGCAAAAAAATAGATTTGCCAGGCATGGAGCCTTTGATCCAAACACTGCGCGGTTCAGGCTATCGTTTGACTAGACCCATTGAGCATGTCAAAGGCTGAATTTCCCAACCATTGGCAGGCGCGTTGGCGCATTTCCTCATTGCGTTTGGCGGCCCTTTTTGGGACCCTGTTCGTCACAAGCATTGTGGCTATGATGGTTTGGATCTATGGTCAGGCCTCGGCATTTTTAGAGCGCCGGGTAGACACCTTGATTGAGCTCAATGTCCAACACCTGATTCAAATTCCCCGAGCCGACCTACTCCAAGCCATTGCTCAAGCCCAAGCCAACGATTTGCGCCACCTGGAGTTGTATGGCCTGTTTGACCGGGAGGGTCAATCACTAGCAGACAATTTGTCCAAAATGCCCAAACTCACGAGCGATGGGGTCTTGGTGCAAGCCGAACGGACTATTGCGGCCCGTGGTGTCATTATTCCCTTGGCTAACGGCGAGCAACTAGTGGTGGGACGCGACCTGGGTGAGCTGGCTGAGATTCGACAAATTTTGCTTCGTGCGATGGCCCTGGGTGGCAGCGTCATGCTGCTGCTGGGCTTGTTATTGGGCGCCGTTCTGACCAACGGCCAGCTGCGCCGCGTCAACAACATCCGGACCATTGCCCAGCGCATTACCCAAGGTGATCTCAGTCAGCGCCTGCCAGTGGGTCCGCGACGTGATGAAATTGACCAATTGGCCAGCACGGTTAATTGGATGCTTGACGAAATAGAGCGTTTATTGGCCGAAGTCAAGGGCGTAACGCAAAACTTGGCCCATGATTTGCGTACCCCCCTAACCCGCCTGCGCCTGCAGCTCGACCGAGCCCAACAACGCCACCAAGGCACCGAGCTGGCCCTTATTTTAGACAAGGGGCTGGAAGAAATTGATACTTTGTTGAATCGCTTCAAAGCCTTGTTGCGCATTTCAGAAATCAACAACGATTTGCGCAAAGCGGGCTTTTGCTCCGTCGATCTAGCGCAATGCGCCACCCAAGTCTTTGAGCTTTACGAGCCTCTGGTAGAAGATAAAGGACTGCGCTTTGATCTCTTGATTGAGGCCAGGCCCCTAGTTATTGCCGACCCCGATTTGATATTAGAAGTACTTAGCAACCTGGTCGACAACGCAATCAAATTCACACCGTTTGGTGGATGGATTTGCTTAAGGCTAAGCCTTAGCAATCAACTCGATCAAGCTTGCTTGGAGTTGATCGACTCTGGGGTTGGTGTCGGTAACCCTACCCCCCCCGGCACTAAGGGCCATGGCTTGGGTTTAAATTTAGTCAATGCTATTGTTCATCTCCACCAATACCAATTCACCCTGCAAGCGACAACTCCCAACGGCACGCTGGCACGTTTGTTAGCGCCCACTTTTTAAGCGCTGTTGGGCTTGTTTGGATTTGTTGTTTTTTAGAAACCCGCCTATCGGAAGAAGGCACCGCTAATCTGCAAGGCTTCGCCTTGTGCGGGGTTCTCAAGTCCAATGAAATCACCTCCTCATTCGAGAGGTCATGGTGTTAAAGCGCCGTGAATTTAGATTTCATCGGAGAGTCCCAAATGAAAAAAACCGCCGTGGCAATTGCCTCGCTCGCCACCCTCGCCACCTTCACCGTCTTGGCTACGACCAGCAGCCTGGCCCAAGCCCAAAGCAGCGTGACCCTTTACGGCACTGTGGATGCGGGCATTGAGTCTTTCAGCAACCAAAATGCCGCTAAGAACTCCAAAACCGATTTCGCCGGCAATGGTGGCGAATTGCCGACCCTTTGGGGCTTTAGAGGCTCAGAAGACCTGGGCGGTGGCCAAAAAGCCGTCTTCAATTTAGAAGGCTCTTACAACAGTGGCACTGGCGCGAACACACCTGGTAACGCCAACGGCAATGGCAATTTGTTTGGTCGTCAAGCCTATGCGGGTTTGGGCGGTGATTGGGGCACGGTCAAGCTGGGCTTGCAAGTCGACCCCGCTTTCTCCAGCATGAAGGCCACCGACCCCCGTGGCGGCAAGCAATCCTTCTCAGGTCTGCAAACCTGGATTAATTCGACCATCAATTTGGTGGGTAGCGGGGCTGTTAACGGGGCTGTTAACACCACCACAGCCAACATCTTTGACAATAACGCCATTAGCTACAACTACAAAGGCCAAGGTTTAGACGCCACTGTCTTGTATGGCCTGGGCGGCGTGGCCGGCGGCAGCAGCAAGAACAGCGTGTTCTCTTTGGGTGGCACCTACAAAACAGGCGGCTTGGTCATTGGCGCCGGTACTTTCCACGACCAGACCAATGGAATAACGACATTCACCGGAAACGGTACTGCCACCTATTCCACAGTCACTGAGTACAACGTGGGCGCTGGTTATTCGTCTGACAGCTGGTCTGTTAAGGGCTTCTTCTTGGATGTGAAGCCCAACAGCAAAGGCACCAACCTCGGCGCCTTGGGCATCGACGAATACCAAACCGGTGGCATTGGCGGCGCATATAAAGTCACCAACGCCCTGTCTTTTGACGCTACTTTCTACCAAACCAAAGACCAAACCTTGGGCGGTCATGTCCGCATGGTGGCCTTGGGCGCCGACTATGCTTTGAGCAAGCGCACCGGTTTGTATGCTTTGTATGGCACCTCGCGCAATGGCGGTGGCAATGGTTTTGGCACCAGCCGAAACACCACCCCAGGCACCACCCCAGGCACCGCATCTCTGACCCAAAGCGGTGCCGTTAACCAATACGGCATGACTTCTAATGGCTTGGTGGTGGGTCTGAATCACCAGTTCTGATCTGACTGATTTCAAACACTAAAACCACAAAGCGGCATCGCCCCGCAAAGTGCTTCTAGCGCTTGACTCAAAACCCCAACCGGTCAATGTATGGCAGGTTGGGGTTTTTTTATGAGGCCAGGCAAAACATCAGCATAATTTGAGGATGCACCGCAACCAATTGAACTTTTCCGGCGGCCCCGGCGCCCTCCCCGATTCCGTTCTGGTGCAACTTCAGCAAGCGGTTCTGGAAGTGCCTGAAGTCGGCCTGTCCATTTTGGGCATCAGCCACCGAAGCGATTGGTTCAAAGCCTTGGTGCAAACCACCGAACAACAAATCAAACAACTGCTTGGTTTGAACATGGGGTTGGGATCAAGTGAAAAATACCACGTCTTGTTTTTGCAAGGCGGCGCGACCCAGCAGTTTTCGATGCTGCCCATGGCGTTTTTGCAGCAGGCGGTCCCATCCGTTGACGCCCGTTCCGCTTCTTTTGCCGATTATTTGGTCACCGGTTACTGGAGCCAAAAAGCCATCGCCGATGCACAACGGCAAGCCCTTGGCTTTCAAGGGCGCATCAACACGCTTTGGGATGGGCAGGACGGGGGTTATTCACGCCTACCCCACACCGACGAGTTGAGCTTCAACCCAGAGGCGGCTTATTTTCACTACGTCAGCAACGAAACCGTTGAAGGGCTCCAGCAACATCAAATTTTGGGCTTAGAGGGCGTGCCCAGAGTGTGTGACATGTCGTCCGATTTCTTATCGCGCCCCATCGAGGCCCAGCGCTTCGACTTCATTTATGCGCACGCCCAAAAAAACCTAGGCCCCGCAGGCGTCACGGTGGTCGTGATGCGCGACGAGATGCTTCAAAAAGCCCGAAACGATGCACCGGGCTTTTTGAATTACCACACCCAAGTGGCGGCACATTCCAACTACAACACCCCCCCTGTTTTTGCGATTTATGTGGTGCATTTGGTGCTGCGTTGGCTGCAAGAAGACATCGGCGGCTTGAGCGCCATGGGGCAAATCAACCAAGCCAAAGCAAACGCTTTGTA
>CAILKX010000088.1 GCA_903834975.1 uncultured Curvibacter sp.
CCTTTGCCGCCAGGCGACTTCGCTAAAAACGACGTGGGTTTTTTTGACCCCACGGGCGTCGACCACGCTGCACTGGGTGACGGCTTGAAGAAGGCGGTCTACAACTACATGCACGGCATTGGGCTGGAGGAGGACGTGCGCACGTGGTTCGATTTCGCGGTGCCCAAGACGCAGGTTAAAAAGAACTTCGTGGCCAAAGCCCTGCTGAATCCCTAATGAATGAAGGGATACTCAGGGGAGACTCAGGGAAATTAGGGTTTGGGGCCTAAAAACGAGTGCTGACAAAAGGCGACACGGAAAATCATTCCATGGCAAGATGCACGCCGATGGAAAATCCGTTTAAATCAAACCCCTTGGTGGCTTCCAAGCAAGACCCTTTTTTTGAGTCTGCCGCTTCTCGCCAAACTCGGTTGGTGGTCGAGTCTTTCTACACCTTGCTACGGGCGCGTGCGCCTGCGGCTGAAATTGCGGCCTTGTTTTCGGTCATCTTTGCCTGGGAGCCGCCGCCCAAATCCTTGGTGACGCCTTGGTCGGGCGTGATTCAAGGGCGAAAGCAAATTGAAGAATCCATCCATCAATTCAGGGCCTTGACGCAACCCAAACGCTTTGCTTTGGTGCGCATCATGGTGGAAAACGACCACGCCATTGCCATCGGCGAACTCGACACGGTTTTGCGTGAAACGGGCGAGGCTTACCGCGTCGACTTTGCCGCGCATTTCGTGGTGCGTGAAGAAGCCATTGTTTCTTTGCGGATATACGAGACCATCGTTCCCCTCGATTTGGTAGCCAACCCGTAAAATCGGGGCATGATCCATGCCCTTGACGTCGATTCTTTCGACGTGTCTCGCTTCAACCGCGAAGCCAAACCCCTGAACAGCTACCGAAAATACTGGGCGGCCCGCTTTGGTACGGCCCCTTTTTTGCCCATGAGTCGGGACGAAATGGCCCAGTTGGGCTGGGACTCTTGCGACATCGTACTGGTCACGGGGGACGCCTACGTGGACCACCCCAGCTTCGGCATGGCTGTGATCGGCCGGATGTTGGAAGCCCAAGGTTTCCGGGTTGGCATCATTGCCCAGCCCGATTGGCAAAGTGCCGAGCCTTTCCGCGCCTTGGGCAAGCCCAACTTGTTCTACGGCGTGACAGCGGGCAATATGGATTCGATGATCAACCGCTACACGGCCGATCGCAAAATTCGCTCCGATGACGCCTACACGCCCGGCGATGTGGGCGGTAAACGGCCCGACCGAGCTGCCCTGGTCTACAGCCAACGTTGCCGAGAAGCCTTCAAAGAAGTACCGATTATTTTGGGCGGCATTGAAGGCTCCCTGCGCCGCATCGCCCATTACGACTATTGGAGTGACAAGGTGCGCCGCTCCATTGTGGTCGACGCCAAGTGCGATTTACTGCTTTACGGCAACGCCGAGCGCGCGATTGTGGAAGTGGCGCATCGTTTGGCCGCCCGCGAGCCCATTGAGCAGATCACCGATGTGCGTGGCACCGCCTTCATCCGCCGCAGCGGCGACGAAAGCGCTCAGGGCTGGTTTGAGATCGACTCCACCGAGGTCGACACCCCGGGACGGGTCGAAGCCCATGTGAACCCCTATTTGATGATTTCCGACCAGGCGCGAGAGCAGGGTGCCACCTGCGCCCGGGAAGAAGAGGCCGCTGAAGTGGCGGCCCACGCCGAGGCGAATGCCGCGCAGGTTTCTCGTCACTCAAATGTCAAGCCGTTGAAATTTGTGCCGAATCCCGCGCTCGCGCGCTCAAACCCCAGCCGCAACGAAGCCAAAATCAAGGTACCCCCGCGGGAGCGCAGTGTGATTCGCTTGCCCGCCTATGAGGCCGTCAAAAGCGACCCTGTTCTTTATGCCCATGCCAACCGCGTGCTGCACTTGGAGACCAACCCCGGCAACGCGCGGGCCTTGGTGCAAGCCCACGGCGAGGGCATCACGGCACGCGACGTGTGGATCAACCCGCCACCCATTCCCTTGACCACCGCCGAAATGGACCTGGTGTTCGATTTGCCCTACGCGCGCAGCCCACACCCGAGTTATGCCGACGAAAACGGCAGCCACGACGGCGCCACCAAAATCCCGGCCTGGGAAATGATTCGCTTCAGCGTCAACATCATGCGCGGCTGCTTTGGCGGCTGCACTTTTTGCTCGATTACCGAGCACGAAGGTCGCATCATTCAGAGCCGCTCCGAGGCCTCCATCTTGCGCGAGGTCGAGGACATCCGGGACAAGGTCAAAGGCTTTACGGGGGTCATCTCGGACCTTGGGGGCCCAACGGCCAATATGTACCGCATCGGTTGCAAAACACCAGAAATTGAGGCCGCATGCCGCAAGCCCAGTTGTGTGTTTCCGGGCATTTGCCAGAACCTGAACACCAACCACGACCCGCTGATTCAGATTTACCGCAAGGCCCGTGCCTTGAAGGGGATCAAGAAAATCCTGATTGGCTCAGGCCTGCGTTACGACTTGGCGGTTCAAAGCCCCGAGTATGTGAAAGAACTGGTGCAGCACCACGTGGGCGGCTATTTGAAAATTGCGCCCG
>CAILKX010000089.1 GCA_903834975.1 uncultured Curvibacter sp.
GCGGTTGCCATCACCGCCCAGAATGGGGCTGTCCCACCACCCGAGAATTTGCCAATTCAACCCTGCCGCCATGTCCCTCAGACGGGCCTCGACCACGGCATAGAAGGCCGGGTCTTTGACCAATCCGCCTTTGCCAATTTGAGGTGGCTGGAGTTCAAACTGTGGTTTCACCAAGGTCAACACCGAGGCCCCCGGCTTCAGCAGCTCGCCCACCGCGGGCAACACCAAGGTTTGCGAGATGAAAGACAGGTCGGCCACCAGCAAGTCAAATCCAGTGTCTGGGTCCAGAGCCACGTCGGCGGCGGGGAGGCCCAGCGCTTGGCGGTCTTGGCTCAGCGCTTGCCAAGCGGCGGCATCCAATTCGCGTGCGTTGACTTGCTCCAAACACAGCACACGGGGGTCATCACGCAAGCGAGGGTGCAACTGGTCGCGCCCCACTTCGATGCCGACCACCAGGGCCGCGCCTTGCTGCAACAAGCAGTCCGTGAAGCCGCCGGTGGATTGGCCCACATCCAAACAACGCCGCCCTTGCACTTGGATGCCACTGAGTTTCAGGGCGGCTTCCAACTTCAAGCCCCCCCGCGACACATAGCGCGCCTCGGCGTTGTTTTGCAGGTCCAGCTCCACCCCCTCAGGCAGGTCTTGACCACTCTTGGTGACCGAGCGCCATTCCCCCACTGAGGGGTCGGCGCGCCAACGAACACCCGACGCAATCAGCCGCACCGCCATCGAGCGGGAGGCGGCCAAACCGCGTTCTACCAAGAGTTGATCGGCGCGCAACTTAAGGGCTTAATAACGGTAGCTGTTGGCCTTGTAAGGACCTTGCTTGGAAACGCCAATGTAGGCGGCTTGCTCGTCGGTCAGTTCGGTCAACATGGCACCGACTTTCTTCAGGTGCAAACGCGCCACTTTTTCGTCCAAGTGCTTGGGCAACACATAGACCTTGCCGGAGTCGTACTGGTCTTGCTTGGTGAACAGCTCGATCTGGGCAATGGTTTGGTTGGCAAAGCTCGACGACATGACGAAGCTGGGGTGACCGGTGGCACAACCCAAATTAACCAAGCGGCCTTTGGCCAACAAAGTGATCTTTTTGCCATCGGGGAAAACAACGTGGTCCACTTGGGGCTTGATTTCGTCCCACTGCAGTTTTTCCAGCGAGGCCACATCGATTTCGTTGTCGAAGTGACCGATGTTGCAGACGATGGCTTCGTCTTTCATGGCGGCCATGTGTTCATAACGGATGACGTGTTTGTTGCCGGTCGCCGACACAAAAATGTCGCACTTGTCGGCAGCGTATTCCATGGTCACCACTTTGTAGCCTTCCATGGCGGCTTGCAAGGCGTTGATGGGGTCGATCTCGGTGACCCACACTTGGGCGCTCAAAGCGCGCAAGGCTTGGGCCGAGCCTTTGCCCACGTCGCCATAACCCGCCACGCAAGCCACTTTGCCAGCGATCATCACGTCGGTCGCGCGCTTGATGGAGTCCACCAACGACTCGCGGCAGCCATAGAGGTTGTCAAACTTGCTCTTGGTCACCGAGTCGTTCACGTTGATGGCGCGGAACATCAAGCTGCCCTTTGCGGCCATCTCGTTCAGACGCAGCACGCCGGTGGTGGTTTCTTCGGTCACGCCAATGATGTGCGCGCCCTTGCGGCTGTACCAAGTGGGGTCGATGGCCAGCTTGGCTTTGATGGAAGCGTAAAGGCAGGTTTCTTCTTCGCTGGTGGGGTTCTCAAGCAAGGAAGCGTCGGTTTCTGCGCGTTTGCCCAAGTGCATCAACAAGGTGGCGTCGCCGCCGTCGTCCAAGATCATGTTGGGGCCTTCGCCCTCAGCACCGGCCGCGCCGAATTCAAAAATACGGTGGGTGTAATCCCAATAGTCGGCCAGGGTTTCGCCCTTGACCGCAAACACCGGCGTGCCCGCTGCGGCAATGGCGGCGGCGGCGTGGTCTTGCGTGGAGAAGATGTTGCAAGAAGCCCAACGCACTTTGGCGCCCAAAGCTTGCAAGGTTTCAATGAGCACCGCCGTTTGAATGGTCATGTGCAATGAGCCGGTGATGCGCGCGCCCTTCAGCGGTTGCTGGGCGGCGAATTCTTCGCGGATGGCCATCAAACCGGGCATTTCGGTTTCGGCGATTTTGATTTCTTTACGACCCCAGTCAGCCAAGCCAATGTCGGCGATGGCAGAGTCGATGTTCAACGGATTGCGTGCATTCATGGTTCACTCCCAATGTGTTTAGAACAAACCACTTCGGGCGCAAAAATGCTTTTGGAAAAAGCCCATCGCACCGGAAGTGGATGAGCGTCGTTGCTTGAAGGTGTCCGAGCCTCACGCAAATGGTTTGCGCTGCAACGCTCCTCGGATGGGCGTCATTATAATCAAAGTCATCCATGGATGAGCGCAAAGACGGGTCGGCAAGGCCCTCCCCCCTGAATTTTTTTCCCCGACAAGTCGTTGATGCCAGCGGCAATCGCTGGGACTGGGCGTTGCTGCCCATCGTCTTTGCGCTGCTGGTTTTGTTGGCCTACGGCGCCCGGCAAATGGCCACGCCTTACGAGCTGGGCCACGAAATTCCGCTGTCGCGTGATTTGAGTTATCTCCCCTATTACTTGCTGCGCACCACGATGCGCATGTTCATGGCGCTGGCGGCCTCCTTGGTGTTCAGCGTGGTGTTTGCCGTGTTGGCCACGCGCTACCGGGCCATGGAAAAAGTGCTCATTCCGTTTTTAGACATCTTGCAGTCGATTCCTATTTTGGGCTTTCTGTCGATCACAGTGACCGGCTTCATTGCGCTGTTTCCGGGCAGCTTGCTGGGCGTGGAATGCGCCGCGATCTTTGCGATTTTTACGTCGCAAGCTTGGAACATGGCCTTCAGCCTTTACCAATCGCTGAAAACCGTGCCTGCCGAATTACAAGAGGCCGCGCGGGTTTTTCAGCTTTCGGGCTGGCAGCGTTTTTGGCGGCTCGACCTGCCCTACGCCATGCCCGCTTTGCTTTGGAACATGATGATGTCGATGTCGGGGGGGTGGTTCTTTGTGGTGGCTTCCGAAGCCATTTCAGTTT
Organism: uncultured Curvibacter sp.; assembly: GCA_903834975.1. Classification (GTDB taxonomy): domain Bacteria; phylum Pseudomonadota; class Gammaproteobacteria; order Burkholderiales; family Burkholderiaceae_C; genus Curvibacter. The sequence continues at coordinate 3,064 of CAILKX010000089.1, forward strand.
CCAACCAAAGCATCAAGCTGCCGGGCATTGGCTCCTACATCGCGATGGCGATCGAGGCCAAAGATTTGAACGCCATCGGTTGGGCGGTCGGCGCCATGTTGATTGGCGTGCTGCTTTATGACCAATTGTTTTTCCGCCCCCTGCTCGCTTGGGCCGATAAATTTCGTTTTGAAGAAATTGGCGGCGGCCAAGAACAATCCTCGTGGCTGCTCACTTGGTTGCGCCGCACCGAACATCTGCAGCGGGTGCCTGAGGTCTTCAGCCACGCCCTTCAACGCAGCAATGTTTGGTTCAAGCGCCAACACGACGGCACTTCCATACGCTCCCGCAACACCCCCTCTTCGCCTTTGTTGACCCGGGCTTGGGACGCGGTGGTGGCGGCCTGTGTGCTGATTGCGGTGTGGCAACTGGTCAACTTCATCCACAGCGCCGTCGGCTGGACCGAAGTGGGCCATGTGTTCTTGTTGGGTTTTTACACCTTGGTACGGGTCATGGTGCTGATTGGCTTGGCCGCTTTAATTTGGGTACCGATCGGCATCGGGATCGGCATGAACCCCCGCTTGTCCGAAAAGGTGCAGGCTTTGGCCCAATTTTTGGCCGCCTTTCCCGCCAACTTGTTGTTCCCGATTTTTGTCGTGGGCATCGTTCACTTTCAGCTCAACCCCAACATTTGGTTGTCGCCGCTGATGATTTTTGGCACCCAGTGGTATTTGCTTTTCAACGTGATTGCCGGCGCTTCGACCATTCCCACTGAACTGCGCTACGCGGCGCGCAACTTGGGCCTGCGCGGCTTGCTGCGTTGGCGCCGTTATTTATTGCCCGCCGTGTTCCCAAGTTTTGTGACCGGGGCCATCACGGCCAGCGGCGGCTCTTGGAACGCCTCCATCGTGTCTGAATATGTCAGCTGGGGCAACGAGACCCTGGTGGCCACCGGCATCGGCAGTTACATCGCCGAGATGACCGCCACCGGCGACTTTCCGCGCATCGCACTGGGGATTGGCGTGATGTGCATTTATGTGATGACCCTCAACCAATTGCTCTGGCGACGCTTGTACAAACTGAGCGAAGACCGCATGCATTTTTAAGCCATGACACAAGCCATTGTTGAACTCAAAGACGTGAGCAAGTCCTTTCGCAGCGCGGACGGCAACCCCCGCCTCGTTTTGGACGATGTCGATTTCACGCTGCGTGACCGCGAAATTGTGGCCCTGCTCGGGCAATCGGGCTCGGGCAAGTCGACCCTCTTGCGGATCATGGCGGGGCTGATCGAGGCCGATCAGGGTGAGGTGCTCTACAAAGGCCAGCCTTTGTATGGGCCGGCCCGCGGCATCAGTATGGTGTTCCAGTCTTTTGCTTTGTTCCCTTGGTTAACGGTTCAACAGAACATCGAGTTGGGTTTAGAAGCGCGTGGCGTCAGCACGGAAGAACGTGAGCGTCGCGCCGAGCAAGCCATTGACCTGATTGGCTTGTCGGGCTTTGAAGGCGCCTTGCCGCGTGAGTTGTCGGGCGGCATGCGCCAACGGGTGGGGATTGCACGCGCCCTCGTGGTGGAGCCCGATGTGCTGCTCATGGACGAGGCTTTTTCCGCTTTGGATGTCTTGACCGGCGAACGCTTGCGCGACGATATTTTGGATTTGTGGGAAGAGCGCACCATCCCCACCCGCGCCATTTTGGTGGTGTCGCACAACATCGAAGAAGCGGTGCTGATGGCCGACCGGGTCCTGGTCTTCGCCAGCGACCCGGGCCGCGTCAAATACCAAATGAACATCAACCTGCCGCGCCCGCGTGACCCGAACAGCCCCGAAATTCGCGGCTTGATGGACGAGGTTTATGCCGTCATGACCGCTGGCCGCGTGCGCAGCCACAAGCCACACGATGCGCAGGGCGGTGTCCCAGGCGAGGGCGAGGTCGAACGCTTGCGCTTGGACGAGCGTTTGCCCGAGGCCGATTTCAGCCGCATGGAAGGTTTGCTCGAACGTTTGGTCGACGAGCCCTTCAATGGCCGCGCCGACTTGCCTTATTTGGGCGAAGAAACAGGCCTCACCGACGAAGAATTGTTGCCGGTCGCCGACGCTTTGGCCTTGCTCGATTTGGCCCATTTGGCGGGCGGCGATTTGTCCATCACCGCCTTGGGTCAGCGCTATGTGGCGGCCGAGTTTGCCGAGCGTCAAACCATGTTTGGTCAGCAGCTGTTGGCACGCGTGCCGCTGGCGGCGCACATTCGGCACAGCCTGCTGCAAGAGCCGTCCGGCGAAGTGCCCCTCAAGCCCTTCTTGGACCTGCTCAGCGAAACGCTGTCGGCCGAAGAAGCCCAGTCTGTGCTCGACGTGGTGATTGAGTGGGGCCGCCACGGCGAGGTCTATGCCTACAATTACAACACCGACATGATCCAACTGCCTGAGTCTGAACAGGCCGATTAATTCCCATTGACCCCTTGAACTACCTCGACGAAACGCGCCGCCGGCGTACCTTTGCCATCATTTCCCACCCCGACGCGGGCAAGACCACGCTCACCGAAAAGCTGTTGCTGTTTTCGGGTGCGATTCAAATTGCCGGCTCGGTCAAGGCCCGCAAAGCCAGTCGCCATGCCACCTCGGACTGGATGGAAATTGAAAAACAACGGGGTATTTCCGTCGCGTCTTCGGTCATGCAAATGTTGTACCGCGAGCACGTGGTCAACCTGCTGGACACGCCCGGGCACAAGGACTTTTCTGAAGACACCTACCGGGTTTTGACCGCCGTTGATTCGGCCTTGATGGTGATTGACGCGGCCAACGGCGTTGAATCGCAAACCCGCCGCCTGATTGAGGTCTGCCGTCAACGCGACACGCCCATCCTGACCTTCGTCAACAAGATGGACCGCGAAGTGCGTGAGCCTTTGGACATCTTGGACGAGGTCGAGCGCGAACTCGGTATGCCCTGCGTGCCCATGACTTGGCCCGTCGGCCAGGGCAAGGGCTTTGCCGGCATCATCAATTTGCGCACGCAAACGATGACAGTTTTTGAGTCCGGCAGCGAGCGTTTGCCACAAGAATTTGAAGCCATTCCTTTGAGCGACAAAGCGACTTTACAGGCCCGCTTTGGCAGTGAATTTGACTCGGCGGTCGAGGCCATGGAATTGGCCGTCGGCGCTTCGCCCGCTTATGACCACGCGGCTTTTTTGGCCGGCAAGCAAACCCCGGTTTTCTTTGGCTCGGGCGTGAACAATTTTGGCGTCATGGAAGTGCTGGACGCGCTGGTCGATCTGGCGCCCCCGCCTCAATCGCGGCAAAGCACGGTGATCGTCAACCGCCAACCCGTGCAGCAAACCATTCAACCCGAAGACACGGCTTTTTCAGGCGTGGTCTTCAAGGTGCAGGCGAACATGGACCCCTCGCACCGCGACCGCATTGCCTTTGTGCGCATGGCCTCCGGCAAGTACACACCGGGCATGAAACTCAAGGTGCAACGCACCGGCAAAGAATTGCGGCCCACGTCGGTCGTGACCTTTTTGTCGCAACGGCGCGAAGCGGTCGATGAGGCCTACGCCGGCGACATCATTGGCTTCACCACCCACGGCGGCGTGCAGTTGGGCGACACCATCACCGATGGCGCGGCGCTGCAATTCACTGGCTTGCCGTTTTTCGCCCCCGAGTTGTTCACCACCGTGATTTTGAAAAACCCGTTGCGCACCAAACAACTTCAGCAAGGTCTGGCGCAATTGGGCGAAGAAGGGGCGATTCAGGTTTTCAAACCCGACATGGGCGGCGCCATGTTGCTCGGTGCGGTGGGCCAACTTCAATTTGAAGTCGTGCAGCACCGCTTGAAAGCAGAGTACGACGCCGACGTTCGCCTAGAAGGCTGCCAATACACGGGCGCGCGTTGGATCACGGCCGAGAACCCCGCCGATCTGAAAGCCTTTGTCGACGCCTACCCGCTTCGCATGGCCCACGACGCGGCCAACACTTTGGCCTACTTGTGCACCTCGCCCTACGATGTGCGCTTGGCGCAAGAGCGCTTTCCGAAGATTCAATTCCACCCCTTGCGCGAGCATGCGGGTTTGAGTTTGCAGAACGCTTGAGTCGATTGGGTGTTGCGCATGAGCCGCCAATTTTTGATGTTCTGCATCGCCGGCTTGATGGGCTTGGTGGTCGACACCGCCGTGCTGTATGCCACGGCGCCTTGGCTGGGCTGGTACGGCGCCCGCTTGTTGTCTTTCTTTTGCGCGGCCAGCACCACTTGGGCCGTGAACCGGCGTTTCACGTTCGCCGCGCAAGGCCCTGAGCACGCGGTCGACCCCTCGCCGGTCTCCCACACCCTGGCCCAGTACCTGCGCTACATGGCCTCCATGCTGGTCGGCGGCGCGGTAAATTACGCCCTCTACGTGGCCACGCTGAAGGGCTTTGGCCTACATGCCTCGACAGCGTGGATGGGCATAGAACTCAGCCCTTGGCTGGGCTTTATGGGCGTCGCCTTGGGGAGTGTGGGCGGCCTTCTGTTCAATTTTGTCAGCGCCCGTTATTTCGTTTTCGCCCCCGATGACGCCAACCCAACAGACAGGGGCTAAAGCCACCTTCGGCGAGGCCTAGGAAGGCCTCGCATTTAGGGGCTATCGTGCCAAAACCGGCGCCAAGGCGACCCCGGTGTGGGTGCCCATACGCACCAACTCATCGGGCGTTGTCGCCGCGATGATTTGACCGCCCGCAGCACCGCCTTCAGGACCGAGATCAACGATCCAATCGGCTTCGGCCATGACATCCAAATCGTGTTCGATGACCACCACGCTGTGGCCGCCGTTGACCAAACGGTGCAGCACCTGGATGAGTTTTTCAACATCGGCCATGTGCAAGCCCACCGTGGGTTCGTCCAGCACATAGAGGGTATGGGGCACCTTGTTGCCACGGCGGGTGACGTCGTCGCGCACCTTGCTGAGTTCGGTCACCAACTTGATGCGCTGTGCTTCACCGCCGCTCAGCGTGGGCGAGGGTTGGCCCAAGGTCAGGTAACCCAAGCCCACGTCTTTCAACAATTGAAGCGGGTGGCTGATGCTGGGCATGGAGGCGAAGAAATCCACCGCCTCATCGACCTCCATTTGCAGCACATCGCCGATGCTTTTGCCACGCCAAGTGACCGCCAAAGTTTCGGGGTTGAAGCGGGCCCCGTGGCAGGTTTCGCACAACACTTTGACGTCGGGCAAGAAGCTCATTTCGATGGTTCGGACCCCCGCGCCTTCGCAGGCAGGGCAACGCCCTTCGCCGGTATTAAACGAGAATCGACCCGCCGCATAACCACGCGCTTTGGCCTCCAGGGTTTCCGCAAATAACTTGCGAATCGTGTCCCAAAAACCAATGTATGTGGCCGGGCAGCTGCGGGGGGTTTTACCGATCGGTGTTTGGTCCACTTCCAACACCCGGTCGATGGTTTCATAACCGCTCACTTCCGCGCAACCCACGGGCTTGGGTATTTGGCCAGCGGCCATGGCCTCGCGCCCGGCCTTGGTGGATCGCTGGGCCACCAAAGTCTGGACATTGGCCAACAAGACATCACGCGCCAGGGTGGATTTGCCCGAGCCCGACACGCCGGTGACGGCCACCAAGCGCTTCAAGGGCAACTGCAAATTGACATTTTGGAGGTTGTGCAACTGGGCCTGGCGCACGCTTAACCAATCCAGTTCTTGATTCACCAAACGGCGCAGGCCAATCGGGTGCTGAATGGCTTGTCGCAGGTAGCGACCCGTCACCGAATCGGCCACCGCCGACACCTCGGCCGCTGTGCCCTGCGCCACCAAACGACCGCCGCGTTTGCCAGCGCCGGGGCCGATGTCGATGATGTGATCGGCTTGGCGAATCGTGTCTTCATCGTGTTCGACCACCACCAAGGTGTTGCCCTTGTCGCTCAAGGTCTGCAAGGCCTTGAGCAGAATTTGGTTGTCACGCGGATGCAGGCCAATGGTGGGCTCGTCGAGTACATAGCAGACGCCTTGCAAGTTGCTGCCGAGCTGCGCCGCCAATCGGATGCGTTGGGCCTCACCGCCGCTCAAGGTCGGAGCGCCGCGGTCCAGCGTCAAATAACCCAGACCGACTTCTTCTAAGAAGTTCAAGCGGCTTTTGATTTCAGGAATGAGGTCGCGCGCAATTTCTCGCTCACGGGGCGTCAACTCGTCTTCTAAGGCCAAAGCGTCCACCCAAGTGTGGACGTCTTTGACCGACAAGCGTGCGGTGTCGGTGATGCCCACCTTGGCAAAGGTCACGGCGCGGGCCGTGGCGTTCAAGCGAGTGCCCTGACAGCTTGGGCAGGCTTCGTCGACGAGGTCTTCGACTTCGGCTTCTGCAAAAGTTTGCTCGCGGCCTTTGTGGTCGTCGTCGCGCACCGAATCGTCCAAGGCTTTGCGCTGTTCCTTGCTCAAGCGCAAGCCCGTGCCCACACAGTCGGGGCACCAGCCGTGCTTGCTGTTGTAGGAAAACAAACGCGGGTCTAACTCGGCGTAACTGGTGCTACAAACCGGACAAGCCCGTTTGGTCGAGAACACCTGCAAAACCCCCAAGGTGGCTGTGCTGGCGCCACTTTCCATGGCAGCCGCCAGCCCCTCGAGTTGACTGAGCACATGCACCACGCCCTTGCCGTGTTCCAAGGCTTTGGCCAAGCCTTCGCGCAGCAGCGCTTCATTTTCAGGCTTCACGTCCAGGCTCAAGACGGGCAACTCGATGGTGTGTTCTTTGAAACGGTCAATCCGCGGAAAACCCGTCGTCGGTAAAAACTGACCATCAACACGCAGGTGCGTGAAGCCACGCGGGCGGGCCCAATCGGCCAACTCGGTGTAGACGCCCTTGCGGTTGATGACCAAAGGCGATAACAAGCCAATGTGTTGGCCACGGAAGTTCTTCAGCAATTGTGCGGCAATGCTGTCGGGTGTTTGCGGCTGCACCGCCGCACCGTCGTGCACGCAATGCTGCACGCCCAACTTGACATACAACAAACGCAAAAAATGCCAGACTTCGGTGGTGGTCCCCACGGTCGATTTGCGCCCGCCACGAGACAGGCGTTGCTCAATGGCCACCGTGGGTGGGATGCCAAACACCGCATCCACTTCTGGACGCCCAGCCGGCTGCACGATGCTGCGGGCATAAGCGTTCAGACTCTCCAGGTAACGGCGCTGGCCTTCGTTGAACAAAATATCAAAAGCAAGGGTCGATTTACCCGAGCCACTGACGCCCGTCACGACGCTGAATTTGCCGCGTGGAATGTCCACCGACAGGCCTTTTAAATTGTGCTCACGGGCGTTGACGATTTGAATCGCCTCTAGAGGCGGCGACACCACTCGCGCTGGCGCAGACTTATATACAACGGGGCTGTCCTCATTGACTTCACCCACGGCGTAGTCACCCAAACGCATGCTTTGGTCGTATTCGCGCAGGGCTTGGCCGGTGTGTGAGGTGGCGTGGGCGCGCACCGATTCTGGTGTGCCTTCAGCCACAATCCAACCGCCCGCTGTGCCCCCTTCGGGGCCGAGGTCAATCAGCCAGTCACTGGCGCGAATGACGTCTAAGTTGTGCTCAATCACCAACAAAGAATGCCCCGCATCGAGCAGCTTGCGCAAGGAACGCATCAGTTTGGCAATGTCGTCAAAATGCAGGCCCGTCGTGGGCTCATCAAACAAAAACAAGGTCCCTTTGCGGGCCAGTGGTTGGCGACTTGAGGCCGCTGATTTGGCCGCCTCGGCCAAGAAGCCCGCGAGCTTCAAACGCTGCGCTTCGCCACCAGACAAGGTGGGCACAGGTTGGCCGAGTTTCACGTATTCCAACCCCACGTCGACAATGGGCTGCAAGGCCCGCAAGACATCGCGGTCATTGGCAAACAACAGCGCCGCTTCACTGACGGTCAAATCCAACACATCGGCGACGCTCAAAGCGCGACCACCGCGCTCGATTTTGACTTCCAGAATTTCAGGGCGGTAGCGCTGGCCATTGCAGTCTTGGCAGCGCAAATAAACGTCCGATAAAAACTGCATTTCCACATGTTCGAAACCAGAGCCACCGCACAGCGGGCAACGGCCATCGCCGCTGTTGAAACTGAATTTACTGCCGGTGTAGCTGCGCTGTTTGGACAGCGGCGCGGTTGCAAAAATTTCGCGCACGGCGTCCCACGCCCCAACGTAACTGGCAGGATTGGAACGCGCGGTTTTGCCGATCGGGGACTGGTCCACAAACACCACGTCGCTCAAGTGGTCAGCGCCCAACAGGCGGTCGTGCAAACCGGGGGTTTCGGTGGTTTTGCCGAAATGACGCATCAAGGCGGGTGCCAACACGTCTTGGATCAAGCTTGATTTGCCCGAGCCTGAAACACCCGTCACGCAAACCAGGCGTTGCAATGGAATTTCGATGCTGATGTTTTTCAAGTTGTGCTCTCGCACACCTTCCAAAATCAGCCGGTGCGTGTTTTCGCTGACAACGCGCTTGAAACCCATGCCGACTTGTTTGCGCGCGCCCAAATACTGCCCGGTCAAGGTGTTGGCTTGACGCAGCGCTTCGGTGCTGCCGTCAAACACGATTTGGCCGCCGCGTTCGCCGGGGCCAGGGCCCATGTCAATCATGCGGTCGGCGGCCAACATGACCGCGGGGTCGTGCTCGACGACCACCAAGGTGTTGCCAGCATCGCGCAAGCGGTGCATGGCTTCGGTAATGCGGTTGATGTCGCGCGGATGCAAGCCAATGCTGGGCTCATCCAACACAAACAAGGTGTTGACCAAGGAGGTGCCCAAGGCGGTGGTCAGGTTGATGCGCTGGACCTCGCCGCCGGACAAGGTGCGGCTTTGGCGGTCCAAGGTCAAATAACCAATGCCCACGTCACACAGGTATTTCAACCGGGTGCTGATTTCTTCATGCAACAACTTCAGTGTTTGGTGCTCGGCCGATGCGGTGAGTTCGACCAAAGGACCAAAAGCCAAATCAAAGAAACGACGCAACTGATCCAAAGGCAGCAGCATCAAGTCGTGCAAGGACAGGCCGGGCAAGGCCGCTAATTGATCACGCGACCAATCAACGCCCACGGGCATGAAGCGCTCGTTGGGCGACAGGACCGCATTGGCCGCTTCTTGATTGCCGATGCGCCACAACAGCGATTCCGTTTTGAGACGTGCGCCGCCGCAGGTTTGACAAGGCGTGTAGCTGCGGTATTTGGACAGCAGCACGCGAATGTGCATTTTGTAGGACTTGGTTTCCAAGTACTCAAAAAAGCGCTTGACGCCGTACCACTGCTGGTTCCATTTGCCATTCCAATTCGGCGAGCCTTGAATTACCCA
>CAILKX010000090.1 GCA_903834975.1 uncultured Curvibacter sp.
AAAGAAAAAAGACTTTTCATTCGCATCCTCTTCAATCCGGCGGATTGTAGCGAGACGCTTTGCTTTTTTAGGCCAGCAAATTGAACAAGTTGCCGATTTGGGTGTCGCTTGAAGCGTGGGTGCTGGAATTCGAATTGGAGGAATAGCCTACCGAGGAAGTCCCCCCCGATTCAATCGCGCTGATGATGGATTGCCAAGTGGTCGCCGAACTGGGCGTTCCCGACGTGCTGGTGATGCCTTGGTTAGCGTCAGGGACTGCGGCGTTGGGTGAGCTTGCAACGCTTATGCTTGTGCCCGTGTTGCCCAAGGCACCAGAGACAAAACTTTTTTCACTGGCAAGGGCAGCGTCTTCAATGGTTTTGATCTGCGCGGCCCAAGCACTGCCTGCCGAACTGACGCTGAGGCTGCTGGTCATCGCGCGTTCAGGCGAAGAGATTCAACAAGGTGCCTACCCCAGAGACACCGCCAGTGCTTAAGCCCACCAAACCTTGAACGGTCTTTTGCAGGGCCGAGGCTTCGTCATTCTTCTTGGGAGCTACGGGCGCTTCTGGCAAGGTAAATGCCGTCTTAGGGGCCGTTGCTTTGGACTTGCCAGCGCCTTGCGTTTGACCCAGCATGCTCCAGGCATTGGAGGCCGAATTGATGCTGTTGATGCTCATGAAGTTTCCTTTTTTCAGGCCCGTCACGGGAAGTGATTGGCCGGTGAGCGTTACAAAGCACTTTTCAGGCCAAGAGAAAAGCGGCAAGGGTTTGCCCCTTCCGTGCAGAGCCCCTAGAATTTGTAACACACATGAGCTCCCCGCCCCTGCCCGCCCATCTGCCGCCAACGCCACCAGCCGATTGGGCGCTGCAAGAAGCCTTGGCGCTCCACCAACAAGGTCAATGGGAGCCGGCGGCCCTGGCTTACCAAGCCATTTTGGCCAATGACCCGTTTCACTACAACGCTTTGCAGCTTTTGGGCACCTTGTGCGCGCAAATTGGGCAATTCACACCCGCCGTGACTTTGTTCGAGAAAGCCTTGGAAATTGACACGCAAAATCCAACGGTCTGGAACAACTTGGGCAATGCATTGAATGCACTGGGACAATCAACGGCCGCGTTGTCCTGCTATGACAAAGCCATCGCTTTGGCCCCCGAGGTGCCTGACTTTTATTTCAACCGCGGCAACGCCCACAAAGACCTATCGCACTGGGAAGCCGCTCTACTCGACTACGCCGAGGCCCTCAGAAGGAATCCCGAATACGCACAGGCGTACAACAACCAGGGCATCGTTTTGAAGCAACTTGGGCGGCTGCCTGAGGCTCAAAAAAGCCACGAGTCGGCCTTGAAAAGGCATCCCCAATGGGCAGAGGCTCACAACAACTTGGGAAACGTCCTAAAAGAGGTGGGGCAGTTGAACGAGGCCTTGCACCACTACGACCAGGCCTTGGCGCTGCAAGCTGCCTACGCCAATGCGCACTACAACCGGGGCTTGGTGCTGAGCGAGCTCAAGCGCCTTGAAGAAGCCAAAGAGGCCTACGAACAGGCCATTCGATGGGGCCCGTCGCACGCCGACAGCCATTACAACCTGGGCAAGCTGCACCAAGATCAAGCTGATCTGGAAGCCGCTTTGGCTTGCTACGACCGTGCCCTGCTTTGTCGGCCAGATTTCAGCGAGGCGCACAACAACCGCGGCAACGTGCTGCAATTGCTCAAACAATGGCCAGCGGCTTTGGACGCGTACAAGAAAGCCATTGGGCTGCAACCCACATGGCCACAAGCGCATTACAACGCCGGCGTGGTTTTTCAAGAAATGCAGCAATGGCCCCAAGCCATCGCTTGCTTTGAACACGCCTTGGCCTTGGACGCCGACTACCCGGAGGCCTATTACAACCTCGGCGTGGTGCGACAAGAGCAAAAGCAATTGCCACAGGCGTTGGCACTTTACGAACGTGCCCTTGCCCTTCGGCCCGATTACGCGTACCTCAGCGGCATCCGTTTGTACGCCCAGTTAAATGTGGGCAATTGGACTGACTTTGAGGCCCGTCGCTTGGCTTTGGACCAAGCGGTGAGCGCCGGCCGTCAAGCCTCGCCGCCTTTTTCTTACCAGCCGCTGAGCGACTCACCGGCGTTGCAAAAACATTGTGCGCAAACTTGGGTGGCGGATAAATACCCAGCCAATCCAAGGCTGGGGCCGATCACGAAGCAGGCCGCTGAGACCCAGACGACGTTTCCAGAAAATTCGGCGGCAAAACGCCGCATCAAAGTGGGGTATTTTTCGCCCGACTTTCGCGAACATGCGGTGTCATTTTTGACCGCAGAGTGGTTTGAGTTGCACGACCGCGAACAGTTTGAGACCTTTGCTTTTTCTTTGTCGCCCCCGCCGCGGGATGCCGACGGCAATGAGGGCGACCCGATGCGAACAAGGCTGCAAAAAGCCTTCGATCATTTTTTTGACGTGGACTCCTTGAGCGACCTCGACATTGCCCGCCAAGCGCGGGCCTTGGGCCTGGACGTGGCGGTGGATTTGTGCGGCTTCACAGGCCAACACCGCATGGGGGTTTTTGCCGCGCGGGCGGCGCCGCTCCAAATCAGTTACATCGGCTACCTTGGCACGACCGGCGCGCCGTACATGGATTATTTGGTCGCCGACGAGGTCTTGGTGCCCCCCCATGAGGCCGTGCATTACACCGAAAAAATACTGTATTTGCCTTGCTACCAAGTGAACGACCGGCAACGACCCCACGTGCAAGGCGCGGTTGATCCCCTCGAAGCAAGCAGCGACAACCCACCCGGCGAATTTGCCGCGCTGCGCTTACAAGGCCTGCGCCAAGCGAATGGTTTGCCTGAAACTGGTTTTGTGTTTTGTTGCTTCAACAACCCCTACAAAATCAACCCCGAGGTATTTGAAGATTGGATGGCCATTTTGCGTGGCGTTCCGAACAGTGTGCTGTGGTTGTTGGCAGACGACCCTGAGGCCCAAGCAGAATGCCAAGTGCAATGGCGGCAACATGCCGAACAACGCGGCGTCGCACCGTCGCGGTTGGTGTTTGCACCCCGCACCAATCGCCCGCTTTATTTGGCCCGTTACACCCTGGCCGATTTATTTTTGGACACGCGCCCCTACAACGCCGGCACCACCGCCAGCGATGCCCTGTGGGCCGGTTTGCCGGTGCTGACCTGTCCTGGCCGCAGCTTCAGCAGCCGCATGGCCGCCAGCTTGTTAACCGCGCTGGACAGCCCTGAACTGATCGCCAGCGACCGCCAAGACTATGTGAGCAAAGCCATTCAGTGGGGTCTCCATGGCACGAAAGCATTGAAAGCCAGCCTGAACGACCGTCGCTCAAAAGCCCCCTTGTTCGATACCCCCCGTTTTGCCCGAACTTGGGAAGCGGCCCTGTTGAACCTCTTGGGTTGAATCGTCAACCTTCTGCCCGGTTCAGACCGGCTTTAAAAAAACAGCCCTTCTACTTCTAGAGCCATCCCCTCTAAGCCTCTAAAGCCAACAAAGCCGCTTTGTTTTGAAGGCCACCGGCATAACCCGTTAGTCGGCCATTGGCACCTATTACGCGGTGACAAGGGACGATGATGGCCACCGGATTGCGTCCATTGGCCGCGCCAACGGCACGCACGGCGCTTGGATTTCCCATGGCTTGCGCCTGCTGGCCATACGTCCAAGTCTTGCCCCAAGGGATTTGCTGCAATGCCGCCCAAGCGGCTTTTTGAAATGGGGTGCCTTGCAGGCTCAAGGGCACACTAAAAACCCGTCTTTTCCCGTTGAAAAATTCATGCAGCTCTTCTTGTGCCTGCTGCAAAACAGCGTGCTTGACGGTGGGGCGGGGCAAACCTTGGGTGTTGGCTGATGCCGTCTTCTGGGTGCCTAAAAAACAAACTTCCGTCAACCCGAGGTCGTCGGCGCCCAAGCGCAACTCGCCCAAGGGAGACGACCAAGTGACGAACGTGCTGACCATGGCAGGGCCTCAGGCCTTTTTGGCTCGGCCCAAGTCAACCCCGAGTTGGCGCAACTTGCGGTAAAGGTGCGTGCGCTCCAATCCGGTCTTGTCGGCAACGCGTGTCATGGAGCCGTGCTCTTTATCCAAGTGGTATTCGAAGTACGCTTTTTCGAAACTGTCTCGCGCCTCGCGCAAAGGCAACTCAAAATGCGCCCAAGTGGGGGGGGATGGGGGCGTGGGCGTTGACGCTTGAAAGGCGGCATCTTCGACCAAAGCGGCGGCTGAAGGGGTACCGTCCCCCAAGGGCGGTGCGGACTCACCCACCCAGGCTGACGCCCCTTGACTAGAAGCCGAAGCCAAAGCCGGTGAAGTGCCCACGGAGGCGGAAGAGGCCGCTTTTCGCAATTGGCCACGGGCCAGTCCTTGCTCCACGGCCTTCAACAATTTCTGCAACGTGATGGGTTTTTCAAGGAAAGAAAATGCACCGATGCGGGTGGCTTCAACAGCCGTTTCGATGGTGGCGTGACCGCTCATCATGATCACGGGCAGGGTCAGGGTGGCGCTGGCCGCCCATTCCTTGAGCAAGGAAACACCGTCGGTATCGGGCATCCAAATATCCAACAGAACCAAATCGAATTCCGCCTTTTGACGCGCTTCACGCGCTTGCGCGGCATTTTCTGCGAGCTCCACTTGATGACCTTCGTCATTCAAGATTTCAGAGAGCAAGTCTCGGATACCCAGTTCGTCGTCCACCACCAAAATATTGGCCATTGTTGCGTTTACTCTTTGTCAGGTCGTCAGGAGGCTGGGGGTTCAAGGGGCTGTTCTGGCTTAAATGATAGCGAGACTTTGGCTCCCTTGACGGCGCTGTCTTCGACCACGTTCGACAAATCAATGCGCGCGCCGTGGTCGTCAACAATTTTTTTAACCACCGCCAAACCCAAACCGGTGCCTTTGGATTTGGTGGTCACATAAGGCTCAAAGGCCCGCTTCAAAATGGTTTCTGCAAAACCGGCGCCGTGGTCTCGAACCACCAAGCGCACGCGCTGAGACGATTCGCTCCACTGGGTGCTGATTTCCACCCCCGGCGCCGTTTTATCAGCCGAGTCGCCGGCCTCACTCGCCACGCGGGTGTCTTGGGCGTCTTGCGCGTTTTGCAGCAAGTTGTGAATGACTTGCCGCAGCTGCTGGGCATCGCCCAAGATGGGCGGGCAGCGGGTGTCTAAGCGCACCTGCAACCCCCCGAGGGCATCGGCTTGCGTCGGGTCAGCGCCATAAAGCTGAACCACGTCGGTGACCAAGTCATTCAGGTTCAAAGATTCCAGCTGCGCGGCGGGCAAGCGGGCGTAATCTCGGAATTCGTTCACCAATCGCTTCATGGCGTCGACTTGATCGACGATGGTTTTGACCGACTTGGTGAGGACCGCTTGTTCAGCGGCGGGCACTTTGCCAGAAAGCTTCATGGCCAAGCGTTCTGCCGAGAGCTGGATGGGCGTTAAGGGGTTTTTAATTTCATGGGCCAAGCGCCGGGCGACTTCGCCCCAGGCCTGTGCCCGTTGTGCAGAAACGATCTCGGTGATGTCGTCAAACACCAACAATTGGGCTTGACCGGGCAGAGCGGCCGCCCGGGTCACCAAGGTCAGGTGTTGGGGCTCCCCCTGCACCGAGCCACTCAGGTTACCACCCAGATTCAACTCAAAGGACTGTTGCCAATGGTCGGTGCCATGGGGTTGAACCGGGTCACTTAAAACGGCCTTGAGTTGGGCGTCCACTCGTTCAGCAAAGGAACCCAGGTTGGGAATCTGGTCCAAGGTTTTGCCCAGGTAAGGGGTCAAAGGCACTCGCAAAATGGCCATGGCCCCAGGATTCGCGGACAGCAGATGGCCGTGTTCATCGAACACCATCACGCCGGCGGTCAGGTTGTCGAGGATGGTTTGCAAGTTGGCACGCGCGGTGCTGACCTCGTTCATGGTTTGATCAACCGTGGCTCGGGCCTCAAAAAGCTGCTGGGTCATGTCGGCAAAAGCCCGGGTCAAGCCCCCCAACTCGTCTTTGTTGCTCAAAGCGGCTTTGGGGCTGAGGTTGCCCAGCGTCACCTCACGCACGCCTTCAGCCAAGACCAAAAGGGGCCGGGCCAATTGGTTGCCAAACACCACCGCCAAAATGATGGAGCCCAACACGGCCAAGAAAAGGCTCAGGGTCAAGGTGGCGATGTACATGCGCTGCAGGCCCACGCGCCCCAAAGCGCGCTCTTGGTACTCCCGGTTGGCCACTTCGACGGCCAAAGCATTGGCCACCAAAGCCCGCGGCATGGCCACGGTCAATTGCAAAATGCGGGGCTCCGCAAACAAGCCCATGTGCGCCGCAGGCACCAAGGCATAGGCGCGAATGTGCGCCCCAGCGCCCGGCTCTGCGCTGTTGCCGGCACCGGCCTCCAGTTCGTCCAAACCCTCCACCAACGCCACGGCGGTCTCCGTCTTCAAGCGCCTGAGCACATTCGCAGAAGGCCGCTCTGGGCTGAGCTGAAAACGCGAAGCGCCTGCGCTGGCCATTGGTTTTCCGCCACTCGACCAAGCCACCACATCGTCAGCGCCGAGCTGCTCGCGCAGGCGGTCGACGACGATGGGCAAAGCGTTGGCGTCCAGATCGCGCATCGACTCGGCGGCGACTTGGGTCTTTTTGGCCCAGTCGCTTGACAAGGTGTCGAGTGAGGCGCGTCCCAGACTGACGCCCGCCGACAAGGCACTTTCGACTTTCACATCGAACCAGCTTTCAATCGAGCGGGAGACGAATTGGTAAGACACGCCATAAATCAGCAGGCCCGGCACAAAGCCGACAAAAGCAAAAATGGCCGCCAATTTCACCAACAACTGACTGCCGTATCGCCCTTGCTTGAGCCGCCAGTACAAACGCAAACCAGCGCCCACAATGACCGTCAACAGCAAACCCGCCACCACCAAGTTGAGCGCAAACAGCCGCACATAGTTGCGCTCGTAAAGCTCTCGGTTGTTGGTGGCCTGGGTCAATAAGAACAGCAGCACCAAGCCCAAAATCACCGCCACTGCCGCACCCAGCACCAACAAGATGCGAACGGCGCGTGAACTCCAAGTCTGCCAAACGGCGACGTTCAAAGCGGCGGGCGCGCTCAACGCAGCGACTCCGGTGTCAGCAACAAGGTTTGGTTGGCCGACAAATTCCAGTCTGCGCGGTCGCTGACGCCAAATTGAAAGGGCCTGGGCAGTTGAGAGACATCCAACTTGAAGCTGAAATTTAATTCCTCTTTGCCATCCGCGGCCACGTCCTTTGAAGGCCCAATTTTCCAATTGGCGATGCGCCGGACCGAGGCCAGTGCCGCGTCCAAATCGTCAAAACTTTGCCCCAAGGTCACCCCGAGGCCAGAGTAGTTGATGGGCGTGTTGCTCACTTGCAAGCGCCAACGACGCGTCAGCGGTTGAAACGCGAGGCGGTAATAGCGGTGGGCAGCACTGACCTGTTTGTCGTACCAATACCAACGCTTTTTCAAGACGTTGGCCTCGGCCACAAAATACAGCGGAATGCCCTTCTCGGCCGCTTCCATGACCAACGGCGGCAACTCCAAACGCAAGGTGGCCGACAGCAGGATTTGATCGTCGCCTCGCTCTAAGCGAACCTCGTTGATTTCAATGCCCGCACCCGATGAGGCGGCAGCTGAAGTGGCGGCCGCGGGCGCGCTGTTTGCGTTCGAGGCATTAGAGGCGTTAGATGGGTTAGCAGCACCAGAGGCATTTGTGGCATTGGGGGCAGGCGCGTCGGCAGCCCAAGCGGTTCCGGTTCCGGGGCCGGGTCCGGTGATAAGGCCCCCCATCAAAGCCAGCGATGCCATGAAAGCCAGCCACCCGAACAGCCCTTGACGCAGGACTTTCACGGCTTCAACTTTGCCGGCTTTTTTGCAGCAGGGCATAGAAAAATCCATCGTGGTCAATTGCCTCATCTTGGCTTGAATTATCGGTGGATTTGAGGGGATTCCAAGCGGCAACCGGCAGCAAATGCCCTGGCGACTCGGCAAGCCGGGCCTCTGGATGGTGGCGCAAAAAGGCCGCCACTTGGTCTTGGCCTTCGGCTTTAAATACCGAGCAGGTGCAATAAAGCAATTGGCCGCCGGGTTTGACCAAAGGCCACAACACCGACAACAAGCCCGCCTGGATGACCGCCAATTGGTTCACATCGCTTTCGCGGCGCAGCCAACGTACATCGGGATGCCTGCGCACAATGCCCGAGGCCGTGCAGGGGGCGTCGAGCAAAATGCCGTCGTACAGCGTTTTCGGGGTTTTCGGGCCCCACCATTGAGCGGGCGCTTGGGCGTCGGCCACCAGCACTTGGGCCGTGACGGTCGATGAATTCAGGTTCAAACGACGCAAGGTGTCATCGATGCGGGTGCAACGCTCGGCATCGATGTCCATCGCCACGACATCGGCCGCGGTGCCGCTGGCTTGCAACAGCTCGAGCAAGTGGGCGGTCTTGCCGCCGGGTGCTGCGCAAGCATCGAGCAACTTCAAACGCTCGCCAGTCGGGGCGCTGAGGCCTTGCAAGAGCAGGGGGGCCGCAAGTTGCGCACCGGCATCTTGCACCGAAACGGCCCCGCTAGAAAAACCGGGCAATGCATCCACGTGGCAAGGTTGGCGCAACATCAAAGCCTGTTCGCCGACCCGCACCGATGACTTGCCCGCTGACACCAACAAGTCTTGGTAATCACGCCAGCCGTGCTGACCCGTGTTGACGCGCAGGGTCATGCTGGCACGGCCCGCGTTGGTCTGCAAAATGCCTTGCCAGTGTTGGGGATGGTCTTTGCGCAAACGGTCAATCCACCAGCGCGGGTGATTCCAACGCGCCACGGGCTCTTGCGCGACGCTTTGCATCAACTCGTTCTCTTCCCTCAAAAAACGGCGCAAACACGCATTGACAAACGAGGCTTGCCCCCGGGTGGCACTTTGGCGCTTGGCCGCTTCGACGGTTTGGTCCACCAAGGTAAAGGGTTCGTAAGGCGCCTGCTCAGCGTCCAGCGCCAAAGCCAGGGCAGTGCACAACAAGGCATCAACGGGCGGCGGCGGGTTGCGGGGAGCGAGTTTGCGGCGCAAGGCCTCGGCCTGACCCAGCACGCGGAGCACATGAAAAAGCAAGGACTGAACCCCTGGCCGCAAGGCGGCAGGCACGTTCGTCAAGGCACGCGTGGCGGAAGCGCCGCCGCGAACCGCTTGCAACACCTGGGCGGTGAGTTGCAATTGCTGCCAGAGGGGGACCGATGGGGTCGGTGCGGAAGTCACACTCAAATTCACACTCATTTGGGGTCGTTTTGCACCCATTCCATCGGAACGGCAGGTTGGTAATTCAAAAGTTTCGCCAATAAAAGGGCTGGAAATTGGCCAATGGCTTGGTTGTATTGCGCCACCGCTTGGTTGAAGGCCGCTACCGCCAGCTGGTCTTGTTGCAACAAAGCCACCAAGGCCTGGGGGGGCGTGCCAATCACGTTGACATCTTCCATTTTGGTCTTGACTTCGGTCCAAGCGGCACTGAGTGCGCGCATCAGATCGGGGTCCAGCGGTTTGAGTTTGGCGGCTTGCAAGGCCTTTTTAAAGGGCTCTAAATCCATGCTCACCGGACGCGCCCATGCGTCCAACAGCAAGACGGAGGCCGAGGCGTGCACCTCCATCCAAGCCAGGTGCATGAACCATTGCGACTCCAACAAACCAAAAGCCTGGCGGGCTGCCGCGCGCAGGCGCACGATGCGGTTATTGGCACCCAAGACCCAGCACAACAAGCCAACCAAGGTCAGCCAAACCCACCAGGGCTGGTCCCAAATGGCGAAGCTGCCCACCCGATCCACTGTGTCGGCCGCATCCCCTGCCTCTACGGTGTCTGGCCCCACGGCCACGGCTTGCGCGTCCATCGACTGGTTCTCCAAAAAAATGTCCCCGCCGATCGTACGACATTCGCACGACACGGCGGGGAGGGATCAGCCAGACTGAACCGAATTACTCGGCTGCAGCCCCTTCGCTGGCTTCACGGGCTTCTTGATCGGAAGCCAGGTCGGCGGCTTCGGCTTCGGCAATGGCACGGCGCTCGGCGTCGTCCATCAAGTCCTTGGCCTTGCGGGCTTGGTGATAAGCCATGCCCGTGCCGGCTGGGATCAAGCGGCCGACAATGACGTTTTCCTTCAAGCCACGCAACTCGTCGCGTTTGCCCATGATGGCCGCTTCGGTCAAGACGCGGGTGGTTTCCTGGAAGGAAGCCGCCGAGATGAACGAATCGGTCGACAACGAGGCCTTGGTAATGCCCAACAACAAGTTGGTGTACGTGGCGGGCACTTTGCCGTCGCGCAACAAGGCTTCGTTGGTGTTCAAGATCTCGGAGCGCTCGACTTGTTCGCCGCCGATGTAGTTCGAATCGCCGGCGTTTTCGACGACGACGCGACGCAACATCTGACGCACGATCACTTCGATGTGCTTGTCATTGATCTTCACACCTTGCAAACGGTAAACGTCTTGCACTTCATCCACGATGTAGCGCGAGAGTTCTTCGATGCCCAGCAAGCGCAGGATGTCTTGTGGGTCGGCGGGGCCGTCCACAATCGATTCGCCCTTGTTGACCACTTGGCCTTCGTGCACCAAGATGTTCTTTTCCTTGGGCACGAGTTCTTCCCAGATTTTGCCTTCGGGGTCGGTGATTTGCAGACGCACCTTGCCTTTGGTTTCTTTACCGAAGGACACGGTACCGGTCATCTCGGCCAAGGTGCCCTTGTCTTTGGGCGTACGGGCTTCGAACAGCTCGGCCACACGGGGCAAACCGCCCGTAATGTCGCGGGTCTTTTGGCCTTCGATTGGAATGCGAGCCAGCACTTCGCCAGGGCCCACATCTTGACCGTCGCGCACTTGGATCAGCGCGCCGACTTGGAAGCCAATCGTCACCGCGTGGTCGGTGCCAGGAATCTTGACCTCGGCGCCAGAGGCGTCGATCAATTTCACTTGCGGACGGACCACCTTGGCAGAACCCCGACGCTTCGGATCGATCACCACCAAGGTCGACAAGCCCGTGACTTCGTCGACCTGCTTGGCAACCGTCAGACCTTCTTCGACATTTTCGAACTTCACCTGACCGGCGAATTCGGTAATGATCGGACGGGTCAACGGATCCCAGTTGGCCAAAATGGTGCCGGCCTTGATGGTTTGATCGGCCTTGACCGCCAAGATCGCACCGTAAGGCACTTTGTGGCGTTCGCGCTCACGGCCGTGTTCGTCTTGAATGACGATTTCTCCCGAGCGGGAAATGACCACCAACTCACCCTTGGTGTTGCTGACGTAGCGCATGGTGGCATTGAAGCCAATCACGCCATTCGACTTGGCTTCCACGCTCGAGGCGATGGCGGCACGTGAAGCGGCACCCCCAATGTGGAAGGTCCGCATGGTCAGCTGGGTACCAGGTTCGCCGATGGACTGCGCTGCGATCACACCCACGGCTTCGCCGAGGTTGATCAGACCGCCACGACCCAAGTCGCGGCCGTAGCACATGGCGCACAAACCAAAGCGGGTGTCGCAGTTCAACGCGGTGCGCACGCGCACTTCGTCAACGCCAGCGGCTTCCAACTCTTCGATCAGGTCTTCGTCCAGCATCTGACCGGCCTTGGCCAGCACCGAGCGGTTTTCAGGGTGCAAGATGTCGTCGGCGGAGGTGCGGCCCAAGATGCGGTCGCGCAGCGATTCAATGACTTCACCGCCTTCAACAATGGCGCGCATCAGCGAGCCGTTGCCGGTTCCGCAATCTTGCTCGGTGACGACCAAATCTTGCGTCACATCGACCAATCGGCGGGTCAGGTAACCCGAGTTGGCGGTCTTCAAAGCCGTGTCGGCCAAGCCCTTACGAGCCCCGTGGGTCGAAATAAAGTACTGCAACACATTCAGACCTTCACGGAAGTTCGCCGTGATGGGGGTCTCAATGATGGAGCCGTCGGGCTTGGCCATCAGGCCACGCATACCAGCCAACTGACGGATCTGAGCGGCAGAGCCGCGAGCGCCCGAGTCGGCCATCATGTAGATGGAGTTGAAAGACTCTTGGTCTACTTCGTTGCCATGGCGGTCGATGGTTTTTTGCTTGGCCAGTTGGGCCATCATCACCTTCGAGACTTCGTCACCGGCCTTGCCCCAAATGTCCACCACCTTGTTGTAGCGTTCACCCGAAGTCACCAAACCCGACACATATTGCTGTTGAATTTCTTTGACTTCTTTTTCGGCGCGTTCGATGATTTCGGGCTTCTCGGTGGGCACCAACATGTCGTCGATGCAAATCGAGATGCCGGCCTTGGTCGCCAAACGGAAACCGTTTTGCAGCAGTTTGTCGGCAAAGACCACGGTTTCTTTCAAACCGCACTTGCGGAAGGAGACGTTGATCAGCTTCGAGATCTCTTTCTTCTTCAGCGCCTTGTTCATGTTGGAGAAAGGCAAGCCCTTGGGCAAGATTTCTGACAACAGTGCACGGCCGGCCGTGGTTTCCACCAGGCTGGTGTGGGGCGTGAATTCGCCCGTCACCTTGTTCTTGACCCATTCTGTAATGCGCACGGTCACGCGGGCGGTCAAGTCGACTTGGCCAGCGTCAAAAGCACGTTGCACTTCAGGCACGTCGGAGAACACCAAACCTTCGCCCTTGGCATTGATGCGGTCGCGGGTCGTGTAGTACAGACCCAGCACCACGTCTTGCGATGGCACGATGGAAGGTTCGCCCGAAGCGGGGAACAAGATGTTGTTGGAGGCCAACATCAAGGTGCGGGCTTCCATTTGGGCTTCGACGGACAAGGGCACGTGAACGGCCATTTGGTCACCGTCAAAGTCGGCGTTGAAGGCCGCGCAGACCAAGGGGTGCAGCTGAATGGCCTTGCCTTCGATCAAGATGGGCTCAAAGGCCTGGATGCCCAAACGGTGCAGCGTGGGCGCACGGTTCAGCATGACCGGGTGTTCTTTGATGACCTCTTCCAAAATGTCCCACACCACGGGGGTGCCCATTTCAACTTCCTTCTTGGCGGCCTTGATGGTGGTCGCGATGCCCATGGATTCGAGGCGCGAGAAGATGAAAGGTTTGAACAATTCGAGCGCCATCAGCTTGGGCAAACCGCACTGATGCAACTTGAGGGTCGGGCCCACGGTAATGACCGAACGACCGGAGTAGTCGACACGTTTGCCCAGCAAGTTTTGACGGAAACGACCGCTCTTGCCTTTGATCATGTCGGCCAACGACTTGAGGGCACGCTTGTTGGCGCCCGTCATGGCCTTGCCACGGCGGCCGTTGTCCAGCAAGCTGTCGACGGCTTCTTGCAACATGCGCTTTTCATTGCGGGCAATGATTTCAGGCGCTTTCAGTTCCAACAAGCGGCGCAAACGGCTGTTGCGGTTGATGACGCGGCGGTACAGGTCGTTCAAATCCGACGTGGCGAAGCGGCCACCGTCCAGCGGCACCAAGGGACGCAAGTCCGGTGGCAACACGGGCAGCACTTCGAGCACCATCCAACCGGGCTTGATGCCCGACTTCTTGAAGGCTTCCAAGACCTTGAGGCGCTTGGCGTTCTTCTTGATTTTGACTTCGGAACCGGTTAAGTCGCCCCGCAGGCGCTCGATTTCGGATTCGATGTCGATGGCTTCGAGCAGGTCTTTGATGCCTTCTGCGCCCATCTTGGCGACGAACTCATCGCCGAACTCTTTTTGCTTTGCGTCGAACTCGTCTTCGGACATGATGCTGAACTTCTTCAGCGGGGTCATGCCGGGGTCGGTCACCACATAGGCTTCAAAGTACAGCACGCGTTCGATGTCGCGCAGGGTCATGTCGAGCACCAAGCCCAAGCGCGAAGGCAGGGACTTCAGGAACCAGATGTGGGCGCAAGGCGCGGCCAAATCGATGTGGCCCATGCGCTCGCGACGCACCTTGGTTTGGGTCACTTCAACGCCGCATTTTTCGCAAATCACGCCACGGTGTTTCAGGCGTTTGTACTTGCCGCACAAGCATTCATAGTCTTTGATGGGGCCAAAGATCTTGGCGCAAAAAAGACCATCGCGCTCGGGCTTGAAGGTGCGGTAGTTGATGGTTTCAGGTTTTTTCACCTCACCAAAAGACCACGAACGGATCTTTTCAGGAGAGGCCATGCCGATTTTGATGGCATCAAAGTGCTCATCCGGCGTGAATTGCTTGAACAGGTCGAGTAGGGATTTCATAAAACTCTATCCTTTTCTTGCTTAAGAACGTTCGAGTTCAATGTCGAGACCCAAGGAACGGATTTCCTTGACCAACACATTGAACGATTCCGGCATCCCGGCTTCGATGGCGTGTTCGCCCTTGACAATGCTTTCGTACACCTTGGTACGGCCTTGCACGTCGTCGGACTTGACGGTGAGCATTTCCTGCAACACGTAAGAGGCGCCATAAGCTTCCAGCGCCCAGACTTCCATTTCCCCGAAACGCTGACCACCGAACTGGGCCTTGCCGCCCAGCGGTTGTTGCGTGACCAAGGAGTAAGGACCGGTGGAGCGAGCGTGCATCTTGTCGTCGACCAAATGGTGCAGTTTCAAGAAGTGCATGTACCCAATGGTGGTGGGACGCTCGAACGATTCGCCGGTGCGACCATCGATCAGGTTGGCTTGGGTGCGGGTGGCCGTCAAGCCCTTGGCCGTGGCGATGTCGTCGGGGTAAGCCAACTTCAGCATGGCGCGGATGTCTTCTTCGGCGGCACCGTCAAACACGGGGCTGGCGAAAGGCACACCCGACTTCAGGTTTTCGGCCATTTCGAGCACTTGGTCGTCGCTCAACAAGGACAGTTCTTCCTTGCGACCGGTCGAGTTGTAGAGCTCTTCCATGAATTGGCGCAGTTCGGCCACACGGCTTTCGGCCTGCAGCATGTCACCAATGCGTTGGCCAATGCCCTTGCCGGCCCAACCCAAGTGCACTTCCAGCACCTGACCCACGTTCATGCGGGAAGGAACGCCCAAGGGGTTCAAGACGATGTCCGCTGGGGTGCCATCGGCCATGTAAGGCATGTCTTCCACCGGCACGATCTTGGAGACCACGCCCTTGTTGCCGTGACGGCCGGCCATCTTGTCCCCTGGCTGCAAACGGCGCTTGACAGCCAAGTAGACCTTGACCATCTTCAACACACCGGCGGGCAACTCGTCGCCTTGGGTGAGTTTTTTGCGCTTTTCTTCAAAAGCCAAGTCGAAGCTGTGGCGGGTTTGCTCCAGCGAGTTCTTAATGGACTCGAGTTGCGCGGCGACTTCATCTTCGGCAGGACGGATGTCAAACCAGTGGAACTTCTCGACCGAAGCCAAGTAGGCGGCGTCAATCTTGCTGCCCTTGGTCAACTTGTTGGGGCCGCCGTTGGCAGCGCGGTTCAACAGCAGTTTTTCGATACGCGCAAAAGCGTCGGCTTCAACGATGCGCAACTGGTCGTTCAAATCCAAACGGAAGCGCTTCAACTCATCGTCAATAATTTGTTGAGCGCGCTTGTCGCGGGTAATGCCTTCACGGGTGAACACTTGCACGTCGATGACCGTGCCTTGCGAGCCTTGGTCCACGCGCAACGAGGTGTCTTTCACATCGCTGGCTTTTTCGCCGAAGATGGCGCGCAACAGTTTTTCTTCGGGGGTCAACGTGGTCTCGCCCTTGGGGGTGACCTTGCCAACCAACACGTCGCCTGGCTGCACTTCAGCGCCGACAAAGATGATGCCCGAATCGTCCAGGCGGTTCAGCTGGGTTTCAGCCAAATTGGGGATGTCGCGGGAGATTTCTTCCGCGCCCAGCTTGGTGTCACGCGCCATGACCACCAACTCTTCGATGTGAATCGAGGTGTAGCGGTCATCAGCGACCACGCGCTCGGAGATCAAGATCGAGTCTTCGAAGTTGTAGCCGTTCCATGGCATGAAGGCGATCAGCATGTTTTGACCGATGGCGATTTCGCCCAGGTCGGTCGAAGCGCCGTCGGCAATCACATCGCCCTTGGCCAACACATCGCCCTTTTTGACGATGGGGCGTTGGTGGATGTTGGTGTTTTGGTTGGAACGTTGGAACTTGATCAAGTTGTAAATGTCCACACCGACTTCACCCGCCACCGCTTCGGCGTCGTTCACGCGCACCACGATGCGGGTGGCGTCGACATAGTCGACCACGCCGCCGCGGTTGGCCGTGACCACGGTACCCGAATCGACCGCGGCAACGCGCTCGATCCCGGTGCCGACCATGGGTTTCTCAGGGCGCAACACCGGCACGGCTTGGCGTGACATGTTGGCACCCATCAACGCGCGGTTGGCGTCATCGTGCTCCAAGAACGGCACCAAGGAGGCCGCCACGGAGACGATCTGAGCGGGCGACACGTCCATGTACTGCACGCGTTCGGCTGGCACCAACGTGGATTCACCCTTTTCACGGGCAGAGACCAAGTCACCGGTCAACAAGCCGTCTTTGTCCAAGGCCGCATTGGCCTGGGCAATCACGTACTTGCCTTCTTCGATCGCCGACAGGTAGTCGATTTCCATGGTGACCTTGCCGTCGATCACGCGACGGTAAGGGGTTTCAATGAAACCGTATTCATTCAAGCGGGCATACAAAGCCAGCGAGTTGATCAGGCCAATGTTAGGACCTTCAGGCGTTTCAATCGGGCAGACGCGGCCGTAGTGGGTCACGTGCACGTCGCGCACTTCAAAGCCAGCACGTTCGCGGGTCAAACCACCTGGGCCCAAGGCCGAGACGCGGCGCTTGTGGGTAATTTCGGCCAAGGGGTTGGTCTGGTCCATGAACTGCGACAGTTGAGAGGCACCAAAGAACTCTTTCAGAGCCGCAGAAATGGGCTTGGAGTTGATCAGGTCGTGTGGCATCAAAGGCTCTTGCTCGGCTTGACCCAAGCGCTCCTTGACCGCCTTTTCGATGCGCGCCAAACCGGTGCGGTATTGGTTTTCGGCCAACTCGCCGACGCAACGCACACGGCGATTGCCCAAGTGGTCAATGTCGTCAACTTCACCGTTGCCGTTGCGCAAGTCGACCAAGATTTTGACCACCGACAAAATGTCTTCGTTGGTCAAGACCATGGGGCCAGTGGATTCAGGACGGCCCACTTTGGCGTTGAACTTCATGCGGCCAACACGCGACAAGTCGTAGGTGTCGGGGTTGTAGAACAAGCGTTGGAACAAGGCTTGGACGGCGTCTTCGGTCGGGGGTTCGCCAGGACGCATCATGCGGTAGATGGCGACGCGGGCGGCAAATTCGTCCGTGGTTTCATCGGTGCGCAGGGTTTGCGAAATGTAGGCGCCTTGATCCAGCTCGTTGGTGTAGATGGCTTGCAGGTCTTTGATGCCAGCGCTGCGCAGTTTTTTCAACAGCACTTCGGTCAACTCGTCGTTGGCCTTGGCAATGAATTCGCCCGTTTCAGGGTCGATGATGTTGCGCGCCACGACACGGCCGATCAGGAAGTCTTCAGGGACGCTGATGTGCGTGGTGCCCGATTGCTCGAGTTCGCGGGTGTGGCGTGCGGTGATGCGCTTGTCTTTGGCCACAATGACTTTGCCCGACTTGTCGGTGATGTCAAAGCGAGCCACTTCACCGCGCAGGCGCTCGGTCACAAATTCCATTTGCGCACCACTGTCCATCAAACGGAAGTTGTCGTTCACGAAGAAGTGCGCCAAGATGGATTCGGCGTTCAAACCGATGGCCTTGAGCAGCGTGGTGACGGGCATCTTGCGACGACGGTCAACACGGAAGTACAGCAGGTCTTTGGGGTCGAATTCAAAGTCGAGCCAAGAGCCGCGGTAAGGGATCACGCGGGCCGAAAACAGCAACTTGCCCGAGCTGTGGGTTTTGCCCTTGTCGTGTTCAAAGAACACGCCGGGTGAGCGGTGCAACTGAGACACGATGACGCGCTCGGTGCCGTTGATGATGAAAGAGCCTTTGTCGGTCATCAGGGGCACTTCGCCCATGTAAACCTCTTGCTCTTTCACTTCCTTGATGACCTTGGAGGTGCTGGTCGACGACTCGCGGTCGTAGATGAACAACTGCACCTTGGCGCGCACTGCCGAAGCGTAAGTCAAGCCGCGGGTCTGGCATTCGCGCACGTCGAAGGCGGGCTTGGCCAAGTTGTATTCAACAAACTTCATCTCGACAAAACCGTTGTGCGAGATGATCGGGAAGGCGGCTTCAAATGCGGCCTGCAGACCTTCATTGGTGCGTTTTTTAGGGGCAACGTTTGCTTGCAAGAAAGCGGTGTACGCGTCCTTTTGCATCTGCAACAGATAAGGCACTTCGAGCACGCTCGGGCGTGTGCCAAAACTCTTGCGGATGCGTTTGCGTTCGGTAAATGAGTAAGCCATTAAATCTCCGGGCAAAGACATGAGAACCAACGTGAGCTTGGTGGTTGGCCACTACCAACCCTGGCTGACAACAGTGCGTTGCACACTGTCCGAACCAAGGTACCTTCTTGTTAAGAAGGCACTCAAAAAACGAGGGGCAAGGCCCTTCGGCTTTTGGGTGCGCTCTTAAAAGCCCTAAATTTCAAAGCACCAAAGGCTGGAGGCCCTTTGGGACACTCCAGCCTCTGAGCAAAACCCAATTACTTGAGTTCGACCTTGGCGCCAGCTTCTTCGAGCTTTTTCTTGGCGGCTTCGGCGTCGGCCTTGGACACGGCTTCTTTAACGGCCTTGGGAGCGCCGTCAACCATGTCCTTGGCTTCTTTCAAGCCCAGACCGGTGATTTCGCGAACGGCCTTAATGACCGACACCTTGTTGGCGCCCGCTTCAAGCAAGACCACGTTGAACTCGGTCTTTTCTTCAGCAGCAGCAGGAGCAGCACCGCCGCCACCTGCAGCAGGAGCGGCCATAGCGGCTGCGCTCACACCAAATTTCTCTTCGATGGCTTTCACCAGGTCGTTGAGTTCCATGACCGACATGCTGTCCAGTGCGGTCAAAAATGCGTCTTTATCGAATGCCATTTTTAATTTCCTAACAATTGGTTAATACACTGCGTCCGCTTTAAGCGGCTGCAGCTTCGGCTGGCGCGGGTTCAGCAGCAACGCTGTCACCGGCACCTGTGCCTTCGCCTTTTTTGGCCGCCAAAGCACCCAACACCACGGCGGTGCGAGCAATCGGCGACATCAACAAGCCGCACAACTGGGCCAGCAACACTTCCTTAGAAGGAATGTTGGCCAATTGCTTAACGCCGTTGACATCCAAAGCTTTGCCAGAAATGGCGCCAGCTCGAATCACCAACTTGTCGTTGGTTTTCGCGAAGTCGGCCACCACCTTAGCGGCGGCCACAGCGTCTTCTGAGAAGCCATAGATCAGCGGACCGGTCATCTGGTCGGCGACAACCTCAAACGAGCTGCCCGTCACAGCACGGCGAGCCAGGGTGTTTTTCAACACACTCAGGGTCACGCCTTTGCTGCGAGCGTCAACGCGCAGTTTGGTCATGTCAGCGACCGTGATGCCACGGTATTCCGCGATCACCAGCGTTTGAGCTTTTGCGGCGAGGCTGGTCACTTCAGAAATGACCGCTTCTTTCTCACTGCGATTCAGACTCAAGGTCTAACTCCTTTTTATGCGTATTGGGCAACATGCCCGCTACGCGCCTAGTTGCAGCGACCAACTGTTTGGAACAGTGGGATCGCCATCTGCGTTGGCCCCTGACGGGTTTAAAGGGCTGTCGTTTAAAACGACCTCCCCTACCAACGGTCTTGGATGGCCTCTGTGTTGAGCAACGCCTTGCGTTGTCACTCTCTACAGAGCCCACCACACCAGAGAGCAAGCCCTCCGGCGATTTCTGCTCACCGACTGAAGATCAGCCAGCGATGGTTTGTGTGTCGACGCGAACGCCCACGCCCATGGTGGACGAGACGGCCACTTTGCGCAGGTAAACCCCTTTGCTCGAGGCCGGTTTGGCCTTGTTCAAAGCGTCCACCAAAGCAGCCAAGTTGCCTTGCAACTTGTCGGTGTCGAATGAGCGAAGACCAATGGTGGAGTGAACAATACCGGCCTTGTCGACACGGAATTGCACTTGACCCGCCTTGGCGTTCTTGACCGCCGTTGCCACGTCCGGAGTCACGGTGCCCACCTTGGGGTTAGGCATCAGGCCACGGGGGCCCAAAATTTGACCCAAAGTACCGACGACGCGCATGGCGTCGGGTGCCGCAATGACCACGTCAAAAGGCATGTCACCGGCTTTGACTTGCGCAGCCAAGTCGTCCATACCGACCACGTCGGCGCCCGCAGCACGGGCTTCGTCCGCCTTGGCGCCTTGAGCAAACACCGCAACGCGCTTGGTTTTGCCGGTGCCATTGGGCAACACGACGGCGCCGCGCACCACTTGGTCAGACTTCTTGGCGTCAATGCCGAGCTGAACGGCCACGTCGATGGATTCATCGAACTTGGCGGTGGCGCACTCTTTCACCAAGGTGATGGCGTCGTTCAAAGCGTACAGCTTGTTGGTATCAACCTTGCCTTGCAAGGCTTTAGCTTTTTTGGTGAGCTTTGTCATTACAGACCCTCCACCGTCACGCCCATGGAGCGTGCGGAACCGGCAATGGTGCGAATAGCGGCATCAACGCTGGCCGCGTTCATGTCCTTCATTTTGGTCTTGGCGATTTCCTCGAGCTGAGCGCGGGTGATTTTGCCCACTTTGTCAGCGTGAGGGCGCGCAGAGCCCTTGTCCAGCTTGATGGCCTTCTTGATCAAGGTCGTCGCAGGGGGCGTCTTGATGATGAAGGTAAAGCTCTTGTCAGCGAAAGCCGTGATCACCACGGGCAGTGGCAGTCCGGGCTCTACGCCTTGAGTCTGCGCGTTAAACGCCTTGCAGAACTCCATGATGTTCAAACCGCGTTGGCCCAATGCGGGACCAATCGGTGGTGAGGGGTTGGCCTTGCCAGCTGGCACTTGCAGCTTCACAAAACCGACGATTTTCTTCGCCATGCTTTTCTCCTTGCGGGTCAAACGCCTTGGCTTTTAGGCCTTTGGCTTCCCGGGGTTAACAACTCTTGGATTGGACGCCCCACCGAGTCGGTAAGTGGGGCAACTGGCCATCGTTAGACAGACCAGCCAAATGGTTCAAAACAACAATCAGGTCTTTTCGATCTGGTTGAAGTCCAATTCAACCGGCGTCGAGCGACCAAAAATGGTGACCGACACACGGACTTTGTTCTTTTCGTAGTTGACGTCTTCGACCGACCCATTGAAGTCGGTAAAAGGGCCTTCCTTGACACGGACATATTCGCCCACTTGGAATTCCACCTTGTGGCGCGGCTTGTCCGAGCCTTCTTTCATCTGGCCGACAATTTTCTCCACTTCAGCCTGGGAAATGGCCACAGGACGGTTCTTCGCACCACCCACAAAGCCAGTGACCTTGTTGGTGTGCTTGACCAAGTGCCAAGACTCGTCGTCCATGATCATTTCGACCAGCACGTAGCCTGGGAAGAAACGGCGCTCGGTGGTGCGGCGTTGGCCATTCTTCATCTCGACCACTTCTTCAGTGGGAACCAGAATCCGGCCAAATTTGCTTTGCATGCCCGCGCGGTTGATGCGCTCCAAGATGTTGCGTTCAACGGCTTTTTCCATGCCCGAATAAGCATGGACCACGTACCAGCGCAGATCGGGATGGGCCGGCGCCGCCAACACGCCCGTGTTGGTATTTTCCGAAACTTCGGTCGTTGCCTCGGTGATCGCGTCGGTCATTATTTTCTCCAACCCAAAATCAAATCGAAAAAGACCCAGTCAATGGTCTTGTCGGTGACCCACAAAAACAGCGCCATGATGACCACAAAGCCAAACACATAGGCCGTCATCTGAGTGGCCTCTTTGCGCGTCGGCCACACCACTTTGCGCACTTCACGCTCGGATTCACGGCCGAAGGCAATCAATTGGCGCCCCGTTTCGGACGACAAGAACGCAGCCGCCGCCAAAGCAAGCAGCACCAACAAAGCGCCCCACTGCACCAACTGCCCTTGGGAAGCCAAGAAGTAATAGGCGGTTAAGCCGACCACCACCAGCGCCAGCGCAGCCGCGAGCTTGGCTTTGTCAGCACCAGTGCTGACTGTTTCTACATGAGTACTTGCCATCTTGGGCCAAATTCACTTTCAACCATCGTTGCTCTTGAGACACCGAAGCCCGTCAGGTTGTGACGGGCTTTGCGTGTTGCGAAATCGGGGATTTCGCGGGCGCCACACTCAAGTGGCAGGGGCAGTAGGAATCGAACCTACAACCTTCGGTTTTGGAGACCGACGCTCTGCCAATTGAGCTATACCCCTTCAGTGACTCTTAGGCAATGATCTTGGCAACCACACCGGCGCCTACGGTACGACCGCCTTCGCGGATGGCGAAGCGCAGGCCTTCTTCCATGGCGATGGGGTTGATCAGCTTGACGGTGATCGACACGTTGTCACCAGGCATGACCATTTCCTTGCCTTCTGGCAACTCGATCGCACCGGTCACGTCCGTGGTACGGAAGTAGAACTGGGGACGGTAGTTGTTGAAGAAAGGAGTGTGGCGACCGCCCTCATCCTTGGACAAGACATAGATCTCGCCAGTGAAGTGGGTGTGAGGCTTGATCGAATTGGGCTTGCACAGCACTTGGCCGCGCTGCACATCTTCGCGCTTGGTGCCGCGCAGCAGAATACCGACGTTGTCGCCGGCTTGACCCTGGTCCAGCAGCTTGCGGAACATTTCCACGCCGGTGCAGGTGGTCTTTTGTGTATCAGCGATACCGACGATTTCGATTTCTTCGCCGACCTTGACCACACCGCGTTCGATACGGCCGGTCACAACTGTTCCGCGACCGGAGATCGAGAACACGTCTTCCACGGGCATCAGGAAGGCACCGTCCACTGCACGCTCAGGCATGGGGATGTAGGTGTCCAGCGCTTCAGCCAGCTTCATGATCGCGCCTTCGCCCAGTTCGCCCTTGTCGCCTTCGAGGGCGAGCTTGGCAGAGCCGTGGATGATGGGGGTCTGATCGCCGGGGAAATCGTATTTGTCCAGCAGCTCGCGCACTTCCATTTCAACGAGTTCGAGCAGTTCGGCGTCGTCCACCATGTCGCACTTGTTCAGGAACACGATGATGTAAGGCACGCCAACCTGACGGGCCAGCAGGATGTGCTCGCGGGTCTGGGGCATGGGGCCGTCAGCAGCGGAGCAAACCAGGATAGCGCCGTCCATTTGGGCAGCGCCAGTGATCATGTTCTTCACATAGTCGGCGTGTCCGGGGCAATCGACGTGGGCGTAATGGCGGTTGGCCGTTTCGTATTCCACGTGGGCGGTGTTGATGGTAATGCCGCGGGCTTTTTCTTCCGGTGCCGCATCGATCTGGTCGTAAGCACGAGCGGTTCCACCGAACTTGGCTGCCAGCACCGAGGTGATGGCCGCAGTCAGCGTGGTCTTGCCGTGGTCAACGTGGCCAATAGTGCCCACATTGACGTGAGGCTTGGTACGTGTGAATTTTTCTTTACCCATATAACGTTCTCCAAAGAGCTAATTCCCGTGTATTGGTTTTATGTCTGCACGATGTTGCTGGTTCGCCCCGCACGGGAACAGGGCGGCACACCGTCGCAGACAACTTCTCAATTACTTGGCGCGCGAAGCCATGATGGCTTCAGACACGTTGCGCGGAGCTTCCGCGTAATGCTTGAATTCCATCGTGTACGTTGCACGGCCCTGCGACATGGAGCGCAGGGTAGTGGAGTAACCGAACATTTCCGACAACGGCACTTCGGCCTTGATGGCCTTGCCGCC
>CAILKX010000091.1 GCA_903834975.1 uncultured Curvibacter sp.
GACGAAGTCCAAGGCGAATTCAACGCCATCGACTTGGCCCTGGGCCGCCTCGAACCCGGCGACCTGTGCTTGGTGTTGGTGGACCAAGTGGAAGAAGCGCTGGCGCATTTGGCTCGAAAAGTAGCGGGATAAAAGACCAGAGACATAAGACCAGAGCCAAAGATTAAAACCCGGTGAGGTCCATTTTGGCCCAAAAAAAAGCGCCCATTGAGGGCGCTTTTTTGATGAAGGGCACGCCCTTTGTGAAGCGGGCCAGCGATTATCGCGCTGTGCGTTTGCGGCCTTCGTAAGGGGCGAAGCTGCCACCGGCTGGGGCCCGGGCCACGCGAGTGCCCCCACCGCCTAACCTTTCAGCGCGACCTTCCGGGCGTCCTTCAGGACGACCTTCAAATCGACCGGCGGGTCGGCCTTCAGGACGGCCTCCAAAGTTGCCACCGCGGCCTTCAGGACGTGGTCCACGTTCGGCACGTTCGGCGCGTTCGGGCCGTTGGGGACGATCCCCGAAGTTGGGACGATCGCCCCCAAAGTGGGTGCGCTCACCAAAACCGGGACGCGCGCCAAACTGTGGACGGTCGCCGAAGCTGGGGCGATCGCCAAAGCCAGGCTTGCGGCCATAACCTTGTGAGTCACGGCCACCTTCACGGCCACCTTCACGCCCACCGTCGCGGTCACCACGGAAACTGTCTTTGCCACGGAAGCCGCCGCCAGCACCGCCAGGGGCGTGACCGCCGCCGAACTTGCGGTCGCGAGAACCAAACTCGCGGTTTTCGCGACCCTTGCCGCCAAATTGACCGCCGGGGCGCGATTCAGGAAAGCGCTGTTTGGGCTCCAAACCGGGCAACACTTCGGCCTTGAAACTCTGCTTGCTGTAGGCTTCAATGTCAAAAATCTTGCGGCGATCGCGGAACTCGGCAAACGTCACGGCCAAACCATCGCGTCCAGCACGGCCGGTGCGGCCAATGCGGTGGGTGTAGTCTTCGGCCTTCATGGGCAAACCAAAATTGAAGACGTGGGTGATCGTGGGCACGTCAATGCCGCGCGCCGCGACATCGGTCGCCACCAAAATCTGAACTTGTCCGTTGCGCAAAGCCATCAAGCGGCGATTGCGCAAACCTTGGCTCAAAGCACCGTGCAAGGCCACGGCCGAGAAGCCCGCTTGTTGCAAGTCTGTGGCCAAGCCGTCGCATTCCACTTGGGTGCTGGCAAAGACGATGGCTTGGTCGATGGTGGTGTCGCGCAACCAATGGTCCAACATTTGGCGCTTGTGTTGGGCGTTGTCGGCCCAGAATAGCACTTGTTTGATGTTGGCGTGCTTTTCTTGGGGCGAATCGATCTGAATCTTTTGCGGTGTGCGCATGACGCGGGAAGCCAATTGCTGAATGCGCGGCGCAAAAGTAGCGCTGAACATCATGGTTTGTTGGCGACCAATGGTCAGTTGATTCAGTTCAGCCAAGTCGTCGGAGAAACCCAAGTCCAACATGCGGTCGGCCTCATCCACCACCAAGAACTTGACTTGATCGAGTTTGATTTGCTGTGAGCGTTGCAAGTCGAGCAAACGACCGGGCGTGGCGACGACCAAGTCGGCATTTTGCAGCTTGGCGATTTGCAGTTGGTAAGGCATGCCACCGACCACGTTGGCCACGCGCAAACCTTGGCAATGGCGCACCAAGTCAATCGCGTCGTGGGCCACTTGTTGGGCCAATTCGCGGGTCGGGCACAGCACCAAAGCGCCAGGGGTGGCGGCCTTGAAATGACGGGCGTTGGTGGGGTCTTTGCGTTTGGGGCGCTTGGGCGCAGGTTCGCCCTTGGCCAAAGCAGCCGCCACAACCGCGTCCCATTCGGCGCGGTCTTTGGCCTGCGCTTGGGCTTGGCGTTCGAGCAAGGTGTGCAAGACGGGCAGCAAAAAGGCGGCGGTTTTGCCGCTGCCCGTTTGGCTGGAAACCATCAAATCGATGAAGTTGTTTTTGGCACCGTCGGCTTGAGCACTGGGCAAGGCCAAGGGAATGACCTGCATTTGCACCTGCGTGGGGGCCGTGTAACCCAAATCGATGGCGGCTTGCACCAAGGGGGCCGCTAAACCCAATTCGGCGAACGGGTTGGGGCCTGTTTGGGCTTCCATGGTGGGGGCTTGCAAAGTTGGGGCTTGCGCATCGGTATCGGCAACGGCCTCGACGGCCATTTCGACAAGGGATTGCAAGGGAGAAGGGGTCTTGTTTTCAGCAGACGCGTCGTTGCTGATCACTGGGGATGTGTCGGTCATAAGTTCTCAATTTTTAAAAATCGAAAAGCCCAATGCCTTGAATCCTGACGGATTCTTTAAAAAATTAAGGCAAAGCGCGCTTCGTTTGTGGTTCAACAACATCAACCATCAAACAAAGCCAAATGAGGCGAGCCGTTTAAGAACGTTAAAGGAACTTGAAGGCTTAGCGTCAGCGGTGGGTTTCTTTAAGTGAACCCGAGCATGAAGGGAGATGCAACATAGGCACTGTTAATCAGTACCGACCTTTATTGTAAAAGGCTTCGGGTTTTCCCGCAAGCCCTATGTACAAAGATTTACAAGAGGGCTGGGTTTTACAGCTTCAAAAAATGCGCGCGGTAGTGCGCCATTTCGTCGATGGACTCATGAACATCGGCCAAAGCGGTGTGCTTTTGGGCCTTCTTAAACGCGCTGTAAACCTCGGGCTTCCAACGCTTGGAAAGCTCTTTGAGCGTACTGACGTCGAGGTTTCGGTAATGGAAAAAAGCCTCCAACTTGGGCATGTACTTGACCAAGAATCGCCGATCTTGGCCAATCGTATTGCCGCACAGGGGCGTCGTGCCTTTGGGCACGTATTGGGACAAAAATGCAATCATGGTTTGCTCAGCTTCGGCCTCGCTGACGCGGGAAGCCTTGACTTTGTCGATCAAGCCGCTGCGACCATGGGTGCCTTTGTTCCAAGCGTCCATTTTGTTCAAAATCTCATCCGATTGGTGAATCACCAGCACCGGGCCTTCGATGCGGGGCGTTAAATGCGGACCCGTCACCACGACGGCGATTTCGATCAAACGCTCACGTTCCGGGTCCAAGCCGGTCATTTCGCAATCGAGCCAAACCAAGTTTTGGTCGGACTTGGCCAATGTGGGGGGGAGGACTTGGGGGGTTGGGAGGGCAATGGGGTCGCTCATGGCGTGCATTGTCGCCGAACAGAATGACCCCAAAACCGTCCTTTGCTGCGAGAATCCCCCTTTTGAGCTTTTCAGGAGTTGGTTGGTGCAAGCGTCTTTGAATGCCCCTTTGCTGTTCAGCGGTCTATTTGCCATCGCCTTGCTCACCAGCGTGGGCTTAAAAATTTGGTTGAGTTTGCGCCAAATGCGGCACGTGAGCCAACACCGTACCCAAGTGCCCGCCCAATTTGAAACCTCGGTCAGTTTGGCGTCGCACCAAAAAGCCGCCGACTACACCTTGGCCAAAACCAGTTTTGGCATTTTTGGTTTGCTCTTTAACGCGGCGGTTTTGGTGGGCTGGACGCTGCTCGGTGGACTCAGCAGCTTGAACCAGGCCCTTAACCCCTGGCTGCCGGTGGCTGAGCACCCCCTGGCGCAGCAGCTGTTGCTTTTGTTTGCCTTCACCACCCTTGGCGGTCTGATTGATTTGCCTTTCAGCCTCTACCAAATCTTTGTCATCGAGGCGCGTTTTGGCTTCAACAAAATGAGCCTGAAACTCTGGCTCAGCGACTTGCTGAAATCGAGCGTGCTCGGTGCTTTGGTGGGTCTGCCTTTGGCCGCCTTGATGCTCTGGCTCATGGGCAGCCTGGGCAATCGGTGGTGGATTTGGGCTTGGGTTGTCTGGATGGCTTTCAACCTCTTGATGCTGGTGATTTACCCGACTTGGATTGCCCCCTTGTTCAACCAATTCAAACCGCTGGACAACCCCGAGTTGGTGGCGCGTGTGAACGCGCTGATGGCCCGTTGTGGCTTTTCAGCCAAGGGCTTTTTTGTGATGGACGGCAGCCGCCGCAGCGGTCACGCGAACGCTTATTTCACCGGTTTTGGAAGTGCCAAGCGGGTGGTGTTCTTTGACACCCTGCTGGAGAAATTAACACCCGACGAAGTTGATGCGGTGTTGGCCCATGAGCTGGGCCATTTCAAGCACAAACACATTCTTAAACGCATCGTCACCATGTTCGCCATCAGCGGTTTGGGCTTTGCCTTGCTGGGCTGGGCGGCGACCCAAGTTTGGTTCTATGCGGGCTTGGGCGTAGAACCCAACTTTGGTGAGCCCAACAACGCTTTGGCGCTGATTTTGTTCTTATCCGTGGTCCCGGTGTTCAGCTTTTTTATCGCCCCCCTGATGTCGGTGAGTTCACGCCAACACGAATTTGAAGCGGATGCTTACGCCAAAACCCAAACCAGCGGACTGGCCCTGCGCCAAGCCTTGCTCAAGCTCATTGAGGACAACGCCAGCACCCTGACCCCAGACCCGGTTTATGTGAAGTTTTATTACTCACACCCGCCCGCCACACAGCGTTTGGCCCGATTGGCTGCATGAACGAAAACGAAAACGAAAACGAGTTGAAGAAATGAAGAAATGAACCCAGGGCTCAATTCGGGATTGGTGGTTACCACGCATGGCCGCCACTGCATGGTGGAACGCCCTGACGGCACCCGTTTGTTGTGCCACCCCCGCGGCAAAAAAAACCAAGTGGTGGTGGGCGACCAAGTCATGTGGCTGGCCGGGGCCCAAGGCCAAAGCGATGAAGGCACGATCGAGCAGGTATTGCCTCGGCGCAATTTGTTTTACCGCCAAGACGAAATCAGGACCAAATCCTTTGCGGCCAACTTGGACCAAGTCTTGGTGCTCATTGCGGCTGAACCTGAGTTTTCAGCGCACCAACTGTCGCGGGCTTTGGTGGCTGCTGAAGCCGAAAAAATTCCGGTCTTGATTGCCTTGAACAAGCGCGATCTGAAAGAACCCTTCGATCGCGCTTGGCAGCGTTTGGCGCCCTATCGCGACATGAATTACGCCGTCTTGCCCGTGGCCTTGAAACCCAAAGAAGAAGGCCAAAGTGAAAGTCCAAGCCGAAGTGAAGCCGGCGACGCCGAGGCTCTCTGGGGCGCCCTGCAAGGCAAAACCACGCTCGTACTGGGCCCGTCGGGATCGGGCAAAAGCACCTTAATTAACCGCTGGGTGCCGGGGGCCAGTGCGGCCACCGGCGAAATTTCACAAGCGCTGAATTCTGGCAAGCACACGACCACCAGCACCACCTGGTATTGGGTGGATGAGGCCAAAACAACGGCGTTGGTCGACTCTCCAGGCTTTCAAGAATTTGGGTTGCACCACATTCCGGTCGCGCGCCTTGCCTCCCTCATGCCGGATCTGGCAGCACACGCGGCGGACTGCCGTTTTTACAACTGCAGCCATTTGCACGAGCCAGGCTGTTCCGTGACCGCCGCCTTGGCAGCGGGTGCCGGTGTCAGCGCGGCCCGCTACAAAATTTACCAAGACCTGCACGCCGAATTAAGCCAAGCGCCCCGGTATTGATACCGTCTCATCACGAGATCGGGTTCAGCTGAGATCGGGTCAGCCGACCAAGCGGGCCAACGTCAGCAAGGCCAAGAGCACCAACCAAACCACCACCGAGCGCCAAACCAAGCCCACCACCTGAACCAAGTGCCCGACTTCAGGTGTTTGTCCAGAGGGGTCCAGAGGACCGAGTTCTGGCGCCTTCTCTTCCAGATCTTCCAGCCCCAAATCGTTTTCAGCGCCAGCCGCCTTGGTGAAAGATGTGTTTTGCGCCAACCAATTGGGGCGCGGCTTACGACGCAACGCCTCACCGCCCAAACGCACGTTCAATGCGCCCGCTGCAGCGGCCAAAACGATGCCATTGCCGTCCTCAGGGTCACGTCGGGCCTGGGTGCGCCAGCCTTCGATGGCCTCTTCAAAGTTACCCACGACGGCGAACACCAAAGCGGTCAGGCGCGCCGGCAGCCAATCCACCTGGAGCCACAAACGCTGTGTGCGCTCCTGCAAGGCCTGGCTAATGGGGTAGTGGGGGTAGAGGGGGTTGTGGGCGCGCTGACACCAGGCTTGTTTGGCAAATTGGGCCATGCGGTAAATCACCGCGCCAGCAGGGCCGCCCCCCAAAGCCGCCAAGATGGCGTAGCTCGACAAGACCCCAAACACGTGCCGATGGGCTGCCAAAATTGAATACTCGATCACGTGGCGAACAATTTCAGTGCGCGTTAAATCACTCGCATCAACGTGCTTCCATTCGGACAACAGTTCACGCGCCAAGGCCTCATCGCCTTCGGCCAGGGCATCCCGGATGGCGGTGAAGTGGTGACTGAACTGCCGAAAACCCAAAGTCAAATACAGCACCGCGACTTGGAACAGCATGGCCGAAGGCCAGCCCAAAGTCAGCCACAAAGTCCAGTGGATGACGACACTCAGCAACGCCGGTCCCAGTACCAGCAGGGACCACGCCATCCACGAAGATCGCGGTTTGTCCGCGTCAAAATGATCACTGACCCAGCGCGCCCATTTTTTGAGCGCGCTGTTTAAGGGGTGGCGTTGACCCAAAGGACGTGCTTGTTCAAGCAACAAGGCCAACAACAAGGAAAAGAAAGTCATGGGCCCCAATGATAACGATTGATACCCGTTGATACTGGTTTGTCGAGGTGCGAGGATTTTTTTAAGCGATCAAAAACCGGTAAAGGTTGCGCAACATGCCGGCCGTGGCGCCCCAGATGAAGAATTCTTGACCCTCGTTTTCGTAAGGCATGGAAAACCAATCTCGCTGCACCCCGTCGCTGAGCACCTGATGCCGGTGGTGGTTGGCGGGGTTCATCAAAAAAGCCAGCGGCACTTCAAAGACGCGCGCCACCTCATGGGGATTGGGTCTTAACGTGGCCATGGGATCGACCAAGGCCACCACCGGCGTGACCTGATAGGCTGAGCCGGTTTGGTAAATGGGCAATTGACCCAAGACCTGCACAGCCGCGGGTTCTAGGCCCACCTCTTCCTGCGCTTCACGCAGGGCGACGGCCACCGCATCGGTGTCTTGCTCGTCTTGCCGCCCGCCAGGAAAGGCGACTTGACCCGAGTGCGTTGACAAGTGCGCGGTGCGTTCGGTCAACAACACGGTCGGCTCAGAGCGGGTCAGTATGGGCACCAAAACCGACGCCAAAGCCATGGGACGCTTCAAATAGGGGGGCTCTTTTCGCACCTCCGGCGACCACACTGGCGGCGTCAAGAATCGTTGTCGCAAGGCCGAGGGGATCAACGCTGCAGGCGCCACGGCCGGCAGATGGTGGTCTTGACCTTGACTGGGAACGTGTCGGGCATCCATGGTGTGAGGCGGTTGGCGATTTGAAATGAGCGATTGGAAAAAGAAAATAAAAGGCCAAAAAAAACCGCTGCGAGCGAGGGGCTGCAGCGGTTTTTTTGGCCTTTTCGAGGCTGGCGGCTAAGAGCAGGCGCTAAGCAGAAGCTGTTAAGCGGCGACAGCAGCCACCTTGGCGCGTGAAGGCAGTTTTTCTTTGATACGGGCCGACTTGCCGCTGCGTTCACGCAGGTAGTACAACTTGGCACGGCGCACGTCACCACGGCGCTTGACTTCGATGCTGGCGATCAAAGGGCTGTAGGTTTGGAAAGTACGTTCGACGCCTTCGCCGCTGGACATCTTGCGAACGATGAAGCCGCTGTTCAGACCGCGGTTGCGCTTGGCAATCACGACGCCTTCAAACGCTTGAACGCGCTTGCGGTTACCTTCAACCACGTTGACGCTCACGATCACGGTGTCGCCAGGGGAAAAGTCAGGAATGGTTTTGTTCAGACGAGCAATTTCTTCTTGCTCAAGGATTTGAATGAGGTTCATTTCAAGCTACCTGTTTTTCTGTTCTGTTCTTGCCCGCGCCAAGATGGCTGAAATTCGGCCAGAACGGAATTGGTCTGGCAACGGCCGGGTAGAGGATCAGCAGAGCCAGAGATTATAGCAAGTCTTTGCTTTTTGCCAAGCCGGGTTCGACAGACTTGGCCCACTGTTGCGCCTCTTGTGGCGTCAAACGCCCAGCCGATCTGGCTTTGGCAATCAGGTCGGGGCGCAATTCGGCGCTCAAACGAAGGCTCTGTGCGCGACGCCACGCCTCAATTTGGGCATGGTGGCCGGACATCAAGGCGGGTGGGACCGCCATGGCTTCGCCAGCGGGATTGGTCCAGACCTCGGGGCGGGTGTAATGCGGACTGTCGAGCAAGCCATCGAGCGCTGGATTAAAACTGTCTTGGTGGTGGCTCTCGGGGTCATTGAGCACGCCGGGACGCAAGCGGGCGATCGCATCCAACAAGGCCAGAGCGGCAATTTCACCGCCCGACAACACGAAGTCGCCCAAGCTCAGTTGGCCGTCGACTTGGCTGTCGATGAAGCGCTGGTCAACACCCTCGTAACGGCCACAAAGCAACAAGGCGCCCGGATCCTGATCCGAAAGTGAAGCCGCTTCAGGCGACGCCGTTCTTTGGGGGTTCGCCAAAGACGACACCAACGCGTGGTCGATCAAACGGCCCAAGGGCGAAAACAACCACAAAGGCGCTTGACGTCGCCATGGACCGGCCTGTTGGGCCTGTTGGGCCTGTTCGGCCTTTTCGGCTTGTTCGGCCTGTTCGGCCTGTTCGGCCTGTTCGGCACGATCAGCGCGAATATGGGCCACGCACCGGCTCAGGGGTTCCGGCATCAACACCATCCCCGGGCCGCC
Organism: uncultured Curvibacter sp.; assembly: GCA_903834975.1. GTDB lineage: Bacteria > Pseudomonadota > Gammaproteobacteria > Burkholderiales > Burkholderiaceae_C > Curvibacter. The sequence continues at coordinate 8,728 of CAILKX010000091.1, forward strand.
GCCAAAGGGCCGGTCGTCCACCCTGCGGTAGGCGCCCTCCGCAAAATCTCTCAGGTTCCACAAACGCACGTCCATCTCACCCGAGGCAAAGGCGCGACGGGTCACGCCCAAGGTCAAAAAGGGCTCGAACAGCTCGGGGAATAAAGTGATGACGTCAAAGCGCACAGAGACTGCCTTTGAGTTAACTTGACTTTAATAAAACCTGGGTGAGGTCAATAATCAGGTTGCCAATCGACCCGAATTTGTCGTTTTGGCAACTCGACTTCGTCGATAAACGCGGCAACGAAAGGAATCATGCGCTCCATGGTTTTGCCCTCCGAGCCCGCGTATTGAATCACCAATACCGTTTGCGGGCCAGTCGACAACAACTCGGAGACGACCCCCAAATCAACGCCTTCGCGGTTGACGACGGACAAGCCAATCAGGTCAACCCAATAATACTCGTCGGTGGCTGCGGTTGGAAAACTGGAGCGTGCCACCCACACACGGGCCCCTTTGAGCAACTCAGCAGCGGTGCGATCGACCACCTCATGGGCGCAAGCCACCACCGACCCAGAATGGTCTTTGGCTTCTTTGATGGGCAACAAAACGGTGCCACTGAAAGGCTTGGCGCCTCGTTCAGGGGGTTGCAAATACCAGCGTTTGGAAGAAAAAAGCGCCTCGGGTTGGGCGCTGAATGGGATAACTTTGAACCATCCCTTGATGCCCCATGCCTCGCCGATGCGAGCCACCTCGATGGCGTCGGCGGGCAATTCCACCGCGTCTAAGCGGGGAAATTCGGGCGTTTCGCTCAAGCGGCTTTGGCAGCCAATTGCTTGACCAAGCGGGTCACGGTGTCAGACGCTTGGGCGCCCACACTTTGCCAGTAGGTCAAACGGTCTTGGGCAATGCGCAGACCTTCTTCAGTGGCCTTGGCACCGGGGTTGTAATAACCCAGACGCTCAATGAAACGGCCGTCACGGCGCTCGCGCTTGTCGGCGACGACGATGTTGTAAAAAGGGCGTGCTTTGGAGCCGCCGCGAGAAAGTCGAATGACGACCATGATTTATCCTTGGGTGGTGGAATTGCTTCCGTAATTTTTCTAGCGTTTGAGACACGCGACATGGCCACCCGGCCAGCGACACGCAGAAAAGCCCACTATTATAACGCCTCTCAACGGGAACTCAACAACGTGATCAAAAACAAAACCACTGCAGCTTGGTTGGCCCTTTTGGGCGGTGGCTTCGGACTGCACCGCTTTTACCTGCATGGCCTGCGCGACCCCTTGGGATATGCACTCTGGCTGCCCACTTTGGTGGGACTTTTGGGGTTACGCCGCGTCAATGTGTACGGACTTGACGACCCAGTGAGTTGGTTCTTGTTGCCCCTCTTTGGCATCGCTTTGGCCAGCAGCGCTTTCATGGCCATTTTGTATGGCCTGCAAACGCCAGAAAAATGGAATGCGCGCTTCAACCCTGAAAGCGCTTTGGATGCACCGGCCGGCAACACCCACTGGGGCACGATTGGTGCCATTGTGGTGGCGCTTTTGATGGGCACCGTGGTCTTGATGTCGAGCGTCGTGTACTCAGCCCAACGGTATTTTGAGTCTCAAGTTGAAGCGGCTCGCGAAATTTCTCAGTAAATTCTTCGGTCAATTCAACGGCGGCGATTGAAGCAAACCCGGGCCGCCGCCGTACAACCAAGCGGGATCCATCAACTGAGGCCCAAACAGGCGCAGCGAAGCATCCCGTGCTTTTTGGACCCAGCCAAAAGGCCCACTGGCATGAAAAATCCGCCCGTTGCGCTCGGAGGCCGACTGCACACGCGCACAACGTTCCCAGCGACGTTGTGCATACCGGGACAAAGCCAACTCGACGGAACACTCCGATAAGGCGTCGGTCAATTCGGCGGCATCTTCGATGGCCATGGCGGCGCCTTGCGCAAAATAGGGACGCATCGGGTGGGCCGCATCCCCCAACAAAGCCACGCCGCCCCGAACCATGTCGGCGGCCGACCGAACCGGGGGCCGATCAAACAAAGGCCATTGACGCCACGCCGGCACCGCTTCCAAAAGGGAGCGCAGCGCGGCAGGCGTTTTCGGCAAAAGAAAGGTTCTAACCCCATTCAAGTCGGCGTCTTGATCCCAAGTGGCGGTCGTTGAAGCGGCGGCCTGCAAGTCCTTTTGATTGGCAATCGCCACGATGTTCAGTTGCTCACCTGCCGCCACCGGATAAGCCACCACATGACACCGCGGTCCGAGCCAAACCCGAACAGAATCACTGCGCCACGCGGGGGGCAGCGCCTTTTGACTCACCAAAGCCCGCCATGCCACGTGGCCCGTGGCCTTTGGCGCTTGGGCCTCGGGCCATACCGAGGCCCGAACTGAACTCCAAAGCCCATCGGCACCAATCACGCAGGACCCGGCCATGGCTTCGGGCTGCCAGGCTTGATTCAGTTGGAGATCCGTGGCGCCGGTTTTATTAACTGCTTGTAACAATATCTGCTGTAAATCCGCTCGGCGCAGGGTCAGATAAGGGGCGCCATACTGATTCAGAATGCGCCCCTGCTCCGCCAATGGCAATTGAGCCAATATCTCGCCATTCAGTAAGGAGTGAATGATTAAACGCTGAGGCTCAAATGCCACTGACCGCAATTCAGAAGCCAAACCCCAAGAAAACAAATGCCGAACGGCATTGGGGCCGAGTTGTAAACCAGCCCCGACTTCACTCAAAACAGGGGTTTTCTCTTGAATAACAAGGCGACGCTCAGCACGCCCCAGCCCGCGAGGGGGGCGAGTATGGGCCAAGGCCAAGGACAGGCCACCAATACCCGCACCCACAACCCTTAAATCAGAATTCACAGTACCCAATTAAAAAGCCCTGCCATGATCAACAAAGCAGGGCTGATTTCGAAAGATCAAACAACCTGGCGGTTCAGATTTTGAGGTGATCCGGCGAATAGAAAGTTAACAAAAGTTAACTTAGGCGATCAAGAACTTGCTGCGGTCTTGATCGGCAATCCACTTGGGCGCTTTGCCGCGGCCTGTCCAAGTTTCGCCAGTAGCGGCGTTGCGGTATTTGGGGGCTACCTTTGAACCCAGGCTTGAAGCCGCGCCACGGGGTGCACGGCCAGACGTGAAAATGTCGTTGGCAGTTAAACCAAATTCGGCCACCAAAGCGCGAACTTGGGCCACCGCGGCAGAAGTTTCATTGCGACGCGCTTCAGCAATTTGTTTCTCCAACGCTTCACGTTGTTGCAACAGGTCTTTATAAGAATTGGTCATGTTGATTGCCTTTAGGATAATAAAATGAAAAATTGAAATCAAGTGCGTTCAATTGAAACCTGCACAGCGGACTATTTAAATGTCTGCGGCAAGGTTGAATAATAATCGATTTCAACCCCGATTATAAGGTTAATTGGGAACTTATTGTAAGTTCTTGCAAATAAGTAACCAAGTTCTAATTCAGGGGCGTCGCCAACACTTTATCAATTCGGCGGCCTTCCAAACTCAAAACCTCAAAAGACCAACCCACACAGAGTATTTTCTCTTCGGGCACAGGCAAATGACCTGTTTCAAACATCAATAACCCCGCCAGGGTGTTGTAGCGGCCTTTATCTTCTTCGGGCAGCTGCTCAATATCCAAACGCGACTTGAGTTCTTCAATGGGCATCAAACCGTCCAATTCCCAACAACCATGCGGCAATGGCAGGGCCCAAGCTTCGGTCTGTTCAGCGGGCTGTAATTCACCGGTGATGGCCTCTAACAAATCGCGTGGGGTCATCAACCCTTGGACCACCCCGTATTCATCCACCACCAACACCATGCGCGCCGCCGCCCCGCGGAACTGCTCCAGCAACTCCATCCCCGTCAAGGTCTCCGGCAGAAAAGCCGCCGGCACGGTGTGCGCTTCAATGGGCTCCTCTCCCTTGGGGTCCAGCGCCAACAAGCGCGCCACACTGATCAAGCCCACCACTTCGTCCAACGAGCCTCGGCAAACGGGGTACCAAGAATGGCTAAAAGTCGGCTGTGAGTTGTGCTCGGCATCGCTGATTTTTTTCAAACAAACCGCTGCGGTGTAAGAGGCCTCCAGCCACTGAATTTCAGTCCGGGGCAACATCAATGAAGTCAAGGTGCGGTCATCGAGACGAAAGACGTTGTGCACCATTTGGTGCTCATGCTCCTCAATCACCCCCGCGTCCAAGCCCTCCTCCAGACTGGCGCTGATCTCTGCCTCAGTCACCACCTGCCCATCTTTTTTGTCCAAGCGCATGAGACGCAAAGTGGTTTCTGTACTCCACGTCAGCATGCGCACAAATGGTTTCGCCACTTTGGCCACCCAGACCATGGGGCGCGACACCCAACGTGCCACCATTTCGGGGTACATCTGTCCAATGCGCTTGGGCACGAGTTCACCAAACACAATCGTGATGTAAGTGATCAGGGTCACCACCAACACCGTGGCCAGCCAACCGGCCACCGAGCTGGGCACCCCCATGGCTTGGAGGCTTTTGGCGACGCCTTCGCTGTAAGCAGCCTCCCCCAAAATGCCGTTCAGCATGCCTATCGAGGTGATGCCAACTTGGACCGATGACAAAAACTCTGTCGGGGTTTCAAGCAATTTCAAGGCGGCTTGGGCCCCGCCATCACCGGCCTCCGCCATGGCCGTGAGCCGGGTTTTTCGGCTCGAGGCCAAAGCCAACTCAGACATGGCAAATGCCGCGTTGAGCAAGGTCAGCAAAGTGATGAGCAAAAATTCCATGAATTCAACCGGCAGAATAGAGGCATGTCACTTTACTTGATTGGTGACGTTCAAGGTTGCGACGGCGCTTTGGGCGATCTTTTGCAAAAAATCGACTTTTCACCGAGCCGAGATGTGGCCTATTTCTTGGGCGACTTGGTCAATCGGGGGCCTGCTTCTTTAGCGGTCTTGAAGCGACTAATGGCCTTGGGCAACGCCGCCCGTTGTGTGCTCGGCAATCACGATTTGCACTTGTTGGCTGCCGCAGAAGGGGTGCGCAAACCCAGCACCAAAGACACTTTTCAAGACGTGCTCAACGCACCCAAAGCCGTTCGCCAAAGCGTCTTGGGTTGGTTGACTCAACAACCCTTGGCCCGTTATGAGCACCAGATTTTGATGGTTCATGCCGGCGTTTTACCCCGCTGGGATGTGGCGCAAACCTTGTCGCTGGCCAAAGAAGTTCAAGACGCCATCAGCAGCCCTGCGTTGCCGCACTTTTTGCGTCAGATGTACGGCAACCTGCCCAACGCATGGCGCGAACACTTGACCGGCCCCGACCGCCTGCGGGTCATCGTGAACGCCTTGACGCGCTTGCGCTTTTGCACCCCACAAGGGGCCATGGAATTTGACAGCACCGAGTCGGCCGCCAGCGCCCCTTCGGGCCATGTGCCCTGGTTCGAGACCCTCAACCGCCAAACCGCGACAACCACCGTGGCCTTTGGGCACTGGTCGCGCTTGGGCTGGCTGAATCGCCCTGACCTCATCAGCATGGACACCGGCTGCGTGTGGGGAGGCCATCTGAGTGCTTGCGAAATCAGCACGGGCATTCAGTACCTCCACCAAGTGCCTTGCACAGCTTGTCAAGACCCCTGGGCTTTTCAGCAGCAGAAGCCCAACGGCAGAAAAAATGAGGACCCCCATGCATGAGAACCTAAAAATTTTGGCCTTTGATGTCTTTGGCACGGTGGTCGATTGGCACGGCAGCATTCAACGCGAAGTCAATGCCCGCTGGCCTCACGTCGATGGTGACGCCTTTGCCCTCGCTTGGCGCGCGGGTTATGTGCCAGCCATGCAGCGTGTGCGCTCGGGCGAGTTGGGCTGGACCCGCATTGACGACTTGCACCGACTCATTTTGGAAACCTTGTTGCCCACTTTCGGACTCAGCCATTTGAGTGAAGCCGAACGCCAACACCTGAACTTGGCCTGGCACCGGCTTGACCCTTGGCCCGATGTGGTGGCGGGCATGCAAAGGCTCAAAACCCAATACACCTTGTGCACCTTGTCGAACGGCAATTTGGGCTTGTTGACGGCCTTGTCCAAACACGGCCAATTGCCCTGGGACTGTTTGTTGAGCGCCGAAGTTTTTCGCGCCTACAAGCCCGACCCCGCCA
>CAILKX010000092.1 GCA_903834975.1 uncultured Curvibacter sp.
CAACGGCGTCACCGGTGACTACTCACGCGGTGCCAGTGGATTCTGGGTAGAAAAGGGTCAAATTGCCTATCCGGTTCAAGAAATCACCATTGCCGGCAATTTGAAAGACATGCTCAAAGGCATCGAATCGGTTGGCGCCGACGCCTACAACTACGGCGCCAAGACCGTGGGTTCGGTCTTGGTGAATCGGATGAAGGTGGCGGGTTCGTCCACCTGAGCCTTTTTCAATTCGAGCGCCAGCGCCATGGACCGCCTGCAAAACATCGAAACCTTTGTGCGGGTGGCCCAAACACAGAGCTTTGCTGAGGCAGCCCGCCAACTGCGAATTGCCAGGTCGGTGGTCACCACCCGAATCAAACAGTTAGAAGACCATGTGGGGGCGCCGCTGTTTCACCGCAGCACCCGCATTGTTCGACTCAGTGAGGTGGGGCAAGCCTATTTGCGCGACTGCATTGACTTGGTCGCGAGGGCCACCGACATCGTCGACCAAATGCGGGATGTTCGTGGCAAGCCTGCAGGGACACTCCGAGTGCATGCGCTGACTGGTTTGGTGTTGGGGCGCTTTGCCTCCCTGTTGCATGAATTCCAAAGCCTATACCCCGACATTCGACTTGACCTCAATGTGAGCGATGCGGTGGTGGATCCGGTCAAGGTGGGGGTGGACTGCGCCTTGCAGATTTTTCCGGCGCAATCGACCGACGTCATCAGCAAGCCCTTGTTTCCCATACGAAGGGTCTTTTGTGCCACGCCCCATTATTTGGCGGCCCATGGTTATCCGACCGATCCACGCGATTTGCACCGCCATAAACTGGGGCTTTATTCGGGTTATCCGACGCGGGACCGTTGGACGTTTCACCACCAAGGCACGCAAGCCACTTTGTACTTGCGTGCGGCCTTGTTGACCAACAGCGTTCACCTGTTGAGGGAATACGCCTTGGAGCATGCGGGCATTGTTTGTGTGCCGACCTTGGTCGCGGCCGAGGCCTTGCTTCGCGGTGATTTGGTGGTCGTAATGCCCGAACACCAACTGGCCTCTTTTTGGTTGAGCGCGGTTTATCCTGGGGCTTCACGTCAAGAATTCAAGCTCAAACTCCTGATTGAGCACATTGGTCAGTCTTTTGCCAAAACGCCCCCTTGGGACGCCGAGTTGATTGCCCGAGCGCTGATCCCCAGCGGCCTTATCGAGGCCTGATTAATCGGGTTTTCCCTGTCTATTGTTCTGTTTTAACGAACAGAAAAGTTCATAACTGACCACTACCGGGTTGTGAATTCTCTGATTAAAGTTCGAATCACCTTGATGCCTGCATCAACCCAAAAGGGTGCTGAACCCTGCTAAACCAAGGAGATTCAACATGTCTGTGACTTACGAAACCAAGTTTGCATCGTTGGCTAATTTTGAAAAAGGCCGAGTAGAACCCATTTCTGACGACGTCAAACATTACGCTTTTTCGAACTGTTTTGAAATTGCCAGTCAATCCAAGCCTTATGAAAAAGTGGTGTTCGGACAAAACCAAATCTATGTTTTAGAGGCTTTGCGGGCGGAAGGCGTTTCGCCCTGGTACACCTGCGCTCACGACGAATTTGCCCTCAGCATGGACGGCGACATCGAAATTCACCTGATCAAGTTGGACCCCGCTCAGACCGTGGCCGATGTTGAAAAGAACGGCGCGGTCCTGGTGCAGGGTGAGCCGAAAGGTCAAAAAATGGGTTGGATGAAGTTGAAGCGCGGCCACCAAGGCATGTTGCCTAAGAACACCGCTTACCAATTTCGCAGTGCCACTCCTGGCGTCATCGTGTTGCAGTCATGCAAAGGCGATTTGACCGTCGAAAAATGGGCTGACATCTGCCAAACCGCTTGAATTTCCAAGTGGTCTCTTCAGTCAAATTGTCCCTCTTTTTATAAATTTTTAGGAGCCTCTCATGAACGCACCTGCAGAATTGGCCAAAGTCATCGCTTCCACCCCAGACGCGGTGCTGGGCTACAAATCATTTCAACTCGGCTCGTTTGGCTTTCGCCGCGACGAGTATTTCGCCCACATCGCCTGGACCACGCGCGATGGCCGCTCGCTGTCGCACAGCATGGACATCGCCAACTTTTTACGCGCCTTGATGCGCGATGTGGCTTGGGGTTTCTTTTACGGTGGTGTTAATTTTGACGACGTCATTGGCACCGTCAATCACTACCAATCGGTGGACCTGCAGGCTGGCGCTTTCAATGCCACGCTGAAAGACGCTGGCGTGGACATTTTGGAAAACTTTCCCACCGCGCAGATCAAAGCCACCTTTGAAGAGATGCTGGCCGACTGGACCAATGCGGGCTTCGATCCCTTCTCTGCACCGCAAGAAACAGGGACGCCTTATGGCCGTAAGAACGGCGCCAACACCCCGGCGATCACCCGTGAACGCGAACTGGCCACGCGTTGCGTGGGCTTGCCAGGTGACTTGCCGATGCGGACCGACGAGCGCGGCGCCCCTGTGAACCGCGCCTTTGCCGACGTGCCACAAGATGCACCCGAGTTGCACCCAGAGCCTGGCTTTGAAAACGAAGTGCATGCCTTCAACCTCTTTGCATTCTTGAGCCGCAGCCAAGTGACTTGGAATCCTTCTTTCACCAGCGTGGTGAAGTACAGCTACATGTGCCCGACCACCGAAGAACACATTCTGCCGATCCTGCACTCGAACGACCGCGTTGAGTGGTTCTTCCAGATGAGCGATGAAATCAGCTGGGATTGTTCACACCGCGACACCGGCGCGCCGCTGGCTCGTGTGATCATGAAGGCGGGCGACATGGCGGCCATGCCCGCTTATTGCCGCCACCAAGGCTACAGCCCCAAGCGCTCGATGTTGCTCGTTTGGGAAAACGGATCGCCTTCATTGGTTTACGAAATTCAAAAGGGCGATGCCCCTGAAGTGCCCGTCCAGTTCTGAGCCTTTGCGGTTTTGAACCAATCAACCTGCAACCGAACCTTTACTCTTAAACAAGGCCCGCATCCGTCAAAAGATGCAAGGAGTTTTCATGGACCTGTCTGAAATCGCCAAGGCGGCTGGTTTGCGCACGCCTGTGCGGCACCAACTATTTATCAACGGCGAGTTTGTCGATGCGGCCTCTGGTGAGACCTTGCCGACACTCAACCCGCATGACAACAGCCTGATTGCGGAAGTGGCGATGGCGGGTGCAGCCGATGTGGAAAAAGCCGTCCAAGCGGCGGAGGCAGCCCTGCCCAAGTGGCAGCGCATGGCCGCCATGGACCGGGGTCGCATCTTGCTCAAGTTGGCCGATTTGGTGGAAGAGAACGCCGAAGAATTGGCCCGTTTGGAGTCGTTGGACACGGGCCACCCGATTCGCGATTCGCGCATTTTGGATGTCCCCCGCACGGCGGTGACCTACCGTTATTTCGGCGGCATGGCCGACAAGTTTCAAGGCGAGCAAATTCCGGTGGAAGCCGGATTTTTGAACTACACCTTGCGTGAACCCGTGGGGGTGGTCGGTCAGATCGTGCCTTGGAATTTTCCCTTGATGTTCACCAGCTGGAAAATGGCCCCTGCCTTGGCCGCGGGGAACTGCGTGGTGATGAAGCCCGCTGAAATCACCCCCTTGTCCTCGCTCAAAATTGCCGAGCTGATGGCCCAAGCAGGCATGCCCCCCGGCGTGGTCAACATCCTCCCGGGTTTGGGTCAAATTGCAGGTCAAGCCATTGCCGATCATGAACGCATTGCCAAAATTGCTTTCACGGGCAGCACCGCGACGGGGCGCCGCATTGTGCAAGCGAGCGCGGGCAATTTGAAGAAGGTCCAACTCGAACTGGGTGGTAAAGGGGCCAACATTGTTTTTGAAGACGCCAACCTGGTGGCCGCTGTCAACGGCGCCGCTTGGGCGATTTTCCACAACCAAGGTCAAGCTTGCATCGCGGGTTCGCGTTTGATGTTGCACGAAAAAATTGCCGACGCCTTCTTGGAAAAATTCATCCCTTTGGCCAACAGCATTCGTCTGGGCAATCCCTTGGACCCCAACACCGAAATGGGCCCATTGACGAGTGCCCAACAACGCGACCGCGTGCTGGGTTATGTGCAGGTCGCCAAAGACCAAGGCGGCGAGATTTTGGCCGGCGGTCAAGCACCTGGCGGTGAACTCGCGAAGGGTTGCTATGTCCAACCCACCATTGTGCGGGTCAAAAGTGCGCAAGACCGGGTCGCACAAGAAGAGGTTTTTGGCCCTTTTGTCACCGTTCTCACCTTCAAAGACGACGCCGAGGCTTTGCAGATCGCCAACAGCACCGACTACGGCCTGGGCAGCGGCTTGTGGACCAGCAACTTGCAACGGGCGCATCGATTTGCACGTGATCTCAAAGCGGGCATGGTTTGGATCAACTCGTACAAGCGGGTGAATCCAGGCTCGCCTTTTGGGGGCACTGGCTTGTCGGGATACGGTCGTGAAATGGGTTTTGACGCCATGCGCGAATACACCCAAGTGAAAAGCGTTTGGGTCAATGTGGACGCGCAAATCACCCCGCATTACGCGCGTTGAAGCCGTCTTGAGTTCCTGCACGCCATGAAATCATTTGCCTACTCCCCTTTGCCCGGCCGTGTCGTCTTCGGCGCTGGGCGCTTGCGCGAGGTGGCCAAGGAAGCGGCTGCCTTGGGGATCAGAAGGGCCTTGATTTTGTGCACCCCAGAGCAGCGTGCTTTGACCGAACAAGTGGTGTCGTTGTTGGCTGATTCTTCCTCTGTTGCGGTGGCGGGGATTTTTGACAAAGCGGTCATGCACGTCCCCATCGAAACGGTCCGAGAGGCCCGTGCTTTGGCGCAAGAATGGGGCGCCGACGGTGCCATCACCCTCGGTGGGGGGAGCACCACGGGTTTGGGCAAAGCCATTGCTTTGGCGTCCGGTCTGCCCATCTTGGCCATTCCAACCACTTATGCGGGCTCTGAAATGACGCCCATTTATGGCATCACCGAGGCGGGCCTCAAGACAACCGGCCGTGATCCCAAAGTGCTGCCACGCACGGTGATCTACGACCCTGAACTCACGCTGACCTTGCCTGCGGGGCTTTCTATCACCAGTGGCATCAATGCCATCGCCCACGCGGTGGAAGGGCTCTATGCTCCCGATGCGAATCCCGTCAACAGCCTGATGGCCGAAGAGGGAATTGCGGCCCTGGCCAAGGCCTTGCCGGTGTTGCGCAAGGACGTCAACGACCTGGAGGCCCGCAGTCAGGCGCTTTATGGCGCGTGGCTTTGCGGTTCTGTGTTGGGCCAAGTGGGCATGGGTTTGCACCACAAGCTATGCCATACCTTGGGGGGAACTTTCAACTTGCCCCACGCCGAAACGCACACCATCGTCTTGCCGCATGCCGTGGCCTACAACCAAGCCTTTGCCCCTGAGGCGATGGCGCGTGTGGCGCGTGCCTTGGGTCCTGCAAAAACGCCGAACTCAATGAACGCGGCCAGTGCGGCACAAGGCCTGTTTGATTTGGCCGCCGACAACGGCGCGCCGACTTCTCTCCAATCTTTGGGGCTGACCCAAGCTGATTTAGCGCATGCGCTCGATTTGGCTTTGCAGAACCAATACCCGAACCCACGCCCATTGGAGCGTGAGGCCTTGCAGGCATTGCTGCAAGATGCTTTCGAGGGCACAAGGCCCACAGTTTGAATGTGATTTTTTCGGTCAATACAAAAGGAGACTTTTATGAGCATTTCACGTCGACAATTTACCCAAGGCTTGGCTGCGGCAGCCGCAGTGGGCGCGGTGCCTTTGGCCTGGGCGGCCGACACGGTGAAGATCGGTTTTGTATCGCCCCAAACAGGGCCCTTGGCCCCTTTCGGTGAAGCCGATAAATGGGTCATTGAACAAATGACTGGCGCCTTTAAAGACGGCATCGTCATCGGGGGCAAAAAGCACGCGGTTCAAATCATTTTGAAAGACAGCCAATCCAACCCCAACCGGGCCGGAGAAGTGGCGAGTGATTTGGTGCTGAAAGACAAGGTGGCTTTGGTGCTCACTGCAGGCACACCCGAAACGGCCAACCCCGTCAGCGACGTTTGCGAACTCAATGAAGTGCCTTGCATTTCCAGCGTGGTGCCTTGGCAACCTTGGTTCTTCGGTCGTAAAGGCAACCCCGCAACCGGCTTCAAATACACGTACCACATCTTCTGGGGCCTGGAAGACGTGATTGCCAACTTCACCAATGGCTGGAAATCGGTCAGCACCAATAAAAAAGTGGGCGGTCTGTTCCCCAATGACGGCGACGGCAACGCTTGGGGCGACAAAGAGTTGGGATTCCCCAAACCACTCGCTGGCATGGGTTTTTCATTGACCGACCCTGGTCGCTTCCAAACGGGCACACAAGATTTCTCAGCTCAAATTGCCGCCTTCAAAAAGGACAATGTGGAAATCGTCACCGGCGTGGTCATTCCACCCGACGCCAAGACCTTCTTGACCCAAGCCAAACAACAAGGTTTCAAACCCAAGGTCATTACCTTGGGCAAGGCCTTGCTGTTCCCCGGTGCCATTGAGGCCTTGGGTGATTTGGGGGATGGCCTTTCAACCGAAGTGTGGTGGAGCCCTTCGCACCCCTTCAACTCCAGCCTGACCAAGCAAAGTGCCAAGGCCTTGGCCGAAGCCTACGAAACGACCACCAAAAAGCAGTGGACCCAGCCCATTGGTTTTGCCCATGCCTTGTTTGAAGTCGCCGCAGACGCCCTTCAACGCAGCAAGTCCAGCAAGGCCAATGATGTGCGCGACGCCGTGGTCGCCACCAAACTCGATACCGTGGTGGGTCCTGTGGCTTGGAATGGCCAAGGCCCTTTCAAGAACGTCAGCAAGACCCCCTTGGTTTTGGGCCAATGGCACAAGGGCAAAAAATACCCTTATGAACTGACCATCGTGAACGACGAAACTGCCAAGAACATCCCCGTCGGTGGCAGTTTGAAGTTGATGTAATTGAACTTCAGTGATCTTCTAAGCCCCCATGTCGACCCTCGCATCTACGCCAGCCGCTAACGCCTCTGATCAAGGCACTGCTTTGTTGAGGCTGGATTCAGTGAGCAAGTCGTATGGGGCTTTGAAGGTCACGGACCAAATCTCCTTCTCGGTTCATGCCGGTGAAACCTTGGGTATTTTGGGGCCCAATGGAGCGGGTAAGACGACCTTGTTCAACCTCATCACGGGAGACGTGGGGGTTGACCAAGGCCGCATTGTTTATCAGGGCAAGGACATCACGGCCTTGGCACCCCATGCGCGTTGCCGCTTGGGCATTGGCCGCAGCTACCAAGTGCCACAACCCTTTGGCAACTTAACGGTGTTCGAAAACCTGGTGACCGCCGCGTGTTTTGGGGCAGAGGAAGCGGAAGAACAGGCTTGGGATACCGCTGCTCAGGTGTTGATTCAAACCGGCTTGAAATCGTTTGCCAACCAACGTGCCGGAAGTTTGACCTTGTTGAACCGCAAGCGCTTGGAATTGGCCCGGGCCTTGGCAACCAGGCCTCAAATTTTGCTGCTCGATGAAATAGCCGGAGGCCTCACGGAGCACGAGGCGCAGGCCTTGGTGGACGAGCTCAAGCGCATCAAAGCCCAGGGCACGACGATGATTTGGATAGAGCATGTGGTGCACGCTTTGCTGGCCGTTGCAGATCGGTTGTTTGTGATTAACTTTGGTCAAGCATTGGCAGAAGGTGAACCGCAAGCCGTTATGAACAACCCCGATGTCCAGCGGGTTTATATGGGTTTGGAAGTGTGATGACAACCCCCATTTTGAACACACAGGCACTGAAGGCGTTTTACGGCGATGCCCAATCCTTGTTTGGCATCGACTTTGAATTGGCCGAGTCCGAGGTGGTCGCCATCATCGGGGCCAATGGCGCCGGCAAGTCCACCTTTTTGAAGGCCTTGACCGGATTGGTGAAGGCCAGCCCAAATGAAGTTCTTTGGCGGGGCCAAGCCATTGGCGGTCAATCCGCCCATGAGATTGTGCGGTTGGGCTTGGCTTTGGTGCCAGAAGGCCGACGACTTTTTCCCTCGTTGTCCGTGGAAGAAAACCTCTTGCTGGGCGCTCAAGCGCAGCGCTCAGGGCCTTGGAATTTAGCGCGCGTGCAAGCGCTGTTTCCCATCCTCAAGGAGAAACGGCATTTACCCGCCACGTCTTTATCGGGCGGGCAACAGCAAATGGTGGCGATTGGCCGGGCCTTGATGAGCAACCCCGAGGTGTTGCTCTGTGACGAACTGTCACTCGGCTTGGCCCCGATTGTGATTCGCGAAATTTACCAGGCTTTGCCGCAAATTTGTGCCGAAGGCATGGGCGTGGTCATCGTGGAACAAGATGTGAGCTTGGCGCAAAAAATGTCGACCCGTCTTTATTGCTTTCAAGAGGGCCGAGTGACTTTGCAAGGGCCCTCTGCGGCCTTGACCCGCGATCAAATTAGCCAAGCCTATTTTGGAATTTAAGCCGCATGGACATTCTCATTCAAGGCATTTTGTTGGGCTCCCTCTATGCCCTTTTTGCCCTCGGCCTCTCGCTCATGTTCGGGGTGATGCGCCTCACGAATACGGCGCATGGTGACTTCATCATTCTGGGTGCGTTTGGCGCCTTGGGCGCCATGGCTTGTGGCTTGAGCCCATGGCTATCGGCTCTCTTGGTGCTGCCGATGGCTTGGCTGGTGGGTTATGGCTTGCAAAAAACGGTCTTGAACCAGACACTGGGAAAAGACCCCGTGCCTTCTTTGGTGGTGACTTTTGGTATTTCCATCGTCATTCAAAACGCGTTGCTCGAAATTTTCTCAGCCGATCCGCGTTCCATTGATTCGGGTGGTTTGAACACCCTGAGTTTGAATCTGGGGGGCGATTTGTCGGTCGGCGTTTTGCCCGTTCTGATCTTGGGGCTGGCCCTGTGTGCGACTTTGTTTTTGCAGTGGTTGTTCAGCAGCACGGCGATGGGGCGCGCCTTCAGAGCCGTTTCTGACGACCCGGAAATCGCTGCCTTGATGGGCCTGAATTCAAAAACCGTTTATGCCCAAGCCACGGGCTTGGCTTTTTTGCTCGTGGCGCTCGCCGGCGTGCTTCAAGGCATGCGCACCACCGTGTCGCCAGCGGATGGTCCGATGTTGTTGCTGTTCTCTTTTGAGGCCGTGATCATGGGCGGCATGGGCAGTTTCTGGGGAACCTTGGCTGGGGGCCTGTTGCTGGGGATGACCCAACAATTGGGCTTTCGCTGGGATCCAGGCTGGGGCATTTGGTGCGGCCATGTGGTGTTTCTGACCTTGTTGGTGCTCAAGCCACAAGGCTTATTTCCTAAAACCAAATGACAAACCAATTCAGCGTCAAACGGGGTCAGTCGGGTGTGGGTTTTGCCTTGACTTGGTCGGGCATCGCCTTGTTGGTGATGGTGGCCATCTCACTGCCCTTTTGGGGGGAGTCCAGCTGGTTGCATGACTTTGTAGAGATCGGTTGCCACTTCATTTTTGCCCTGATGTGGAACCTTTTGGCAGGCTATGGTGGCATGGTTTCGATAGGTCAACAGGCCTTCTTGGGTTTGGGCGCTTACACCATGCTGAGCTTGGGGAATTTTTACGACTTCAACCCGTTTTGGGCCATTCCCCTCAGTGGTTTGGTGGCCGCTTTGGTGTCCGTGCCTGTTTCCAAAGTGGCGTTTCGCTTGCAAGGCGGCTACTTTGCGATCGGCACATGGGTGATTGCAGAGGTTTTTCGTTTGACTTTGGCGAACATCCCCTCCGTGGGCGGTGGCTCGGGTACCACCTTGACCGCGTTGAGGGGCATTGACAAATTCACTCGAGAATCCACCACCTACTGGATTGCCTTGTTGTGCGTTGTGGGCTCCTTGGCTTTGGTGTATTTCTTTTTGCGCAGCAAAAGGGGCCTGGCTTTGCTGGCGATTCGGGACAACGAAGTCGCTGCTGAATCGCAAGGCATTGCGGTTGGGCGAATGAAGCTCGCGGTCTATGCGGTCGCTGCTTTCGGGGCGGGGGTTGCGGGAGCGCTTTATTTTGTGGGTAATTTGCGCATCAGCCCGGACGCTGCCTTTAGCGTGAACTGGACCGCCTTCGCAATCTTCATGGTGGTGATTGGGGGCACAGGCACCCTGGAGGGCCCCCTGGTAGGCACCTTGATATTTTGGTTGTTGAGTAAAAGCTTCAGCGACTATGGCTCTTGGTATTTACTGGGTCTCGGCTTGTTGGCCATCGTCACCACCATCTATTTCAAACAAGGTTTATGGGGCTATGTTCAGCAACGATGGGGCTGGGCACTTTTCCCCACACAACGCAGGATTGAATTCCATGATCAACCCCACTGAAACTTCAGCTTGGATTCACTTGGTGATTTGGCAACTGAATGGCGCCAATGAGGACGAGAAGTCCGCCCAGGCCCAGGCCGTTTTGGCTGCCTTTCAGGGCTTGTTGGGCCAGGTGCCGGGACTGATCTCGATGTCAGTGGGGGCGAATCAATTAAAGTCTGAAGGTGCTTGGGACTTGGGCCTCTCCATGAAATTTGAGTCGCTTCAGGCTTTGGAAGCCTACAACCAAATGCCCGAACACATGGCCATCAAAGGCTTGATGGGCCCCCTACGCCAAGCCCGTGCCATGGTCGATTTTGCCGTTGACCCTTGATCATCAAACTGGAACTGTCGTCATGCGCAACTTGAACCAACACACCATCACGCAAGCCGTGTTGGACCGCATTCACCCCGATACCAACCCCCGCCTGAAAGTGGTGCTGACCAGTTTGGTGAACCACCTGCACGATTTTGCCCGCGAGGTGGCGTTGACCGAGGTCGAGCTGATGCAGGCGATTCAATACCTGACCGCGGTCGGTCAAAAATGCGACGACAAACGCCAGGAATTTATTTTGCTCAGCGATGTGTTGGGCCTGTCCATGTTGACCGTGGCCTTGAATAACGACAAACCGGCAGGTTGCACCGAAGCCACCGTGTTTGGTCCCTTTTATGTGGAGAACGAGCCTGAAATTGCGTTGGGTGGCGACGCGGCCAACGGCGCGCCCGGAGAACCTTGCTGGGTAGAAGGTCAGATCAAAGGCCCCTCAGGGGAGGTTATTCCCCATGCCCAAATCGAGGTTTGGCAAGCAGACGCCGACGGCTTTTACGACGTGCAAAAACCCGAACTTCAGCAAGCCCAAGCACGCGCCAAGATGAAGGCCGATGCACAAGGGCGTTATTACTTCAAAACCATCGTGGCCGAGGCCTATCCGATACCGACCGATGGTCCGGTCGGTGACTTATTGCACGCCACGGGGCGCCACCCTTGGCGCCCTGCGCATTTACACTTCATGATCAAAGCCCCTGGCTATGAAACGCTGATCACGCACGTGTTTCGCGATGGCGACACTTACCTCGATTCAGACGCGGTGTTTGGTGTGCGGCAATCGCTGGTGGCTGCTTGGGTCAAGCAAGAGGCCGATGCCAAGGAGGGCGGGGCCACCACGCATTTGCATTTTGATTTTGTCCTCAACCCCATTTGACCCCATTCATTCCCTCATTTTTGAACCGCGTCCCTGAGCATTACAAATGATCAACAAAATTGCCAACTCAATCGCTGAATCATTGCAAAGCGTCAAAGACGGCGACACCGTCATGATTGGGGGCTTCGGCACCGCAGGCATTCCTGAAGCTTTGATCGATGGGTTGTTGGCGCAGGGCGCCAAAGACCTCACGCTGGTCAACAACAACGCGGGCAACGCGGAGCACGGCGTCGCCGCCTTGCTCAAAGCGGGTCGGGTGCGCAAGGTCATCTGCAGTTACCCACGCCAAGCCGACAGCTATGTCTTCGATGCGCTTTACCGCAGTGGGCAGCTTGAACTGGAGTTGGTTCCACAAGGCAATTTGGTGGAGCGCATTCGGGCAGCCGGTGCGGGCATTGGGGCGTTTTTCTGCCCCACGGGTTACGGCACTGAGTTGGCCAAAGGCAAAGAGGTGCGGGAAATTAACGGCAAGATGTATGTGCTGGAGCAACCCATTCAGGGTGATGTGGCGCTCATCAAGGCGGAAAGCGGTGACCGCTGGGGTAACTTGACTTACAGAATGGCGGCGCGCAATTTTGGCCCCGCCATGGCAACCGCCTGCGCCTGGACCGTCGCCAGCGTGCACGAGGTCGTCGAGTTGGGTGCGCTGGATCCAGAGGCGATTGTGACTCCCGGCATCTATGTCAACCAAGTGGTTTTGGTGGACCGCGTCGCCACGGCCGCCGGCGGCATTTAACCAACACGTCCCCAAAAAAGAGCTTGTCCATGACCACTGATGCCCACACCAAACCAAACGCCAACACCCTTTCCCAATACCCTCGCCGCAGCAAAGACCAAATGGCTCGGTTGGTGGCACTAGACATTCCTGATGGGGCTTACGTCAACCTAGGCATCGGCATGCCCACAGCCGTGGCCAACCACATTCCGACGGACCGCGAGGTCATTCTGCAAAGCGAAAACGGCATATTGGGCATGGGCCCAGCGCCTGCCGAGGGGCAGGAGGACTACGACCTCATCAATGCGGGCAAACAAGCGGTGACGTTGCTATCGGGTGGCGCCTATTTCAACTCGGCAGAAAGCTTTGCCATGATGCGCGGTGGGCATTTGGACATTTGCGTATTGGGCGCCTTTCAGGTGTCGGTAGATGGCAATTTGGCGAATTGGCACACCGGTGAACCCACGGCCATTCCCGCAGTCGGTGGCGCGATGGATTTGGCCATTGGGGCCAAGCAAACCTGGGTCATGATGGACTTGTTCACCAAGAGCGGCGAATGCAAGTTGGTGACCCAATGCACCTATCCCCTGACAGGGATTGGCTGTGTGAAGCGCATTTACACCGACTTGGCTACTCTGGAATGTGGTCCAGCCGGCTTGCGCTTGTTGGATGCGGTGGCCGGCTTGGATGCGGCCCGGTTGCAATCGCTCACGGGCCTCTTCATCCAAGGTTGAACCCTGTTTGATTCAATTTTGATTAGGGGCTCAAGGCGGCTTTGACGGCCGCCGACACTTGTCCCATGTCGGCTTTGCCGGCCAATTTGGTTTTCACGGCGCCCATGACCTTGCCCATGTCGCCAGGGCCTGCAGCGCCCAATTCGGTGACGATGGCTTGCACCGCTGCAGTCACTTCGTCGGCACTCATGCGTTCTGGCAAATAGACCTGTAAGACGGCCATTTCAGACTTTTCTTTGTCGGCCAAATCTTGTCGATTGGCTTGCTCAAAAGCAGCGATGGAGTCTTTGCGTTGTTTGATTAATTTGTCAACGATGGCGACCACGGCAACGTCATCGAGTTCAATGCGCTCGTCGACTTCCTTTTGCTTCAAGGCGGCTTGCAACAAACGAATCGCACCCAGGCGCTCGCTGTCTTTGGCGCGCATGGCGGTTTTCATGTCTTCGCTGATGCGGGCTTTTAAGGGACTGACGATGGGGGGGGTGTCGGACATGGCAGAACTCCGGAATTAAAAAAACAAAACCCGCGGTTAGGGGCAGGGCCCTAAAACGCGGGTTGTCGCAGCGGAAAGCCGCTGCGTACTGAATTAAAAAATCAATACAGTTTTTTGGGCAATTGCATGCTGCGCACGCGCTTGTAGTGGCGCTTCACGGCAGCAGACTTCTTGCGCTTGCGTTCGGTGGTGGGCTTTTCGTAAAACTCGCGGGCGCGCAGGTCGGTCAGCAGGCCCAGTTTTTCAATGGTGCGCTTGAAACGGCGCAGCGCCACGTCAAAGGGTTCGTTTTCTTTTACACGAATGGTCGTCATGAATTTCAGTTTTCCGAAATGTGCAAACAGAGGACTGAATGGAAGATCGGGCCAATTCAGTCATGCCTGCGAAATACCCAACAAAAAATGGATCCGGCAGTTGGGGTTTTGCCAGCAAAGATTGCGATTATAGAACAGATTTACCGGGCTGCCAAGCCTTGGGCACAGGCAAAGCCACTGGCCCAAGCCCACTGAAAGTTGTAGCCGCCCAGCCAACCCGTGACGTCCACCGCTTCGCCAATGAAAAACAAGCCCGGTTGCTTGGACATCATGGTTTGTTGAGACAAGTCGCGGGTGTCGATGCCGCCCAGGGTGACTTCGGCTTTTGCATAGCCCTCGGTGCCAGTGGGCAACAACGCCCAGTGTTGCAGTCGTTCGGCGATTTTGGTCAAAGCCTTGTCGGGCACCTCGTTGATGGGGCGGGCGAGGCTGGGGGCCAACGTCGGGTCATGCTGGCACCAAGCTTCGGCCAACCGCGCCGGTACTTGGTGACTGAGTTCATTGGCGAACAGTTTTCGAGAACGCAATTTGGCTTGGGTCAGTTCGGCCGTTAAATCTTTTTGAGGGCTCAAATCAATTTGGATGGGCGTCCCGCTTTGCCAGTAGTTAGAGATCTGCAGCACCGCCGGACCCGAGAGCCCTCGGTGGGTGAAAAGCAGGTCTTCCAAAAACTCGCCTTGGCTTTTCTTGGTGCCCGTCGTGATGCGCACCGGCAGCGCCAGTCCTGCCAGTTCGGCATAGGGCTGCCAAGCTTGGCCATCAAAAGTCAAGGGCACCAGACCTGGCTTGGGCGTCACCACGCGCAAGCCAAATTGAAGCGCAACACGGTGACTGAAATCGGTGGCGCCAATTTTGGGAATCGACAAACCGCCGGTGGCCATGACCAAATTGGGGGTGCTGACCGAACCTTGGTCAGTCGCCAACAGGTAATGCCCTTGGCCACCCGGGAGATCGGATTTGGCAGCGGCATTGTCAGGGGCCGCTGCGTCTGAATAGGCAATGCTCTGCACTTGGCAAGGTTGCCAGCGGGTGACCTCGCCACCCATGGAACTCGCCGCAGCGCACTCGGCCAGCAACACGTTCACGATGTCGTTCGCGGAGCGGTCGCAAAACAATTGCCCTTTGTGCTTTTCATGAAAGGGCACGTCGTAGCGCTTCAGCAGGTCGATGAAATTCTGGGGCGTGTAGCGGCTCAGGGCGCTGCGGCAAAAAGGCGGGTTTTGGCTGAGGAACTGATTCGGACTGGTTTCTAAGTTGGTGAAGTTACAACGACCCCCGCCAGAAATTCGAATTTTCTCAGCCACTTTGGGTGAGTGGTCGATCACCAAGACCTTCAGCCCCAGTTGCCCGGCCACCCCGGCGCAAAAAAGTCCAGCGGCACCTGCGCCGACAATGACCGCGTCAAATTCATCGGGCATTGTGCTTTTCCATGAAGGGTGAATGGGGTGACGAGAGCTGCGCGGGGTCGGTCATCTGGGCCAGTGCCACCAAACGCTGCACCTGACAGGCGATGGGTTCTGGCACGGGCAATTCACCTGCCATCACGCGGTGGATGTAGCGCGCTGTGCTGGCCGCAGAAATGTCCAGGGGCAAGTCGGGCAGCTGGGCCAGTGGGCCCGTCTGTGCGGCTTGAAGGACGCCACTTTGACCCTGCCAATACCCCGTCATCAGCGGCGTTCGTCGTGCATCGGCCACCGGCTCGCCCTCGGTGCCCCGCAGGAGCAGGGCGCGTTGCCCCGTCAGTTGCAGCGTGGCGGCCATCGACTCGGCGTACTCGGGGTGCGTGTAACTGCCCACCACCATAGCCTCGTTGGCGCAAGGGTTCATGAGTTTGACCAAACTGTGTGCCGAGTTTCGCAACCCCACCACACGGCGCACATCCAGCAGACGCTTGAGGCTGGGCAGCAGTTGCTCGGTGCGGACGAATACAAGAAGGGAGGGCAGGGCGCTGATGGTGTCCAATGACGCCAGAACGGCCTCGGTCAACACCCGGCGGCTGTCAACTTCGGTGGGAGTGCCGTGAATCAACACCGGCAAGCCTTGGCGAGCCAGCAGCAAGGCCAGCAATGGCGTCAGCACAGGTAATTTGCGAGCGCCGTTGTAGCTGGGTAAAACAACCGTGGGGAGCGCCGTCGCGGCTTGAACAGGGTCAACCGACAGGCGCTGCATCCGGGCGTGTGTGGCGTCCAAAAAACCCGCCATTTCTTCGGCGGTTTCACCTTTGACGCGCATGGCCAGACAAAACGCCCCGACTTCCAAATCGCTCACCGCACCATCGAGCACCTGGCCCATCAAGTCGGCAGCCTGTGCACGTTCCAGTGCCCGCGCGCCGTCCTTGCCGCGGCCAATTTCTTTGAGGTAAGGGGTAATGCTCATGGGATGGTGGCGTTGAAGTGAAGGATTGTCCTCGAACTTTTCCAATGCCTTGGTGATGTGACGATCGATAATGAAGCCCAGTGAACTTCGACCCGTCCGCTTTCTCCATGCTTCCTAAAACCGAAACTTCTCAAAATGAGGTCCCCCAAAAAACTTGGGTCCTGGGCATCGAGTCTTCTTGCGATGAAACGGGCGTGGCCTTGGTGCACATGGACACCCCATCAACGGCCTTGCCGAAATTGGCTGCGCATGCCCTGCACAGTCAAATTGAAATGCACCAAGCCTATGGCGGTGTGGTGCCGGAGCTGGCCAGTCGCGATCACATTCGGCGTGTCATTCCGTTGACCCGCGAAGTGCTGCGGCGCGCTGGCGTTGGCTTGGCCGAGGTCGATGTGGTGGCCTATACCCAAGGCCCTGGGCTGGCGGGGGCGTTGTTGGTGGGCGCGGGGGTGGCTTGCGCTTTGGGCGCGGCCTTGGACAAGCCGGTGCTGGGTGTGCACCACTTGGAGGGGCATTTGTTGTCACCGTTTTTGAGTGCCGACGCCCCTGAATTTCCGTTTGTGGCGCTGCTGGTGTCGGGCGGCCACACACAATTGATGCAGGTCGATGGGGTCGGGCGCTATGCCTTGTTGGGCGAGACCATCGACGATGCGGCGGGCGAGGCTTTTGACAAGTCGGCCAAGCTGATGGGCCTGGGTTATCCGGGCGGGCCGGCCTTGTCGCTTTTGGCGCAAGACGGCGACCCCAAGGCCTTCAAATTGCCAAGGCCTTTGCTGCATTCGGGTGATCTGGATTTTTCTTTTGCGGGTTTAAAAACCGCGGTGTTGACGCAATGCCAAAAATTGGGAGACCAATTAACGGGTCGCAAGGCCGATTTGGCCGCCAGCACGCAGGAGGCGATTGTGGAAGTGCTTCTCAAAAAAAGCTTGATGGCTTTAAAGCAAACCGGCCTCAAGCGTTTGGTGGTCGCGGGTGGCGTTGGCGCCAACCGTGCTTTGCGCGAGCAACTGAATGCGGCCTGCGCCGCCTTGGGGGTGCGGGTGCATTACCCCGAACTCCATTTGTGCACCGACAACGGCGCCATGATTGCCATGGCCGCGGCCATGCGCTTACAAGCGGGACAGAGCGTGGCGCAAAAGGACTACGCCTTCCATGTGCACCCTCGATGGGGTTTGGAAGACAGGGGCCAAGACAGCCAAGTTGTCACAAAGGCCACCTCGGAATTTTAGGAAGCTGTCAATGCGTTCGATCGTTCGTGGTTTTAAAGGGTCGCTCATTCGGGCGGTGGCCAATGAGGGTTTGGGGTTGCCCGATGTGCTGGCCTTTTGGTTTGGGGAAGGCGACGAGGTCACGCCCGAAGCGGTGCGCCAAGCCGCGATGGATTCAATAGGACAGGGCGAAACCTTCTATTCTCACAACCTCGGCATGCCCGAGCTGCGCCAAGCCATCGCCGATTACACATTGGCGCTGCATCCCCAATCAGCCGTTGGCTTGGACAGAATTGCGGTCACTTCGGGTGGTGTGAGCGCGTTGATGGTGGCGTTCCAAGCCCTGGTGGACGCCGGTGATGAGGTGTTGTTGGTCACGCCCATCTGGCCGAATTTGATGTACCAGCCGACCTTGATGGGCGGCGTCGTGCGAACCGTCTCGCTGAAACCCAATGGGCCGCCCACCGGGGGCAGCCCAGACCCTCGCGGCGCTTGGCGACTGGATTTGGACGAACTGCTGCAAGCCATTACGCCCCAAACCAAAGTCTTGGTGCTGAATTCGCCGAACAATCCCAGCGGTTGGACCCTGAGCCGGGACGAACAAGCGTCGATTTTGGCGCGATGCCGAGAGACAGGCACTTGGATTTTGGCCGACGAGGTCTACGAGCGGCTTTATTTTGAACCGAGTGAACACCCCACCGATCACCACCAAGCCAAATTCAACTCAACAGCCTGTGCCCCCAGTTTTCTTGACCTGGCTGGCCCCGAGGACCGGCTGATGGTGGCGCACAGTTTTTCCAAAAGCTTCATGATGACGGGCTGGCGCTTGGGCTGGTTGGTCTTGCCCAAAGGCTGCAGCGAGGCTGTGGGGAAATTGATTGAGTTCAACACCATTTGCGCGCCGGTGTTTGTGCAGCGCGCGGGCCGGGTCGCGCTGGCGCAAGCGGAGCACATCACGCCCCAAGTGGTGGCGCATTTGCAGCGCTGCCGTGACCGCTTGGTGACCCAATTGCAGGCTTTGCCGCGTGTGCATGTCAGCCCAGCCCCGGGGGGTTTGTATGCTTTTTTCCGTTTGGACGGTGAAACCGACTCTTTGGCCTTGGCCAAAAAATTGGTAGGCGAAGCGCGTTTGGGCTTGGCCCCGGGCAGCGCGTTTTTCCCAACAGACCAAACTGAAACAGCGGCTTGGCTGCGCTGGTGTTTTGCCTCGCAAGACCTGAGCCGATTGGATGCGGGGGTGGAGCGACTCTCGAATTGGCTGAAACGGTGACTTTTTGCGACGCTGTCATTGAGTCCCGCTGTCATTGACCGTGGCTGTAAGGTTGCCTGTCAGCAAGTCGTCCTAATATAGAGACTGACAGGTCAAATAGAGACTTTTAGGTCAACCCATCTTTCAAATTAAACGAACCCAAGGAGATTTTCATGGCAAAAGAAGTGGTGGTTTTGAGCGCAGCGCGCTCCGCGATTGGTACCTTCGGCGGCTCGCTGTCCACTTTGGAGCCGGCCGAGTTGGCCGGTCAAGTCATGAAGGAAACCGTCGCGCGGTCGGGCGTGCCGTCTGACCAAATTGGCAATGTGGTGGTGGGCCATGTGATTCCCACCGACGCCCGCTTTGCCTATGTGTCCCGGGTGGCCGCCATTCAAGCTGGCTTGCCCATGGATTCGATCGCCATGCAGCTGAACCGCCTGTGTTCATCGGGTTTGCAAGCCATCGTCACCGCCTCGCAAAGCATCATGTTAGGCGATTTTGATTACAGCTTGGGCGGCGGCGTGGAAGTCATGTCGCGCGGTGGCTATATGTTGCCCGCATTGCGCTCCGGCGCTCGCATGGGCGACACCAAGGCGGTCGACATGATGGTTTCGACCCTGACCGACCCCTTTGGCGTGGGTCACATGGGCATTACCGCTGAGAATTTGGCCACCAAATGGAACATCACCCGCGAAGAGCAAGACGCTTTTGCGGTGGAGTCGCACCGCCGCGCGGCGGCGGCCATTGCGGAAGGGCGCTTTAAATCGCAAATTGTCCCCATCGTGTTGCAAACCCGAAAAGGCGACGTCGTTTTTGATACCGACGAGCACGTCAAAGCCAGCACCACCTTGGAAACGCTGGGCAAAATGAAACCCGCCTTCAAGAAGGACGGCTCAGTGACCGCAGGCAACGCCTCCGGCATCAACGACGGCGCGGCCTTCATGGTGCTGGCCAGCGCCGACGCTGCGGCCAAGGCCGGTCAAAAGCCCATGGCGCGTTTGGTGTCCTATGCGGTGGCGGGTGTCTCCAACGACATCATGGGCGAAGGCCCCATCCCGGCCTCCAAGTTGGCCTTGAAAAAAGCCGGCCTGAGCCTGGATCAGATTGACGTGATCGAATCCAACGAGGCTTTTGCCGCGCAAGCCTTGACCGTGGCCAAGGTGCTCGGCTTTGACCTCGCCAAGACCAACCCCAATGGCGGCGCCATTGCGTTGGGTCACCCCGTGGGTTGCTCTGGTGCTTTCCTGGCGACCAAAGCGCTGTATGAATTGCAGCGCACGGGCGGGCGTTACGCCTTGGTGACGATGTGCATTGGCGGCGGTCAAGGCATCGCGACGGTGTTCGAGCGACTTTGATCGGCTATAATCCAAAAGCTTTGCTGGCGGCTGCCCTCAATTAAATGAAGACAGCCCTTGCGAAGTCGCACGCAGGCCACCTTCCACGGCCTTGCGCAAGTTCTCATAATTTTAAGGAAATGAAATGATCGCCGCTTCTATCAAAGCAGAAGTTGTCAAAGACAACGCCCGTTCCGCTGGTGACACCGGTAGCCCAGAAGTCCAAGTGGCCTTGCTGACTGCCCGCATCAACGAGTTGACCCCCCACTTCAAAACACACGCCAAAGACCACCATGGTCGTCGCGGTTTGTTGCGCATGGTGAGCCGTCGCCGCAAGCTGTTGGACTATTTGAAGGCCAAGGACGCGGACCGTTACACCGCTTTGATCGCGAAGCTGGGTCTGCGTAAGTAAGCAGCCCTTTTGCCAAGGCCAAGATAAAAAGAGCCTGAGTTAGATCCCTAGCTCAGGCCTTTGTTTTTTTCAGATAGGACGAAACAGGAATGCGCGCTGTGTCATTCCAAAAGAAACCCGGTTGACAGAGACCCGGTTTTTTCTGGAATGGCATCGTGTTCCAAATAGGCCCATCTGACCCACCGCCGCTCGGGTAGAGCGGTTTGTCATGAATAGGAAATTGACATGAGCATTTTTAACAAAGTCACCAAGACCTTCCAATGGGGTCAACACACCGTCACCATGGAAACCGGCGAAATCGCCCGCCAAGCCACGGGTGCCGTGCTGGTGAACATCGACGACACCGTGGTTTTGGCCACCGTGGTGGCTTCCAAGTCCGCCAAGCCCGGTCAAGACTTCTTCCCCTTGACCGTCGATTACATCGAGAAAACCTACGCCGCAGGCAAGATCCCCGGCAGCTTTTTCAAGCGTGAAGCCAAGCCCAGCGAACTCGAAACCCTGACCAGCCGTCTGATCGACCGCCCCATTCGCCCCTTGTTCCCCGAGGGTTTTTTGAACGAAGTGCATGTGGTCATTCACACCGTGTCGTTGAACCCCGAAGTGGACGCCGACATCGCCGCCATGGTGGCCACCTCGGCCGCTTTGGCGGTGTCGGGTGTGCCCTTCAATGGCCCCATTGGTGCTGCCCGCGTGGGTTACATCAACGGTCAATACGTTTTGAACCCCGGCCAAACCCAGCGCAAAGACAGCGAAATGGAATTGGTTGTCGCTGGCACCGAAGCCGCCGTGCTGATGGTTGAATCCGAAGCCAAGCAATTGTCGGAAGACATCATGTTGGGCGCGGTTGTGTTCGGTCACGAACAAGGCGTGATTGCCATCAACGCCATTCACGACCTGGTGCGTGAAGCCGGCAAACCCGCCTGGGATTGGGCGCCTGCGGCGAAGAACGAGCCCCTGATTGCTCAGGTCAACGCCTTGGCCGAAGAAAAGCTGCGCGCCGCCTACCAAATCCGCAACAAGCAAGCCCGCACCCAAGCTTGCCGTGCAGCCTATGCCGAAGTCATGGAAGGCTTGAAGGCCGCTGGCGCTGAGTTTGACTCGGCTTCCGTGGAAACCTTGTTGTTCGACATTGAGGCCCGCATCGTGCGCGGCCAAATCTTGGCGGGCGAGCCCCGCATCGATGGCCGCGACACCCGCACCGTGCGCCCCATTGAAATTCGCAATTCGGTCTTGCCCCGCACCCATGGCTCGGCCTTGTTCACGCGCGGCGAAACCCAAGCCTTGGTCATTGCCACCCTCGGCACCGAGCGCGATGCCCAGCGCATCGATGCCTTGGCCGGTGAGTTTGAAGACCGCTTCATGCTGCACTACAACATGCCTCCCTTTGCCACCGGCGAGGTCGGCCGCATGGGCAGCACCAAGCGCCGTGAAATTGGCCACGGCCGTTTGGCCAAGCGTGCACTGGCTGCCGTCTTGCCGAGCAAAGAAGAGTTCCCTTACACCATGCGCGTGGTGTCTGAGATCACCGAATCGAATGGTTCCTCATCGATGGCTTCGGTCTGCGGCGGCTGCTTGTCGCTGATGGACGCTGGCGTGCCTTTGAAGGCCCATGTGGCCGGTATCGCCATGGGCTTGATCAAGGACGGCAACCGTTTTGCCGTCTTGACCGACATCTTGGGCGACGAAGACCACCTGGGTGACATGGACTTCAAGGTGGCCGGTACCACCAACGGCATTACGGCCTTGCAAATGGACATCAAAATCCAAGGCATTACCAAAGAAATCATGCAGGTCGCTTTGGCTCAAGCCAAGGAAGCCCGTTTGCACATTTTGGGCAAGATGCAAGAGGCCATGGGCGAAGCGAAAACCGAAGTCTCCAACTTCGCTCCCAAGCTGTTCACCATGAAGATCAACCCCGAAAAGATCCGTGACGTGATCGGCAAGGGCGGCGCCACCATCCGTGCGTTGACCGAAGAAACCGGCACCCAGATCAACATCGACGAAGACGGCACCATCACCATCGCCGCCACCGACGGCGCCAAGGCCGAAGAAGCCAAGCGCCGCATCGAGCAAATTACCGCCGAAGTGGAAATTGGCAAAATTTACGAAGGCCCCGTGACCAAGATCTTGGACTTCGGTGCCCTGATTAACTTGCTGCCAGGTAAAGACGGCTTGTTGCACATCAGCCAAATTGCCCACCAACGCGTTGAAAAGGTCAGCGACTACCTGAGCGAAGGCCAGATCGTCAAGGTCAAGGTCATGGAAACCGATGAAAAGGGCCGCGTCAAGCTGTCCATGAAGGCCCTGATGGAGCGTCCCGAACAAGGCGCCCCCGAAGGCGGTCAAGCCTGATCACTTCGCGCTTCAACCACCGCTTGAAATCATCGCTTTAATTCATCACGTCAAGGAGGCGCGCCATGAAAGCAGTCGAACTCAAGGGCTTTGGAGGCCCCGAAGTCTTGCAACTCGGCACCCGTCCCGACCCCATCCCGGGCGAGGGCGAGCTGCTGATTCGTGTGGGCGCGAGTGGCATCAACCGCCCCGACGTGTTGCAGCGCTTGGGGTATTACGCCCCGCCGCCCGGCGTATCGGATCTGCCCGGACTTGAAGTGGCTGGCACGGTGATCGCGGGTGATCTTCAGGCCATGGCCCAGGCCGGTTTTGCGGTCGGTGACCGGGTTTGCGCCTTGGTCGCGGGCGGTGGCTACGCCGAGCTTTGCGTGGCGCCGGTGGCGCAATGTTTGCCCATTCCAGCCGGTTGGAGCGATGTCGAAGCGGCTTCTCTGCCCGAAACTTTCTTCACCGTTTGGAGCAACGTTTTTGACCGTGGCCGTTTGCAAAAAGGCGAAACCTTGTTGATTCAGGGCGGCACCAGCGGCATTGGCGTGACCGCCATCCAATTGGCCAAAGCCTTTGGCGCCAAAGTCTTCGTGACCGCTGGCAGCGATGAAAAATGCGCGGCGGCTTTAAGCGTGGGCGCCGACCAAGCCATCAATTACAAAACCACCGACTTTGTGCAGGCCGTTAAAGACCTGACCCAAGGCCACGGGGTTGATGTGATCTTGGACATGGTGGCTGGGCCTTATGTGGCGCGTGAAATTGATTGTTTGGCCGAAGACGGCCGTTTGGTCATCATCGCCGTGCAAGGCGGGGTAGAGGCTGGCTTCAACGCCGGCGCTTTGTTGCGCAAGCGTTTGACCGTCACCGGCTCCACGTTGCGTCCCCGTTCGGTGGCCTTCAAGGCCGATATTGCCCAATCATTGAAAACCAAGGTCTGGCCGCTTTTGAGTCAAGGTCAAATCAAGCCCCAAGTCCACTCGACGTTCCCGGCAGCGCAGGCCAACGCCTCGCATGCCTTGATGGAGTCGGGTCAGCATGTGGGCAAAATTGTCCTAACTTGGTAATCCCAGAGACCTGATGCCGCTTGAAGCTTCGAAGAAGAGGGCCTACAAATGACCAAAAAACTCATTGCCGGTAATTGGAAGATGAATGGCAACTTGGCCGACAACGCGGCCTTGATGGGCGCGGTCGTGGCGGGCTTGCCTTCGGCTGAGGCGCTGGAGGCCGCGCAAGTGTCGGTGCTGGTTTGCGTGCCTGCGCCTTACTTGGCTCAGGTGGCTGCTTTGCGTGGCCCGGTGGATTTGGGGGCGCAAGACGTTTCTCCCCAAAAAGGCGGGGCATACACCGGTGAGGTGTCCCCCGCGATGTTGAAAGACTTTGGCACTCGGTTTGTCATCGTCGGCCATTCAGAACGGCGTCAGAACCACTTTGAAACCAACGAACTGGTGGCTTTGAAAGCCCAAAACTCGTTGGCCCATGGCCTCACCCCCATTGTTTGTGTGGGCGAAACCTTGGCCCAGCGTGAAGCGGGTGAAACCGAGGCGGTGGTGAAGCGCCAATTGGCGGCGGTGATCCATGTGAATGGCCACTGCCTGACCGAGTTGGTGGTGGCGTATGAGCCCGTTTGGGCCATAGGCACCGGCAAAACCGCAACGCCCGAACAGGCGCAAGCGGTGCATGCCGTCATTCGGACTCAGCTGCAGGCGGCCAGTTCGAACGCCAAGCGCATCCCTATTTTGTATGGCGGCAGCATGAATGCCAGCAACGCTGCGGCCTTGTTGGCTCAGCCTGACATTGACGGTGGCCTGATTGGTGGCGCCGCTTTGAAGGCCGCTGATTTTTTACAAATCGTCGCTGCAGCCCAGGCTGTGGCTTGAAATTTTCTGGAGTGAGAGTATGAGCATCGTTGTGACATTGATTTTGACGGCCCAAATGTTGTCGGCCTTGGGCATGATTGGCCTGATTTTGGTACAGCACGGCAAAGGTGCCGACATGGGCGCCGCCTTTGGCAGTGGCGGCTCCGGGAGCCTGTTCGGGGCCAGTGGCAGCGCCAACTTTTTGTCGCGCACCACGGCGGTGCTGGCGGCAGTCTTTTTCACGACCACTTTGGCCTTGGCTTACTTTGGCAACCTGCGCGCAGAAGCCCCCGCCAGCACGGGTTCTGTCTTGGAAACGGCAGCCGGCGTGGGTTCTGCTTTGGAGGGCGCTAAAACAGCCGCGCCCGCGCCTGCAATCCCCCCCGCTGAACCCGCTCAGCCTGCAAAAGGTTCGGCGGCCATTCCCACCAAATAATGGGCTGAATGAGTTGTTCGATTACTGCGGGTTTATCCGTAAAAGCCAGCTCTTTTACGGGTAGAATCCGCGCTGGTTTGTAGCGCTGTTTGACTGTCCTCAAGCGCTTCAACGCAAACTGTGCCGTCGTGGTGAAATTGGTAGACACGCTATCTTGAGGGGGTAGTGGCGAAAGCTGTGCGAGTTCGAGTCTCGCCGACGGCACCACCAGACATGAATTGATAATCGCGATGAATCTCGACCAATATTTGCCCATTTTGTTGTTCATCGGCGTTGGCGTTTTGGTGGGCATCGTGCCCCAAGCGCTGGCCTATGTCCTGGGCCCCAATCGCCCCTATGCGGCCAAAGACTCCCCTTACGAATGCGGCTTTGAGGCCTTCGAAGACGCGCGCATGAAATTTGACGTTCGCTACTACTTGGTGGCGATTTTGTTCATCTTGTTTGACCTCGAAATCGCCTTCTTGTTCCCTTGGGCGGTGTCGCTCAAAGAAGTGGGCATGACAGGCTTTGTCGCCGTCTTGATTTTCTTGGCCATTTTGGTGGTTGGCTTTGCTTACGAGTGGAAAAAAGGCGCCTTGGACTGGGAATAAACCCGCCTCATGGCTTTCGACGACATTCCATTCATCCCAGATTTAATCAGATTCAATTTCAGGAACGGGCACCATGATTGAAGGCGTATTCAAAGAAGGCTTTGTCACGACGAGTTACGACTCGGTGGTGAACTGGGCCAAAACCGGTTCTCTCTGGCCCATGACGTTTGGCTTGGCTTGCTGCGCCGTCGAAATGATGCACGCGGCTGCGGCCCGTTACGACTTGGGGCGCTTCGGTGCTGAGGTGTTCCGCGCCAGCCCCCGTCAAAGCGATTTGATGATCGTCGCCGGCACGTTGTGCAACAAAATGGCCCCTGCCTTGCGCAAGGTCTATGACCAAATGAGCGAGCCCCGCTGGGTCATTTCAATGGGTTCTTGCGCCAACGGCGGTGGTTATTACCACTACAGCTACTCTGTGGTTCGCGGCTGTGACCGCATTGTGCCGGTGGATGTTTATGTGCCGGGCTGCCCGCCCACGGCTGAAGCCTTGATCTACGGCATCATCCAGCTGCAGCAAAAAATCCGCCGCACGCAAACCATTGCGCGTGTTTGATGGTGCTTCAGGACTCAACCAGGACTCAAGCATGACATTGCAAGCCATCCACCCCGAAACCCTGAAAGCGACGGTGTTGTCGGTTTTGGGCGAAAAAGCCAAATCTGTAGAAATTGCCCTCGGCGAAGTGACGCTCGATGTCACCCCGGCCCATTACTTGGAAGTCATGACCCTGTTGCGCCAAGCGCCCGGTTGTGCCTTTGAGCAATTGGTGGATTTGTGCGGCCTCGATTTTTCCACCTACGCCGACGGCACGTATGAAGGCCCCCGTTTTGCGGTGGTCTCCCATTTGTTGTCGGTCAGCTTGAACCAACGACTGCGCGTGCGGGTTTTCTGCACTGACGACGTCATGCCCTTGCTGGACTCGGTTCACCAAGTCTGGAATTCAGCGTTGTGGTACGAGCGGGAAGCCTTTGATTTGTACGGCATCGTGTTTGATGGCCACCCCGATTTGCGTCGCATTTTGACCGACTACGGTTTCATTGGGCACCCCTTCCGCAAGGACTTCCCCATCTCGGGTCATGTCGAAATGCGTTACGACCCCGACTTGAAGCGCGTGGTCTACCAACCCGTCTCCATTGAGCCGCGTGAAATTACCCCGCGCATCATCCGCGAAGCCCATTACGGGGGTCTGTGACATGGCTGAAATTAAAAACTACACCCTCAACTTTGGTCCCCAACACCCGGCCGCTCACGGTGTTTTGCGTTTGGTGTTGGAGCTGGACGGCGAAGTGGTTCAACGCGCCGATCCGCACATTGGCTTGTTGCACCGCGCCACTGAAAAGCTGGCCGAAACCAAAACCTACATCCAGTCCTTGCCTTACATGGACCGCCTCGACTATGTGTCGATGATGTGCAACGAGCACGCCTATTGCTTGGCGCTCGAAAAAATGTTGGGCATTGAAGTGCCGATTCGCGCGCAATACATCCGCGTGATGTTTGCCGAAATCACCCGCTTGCTGAACCATTTGATGTGGCTGGGTTCGCACGGCAATGACATTGGCAGTTCGACCATCCTGATCTACACCTTCCGCGAGCGTGAAGCGCTGTTTGACATTTACGAAGCAGTCTCTGGCGCGCGCATGCACGCCGCCTATTTCCGTCCTGGCGGCGTTTACCGCGACCTGCCTGAGACCATGGCGCAGTTCAAGGTCAACAAGATCCAGAATCAAAAGGCAGTCAACGAACTCAACTTCAACCGCCAAGGGTCGCTGCTTGATTTCATTGAATTCTTTGTCAAAGAATTCCCCACGCGCGTGGACGAATACGAAACGCTGCTCACCGAAAACCGCATCTGGAAACAGCGCACGGTGGGCATTGGGGTCGTGACCCCAGAGCGGGCCTTGAACATGGGCCTCACCGGTCCGATGTTGCGTGGTTCGGGCATTCCCTGGGATTTGCGCAAGACCCAACCTTACGACGTCTACGATCAAATGGATTTTGAAGTGCCCGTCGGCAAAACCGGTGACAGCTACGACCGCTATTTGGTGCGTGTGGCCGAAATGCGCGAGTCCAACAAAATCATTCAGCAGTGCGTCAATTGGCTGCGCGCCAATCCGGGCCCCGTCATCACCGACAACCACAAAATCGCACCGCCCTCGCGCGAAGGCATGAAGTCAAGCATGGAAGACTTGATTCACCACTTCAAGCTCTTCACCGAAGGCTTCCATGTACCCGAAGGCCAAGCCTACGCCGCCGTGGAACACCCCAAGGGGGAGTTCGGTATTTACTGCGTCAGCGACGGCGCCAACAAGCCCTATCGCTTGAAAATCCGCGCCCCTGGTTTTGCCCACTTGGCGGCCTTGGACGAAATGGCGCGTGGCCACATGCTGGCCGACGCGGTGGCCATCATTGGCACCATGGACATTGTGTTTGGAGAGATTGACCGATGATCACCGAAGCCACCCGCGCTCGCTTTGAGCGCGAAATTGCCAAGTACCCGGCCGATCAAAAACAGTCTGCCGTCATGGCCTGTTTGTCGATTGTTCAGCAAGAACAGGGCTGGGTCAGTGAAGAAAGTGAAGCCGTGATTGCTTCGATTTTGGGCATGCCCGAAATCGCGGTGCACGAAGTCACCACTTTCTACAACATGTACAACCAAAAGCCTTTGGGCAAGTTCAAACTGAACGTGTGCACCAACTTGCCCTGCCAATTGCGAGACGGCAGCAAGGCCTTGCAGCATTTGGCGCAAAAACTGGGCATTGAAATGGGCCAAACGACGCCCGACGGCTTGTTCACTTTGCAGCAATCCGAGTGCTTGGGGGCCTGCGCCGATTCACCCGTGATGTTGGTGAATGACCGCCACATGTGCAGCTTCATGAGCAATGAAAAGCTCGATCAATTGGTCGACGGCCTGCGCGCCTCGGTCAGCAAATAAGGGGCGGACAGACATGAACGTTGACCAAATCCTTGACCAATTCGAAGCCACCGGAACGCAGACTTGCTTCCATGGTCGCCACATTGAGCCCCAAATTTACAAAGACTTGGACGGCACCAACTGGCGCTTGAAAGACTACGTGGCCCGCGGCGGCTACGCGGCTTTGCGCAAAATTTTGGGCAAAGAAGAGGGCGCTGAAACCGAGCCCTTGACACAAGACCAAGTCATCGCCACCGTCAAAGAGTCGGTGCTGCGCGGGCGCGGCGGTGCGGGTTTCCCCACCGGCTTGAAGTGGAGCTTCATGCCCCGCCAATTCCCTGGCCAAAAATACCTGGTTTGCAATTCTGACGAAGGCGAACCCGGTACCTGCAAAGACCGCGACATCTTGATGTACAACCCGCACATCGTGATTGAGGGCATGATCATCGCGGCCTATGCCATGGGCATCAGCGTGGGTTACAACTACATCCACGGCGAAATTTTCCAGGTCTACGATCGCTTTGAAGAAGCCTTGCAAGAAGCGCGTGACGCGGGCATGCTCGGACAAAACATTTTGGGCAGCGCCTTCAGCTTCCAACTGCACGCCGCGCACGGTTTCGGCGCTTACATTTGCGGCGAAGAAACCGCCTTGCTCGAATCGTTGGAAGGCAAAAAAGGCCAACCCCGCTTCAAGCCGCCATTCCCCGCCAGCTTTGGTTTGTACGGCAAGCCCACGACCATCAACAACACCGAAACCTTTGCGGCGGTGCCTTGGGTCATTCGCCATGGCGGCCAAGCCTACCTCGACATCGGCAAGCCCAACAACGGGGGCACCAAAATTTTCTCGGTCAGCGGCGACGTCGAGTTGCCTGGCAACTATGAAGTGCCGATGGGCACGCCATTTGCCAAGTTGCTCGAATTGGCTGGCGGGGTGCGCAAAGGCCGCACCTTGAAGGCGGTCATTCCCGGCGGTTCTTCATCGCCCGTCATTCCTGCTGCGCAAATGATGGAACTCACCATGGATTACGACGCCATCGCCAAGGCCGGCTCCATGCTGGGCTCGGGCGCGGTGATTGTCATGGACGACTCGCGCAACATGGTTGAAAGCCTGTTGCGTTTGTCTTACTTCTACTCGCACGAATCCTGCGGACAATGCACGCCTTGCCGCGAAGGCACGGGATGGATGTGGCGCGTGGTCGACCGCATCTGGCACGGCCACGGTCGGCGCGAAGATTTGGATTTGTTGAACTCGGTCGCCGACAACATTCAAGGCCGCACGATTTGCGCCTTGGGTGATGCAGCGGCGATGCCCGTGCGCGCCATGATCAAGCATTTCCGCCCCGAATTTGAGGCCTTGATTGAGCAAGCAGCCCAACGTGGCGCGGCCCACGCTTGACCCCTTGACCTCTTGAACCCTGAGAATACCTATGGTTGAAATCGAACTCGACGGTCAAAAAATAGAAATAGTGCCCGGCAGCATGATCATGCATGCGGCCGAAAAAGCCGGCAGCTACATTCCTCACTTTTGCTATCACAAGAAGCTGAGCATTGCGGCCAATTGCCGCATGTGTTTGGTGGATGTGGAAAAAGCCCCCAAACCGCTGCCCGCTTGCGCCACGCCCGTGACGCAAGGCATGGTCGTTCACACCAAGAGCGACAAGGCCGTCAAGGCCCAAAAGTCGGTGATGGAGTTTTTGCTCATCAACCACCCGCTCGATTGCCCCATCTGTGACCAAGGCGGCGAATGCCAGTTGCAAGATTTGGCGGTGGGTTATGGCGACAGCTACTCGCGTTACGACGAAGAAAAACGCGTGGTGTTCCACAAAGACGTGGGCCCGCTGATTTCCATGGAAGAAATGAGCCGTTGCATCCACTGCACCCGCTGCGTGCGCTTTGGCCAAGAAGTGGCCGGCGTGATGGAGCTCGGCATGATCAACCGCGGTGAACACTCTGAGATCACCACCGTGGTTGGCGAAACCGTCGACTCCGAATTGTCCGGCAACATGATCGATTTGTGCCCCGTGGGGGCCTTGACCAGCAAGCCCTTCCGTTACAGCGCCCGCACTTGGGAGTTGTCGCGTCGCAAGAGCATTGCCGCTCACGACTCCAGCGGTGCCAACCTGATTGTTCAAGTCAAGAACCAGCAAGTCATGCGTGTGGTCCCCTGGGAAAACGAGGCCGTTAATGAATGCTGGATTGCCGACCGCGAGCGCTTCTCTTATGAGGCCGTGAATGCGCCCGACCGCCTGACCAAGCCCATGCTCAAGCAGGGCGGCGAGTGGAAAGAAGTCGACTGGACCACTGCCCTTGAATACGTGGCCAACGGCCTGCGCCAGGTCAAGTCAGACCACGGTGCAGCCCGCATTGGCGCCTTGGTCAGCCCCCAAAGCACAGTTGAAGAACTGTTCTTGGCCAGCCATTTGGTGCGTGGTTTGGGCAGCGACAACATCGACTACCGCTTGCGCAATGCCCAGTTTGCTGCCTTTGAAGGCGTGCGTTGGTTGGGCACCTCGATCGCTTCTTTGAGCCAATTGCAACGTGTCTTGGTCGTGGGCTCCAATCTGCGCAAGGACCATCCTTTGTTTGCGGCTCGAATTCGCCAGGCAACCCGCCAAGGTGCGCAAGTGCACGCCATCCATTCGGTACAAACCGATTGGGCTTTGCCGGTGGCTTCATTCCAGGTCAGTGCGGCTTACCAATGGGAAACCTTGCTGTCGAACGTGGCCGCGGCCTTGGCGCAAGAATTGAAGATTGACTCGCCTTTTGTGGGCCAAGTGACCCCCGCGGCCACTCAGGTGGCCAAGGCCTTGATCAGCGGCGAGAAAAAAGCCGTGCTCTTGGGCAACGCCGCAGCGCACCATGCCAACGCCGCCAGCCTGTTGGCCTTGGCCAACTGGATTGGCCAACAAACCAACGCCAGCGTGGGTTACCTGACCGAAGCCGCCAACACGGTGGGCGCCCAACTGGTGGGTGCTCAGCCCCAAGCCCAAGGCTTGAACGCCTTGGAAATGCTCCAAGGTGGGCTGAAAGCCGCCTTGTTGCTGAACTTGGAGCCCCAACACGACACGGTCTTGTCGGGCGAAGCGGCGCTGAGCGGTTTGGCCAAGGCCGACATGGTCGTGACCTTAAGCCCCTTCAAAACCAATATGGACATCAGCGATGTGCTGTTGCCCATTGCGCCTTTCACCGAAACCTCGGGCACTTTTGTTAACGCGGAAGGACGCGCGCAAAGCTTCCACGCCGTGGTCAAGCCCTTGGCTGACACCCGTCCGGCTTGGAAGGTCTTGCGGGTCTTGGGCAATTTGCTCGATCTCGACGGCTTTGACTTTGAGGCCTCGACCGATGTGCTTCAGAAAGCGAACCTCAGCGCCGATCGCTTGAGCAACGCCACGGCCGCCTTGGTACGTTACTCAGATGCCAATGAGCCCGCACCGGTGGTGGCCAGCATCTACCAATTGGATGGCTTGGTCCGCCGTGCCCCTTCTTTGCAAATGACGGCCGATGGACGCGCCGCCCATGAACTTCAAGGAGCGCAGGCATGATTGACGCGCTGTACAACGCGGGCTTGCACGCCTGCGATTCGAGCTGGTGGGCCACCTTGGTTTGGCCGGTGCTGTGGATTCTCATCAAAATCGTGGCGGTGTTGCTGCCCTTGATGGGGGCGGTGGCTTACCTCACCTTGTGGGAGCGCAAACTGTTGGGCTTCATGCAAGTGCGCTTTGGCCCCAACCGCGTCGGCCCTTTTGGTTTGTTGCAACCCATAGCCGACGCCTTGAAGCTGCTCACCAAAGAGTTGATCAACCCTTCAGCCGCTAATTTGGGTCTGTTCCGCTTGGGTCCCATCATGGCCATCATGCCCGCGCTGGCGGCCTGGGTGGCCATTCCTTTTGGCCCCGATGTGGTTTTGACGAACATCAACGCGGGCGTGTTGTTGGTCATGGCGATCACTTCGATTGAGGTTTATGGCGTCATCATCGCGGGTTGGTCATCCAACTCACGCTACCCCTTCTTGGGGGCCTTGCGTGCATCCGCCCAAATGGTCAGCTACGAAATCGCCATGGGCTTTTGCTTCTTGGTGGTCATCATGGTCTCGGGCAGCATGAACTTGACGGCCATCGTGGCCGGCCAAACCAAGGGCACGATGGCGGCCATGGGCCTGAACTTCTTGTCATGGAACTGGTTGCCTTTGTTCCCGATTTTCATGGTGTACCTGATTTCCGCAGTGGCCGAAACCAATCGCCACCCCTTCGACGTGGTCGAAGGCGAAGCTGAAATCGTCGCCGGACACATGGTGGAATATTCCGGCATGGGCTTTGCCATCTTCTTCCTGGCTGAATACGCCAGCATGTGGTTGGTGTCGCTGTTGGCGGTCTTGATGTTTTTGGGCGGCTGGGCTTCGCCGCTCGACAACGCCCTGTTCAACGCCGTACCCGGTTGGATTTGGTTGGGCATCAAAACCTTCTTGGTGGTCTCGATGTTCATCTGGATTCGCGCCACTTTCCCTCGCTATCGCTATGACCAGATCATGCGTTTGGGCTGGAAAATCTTCATTCCACTGACGCTGTTCTGGTTGTTGGTGGTCGGTTTCTGGATGCAGACTTCTTGGAACATTTGGAATTGATATGAACACCGCCGTCGTTGCCCCGTTTTCTCTCAAGGACTTCTTGAAAAGCTTCATGCTTTACGAGTTGTTCAAAGGCATGGCCTTGACCGGTAGCTATACCTTCAAGCGCAAGTTCACGATCCAGTTCCCTGAAGAAAAAACACCGCTGTCGCCGCGCTTCCGTGGCCTGCATGCGCTTCGTCGATACGAAAATGGCGAAGAGCGTTGCATCGCCTGCAAATTGTGCGAAGCGGTTTGTCCCGCGATGGCCATCACCATCGAATCGGAAGTGCGCGAGGACGGATCGCGCCGCACCAAGCGCTACGACATCGACTTGACCAAATGCATTTACTGCGGCTTCTGCGAAGAAAGCTGCCCAGTGGATTCCATTGTTGAAACCTCGATCTTTGAGTACGTCGGCGAAAAGCGGGGCGACCTGTACTTCACCAAAGAAATGCTCTTGGCCGTCGGTGACCGCTACGAGCCCGAAATTGCTGCGGCCAAGGCGGCTGACGCCCCTTACCGCTAACCGCAGATCGATTGGAAAGACTAGTCTATGGACGCCAAAACAGGTTTCTTCTACCTCTTCTCGCTGGTGCTGCTGTTTGCTGCCTTTCGGGTGGTGACCGCACGCAACCCCGTGCACGCGGTGCTTTATTTGATGCTTGCTTTTTCGCAGGCTTCGGCCGTTTGGTTCTTGCTGAACGCCGAATTCTTGGCCATCACCTTGGTGCTGGTTTACTTGGGCGCCGTGATGGTGCTGTTCTTGTTCGTGGTGATGATGCTCGACATCGACATTGAAAAAATCCGCCATGGTTTTTGGAAGAACTTCCCGCTCGCGGCCCTCATGGGTTGCGTGGTGGCCTTGGAAATGGCGGGTGTTTTGTTGGGCGGTTTCCGCATCTCTGACACCCCGGAACTGCCCGCGGCCGCCGAAGCGGTTCAAGCCGGTGTGCAGTACTCCAACACCCAGGTTTTGGGTAAATTGCTTTACACCGAGTACCTGTACCCCATTGAAATTGCCGCCGTCATTTTGCTGGTGGCCATGATTGCCGCCATTGCGCTGACTTTGCGTGGTCGCAAAGACAGCAAGGCCATTTCAGCCAGCGAAGCGGTTCGAGTCCGACCTGCTGATCGCTTGGTGATGGTGTCGGTCCCCGTGACGCAAAAAGCGGTGGCACCGGTGGTCGCCACCGAGGAGGAAAAAGCATGACTTTGACTTTGGGCCATTACCTCTCGCTGGGTGCGATTTTGTTCGCGCTGTCAGTCATTGGCATCTTCATGAACCGCAAAAACTTGATCGTCTTGTTGATGGCCATTGAGTTGATGCTGCTCTCCGTCAACATGAACTTTGTGGCGTTCTCACGCTACTTGGGTGACATGCACGGGCAGGTCTTTGTGTTCTTTATTTTGACGGTGGCAGCCGCTGAATCGGCCATTGGTTTGGCCATTTTGGTGCTGCTGTTCCGCAACCGCTCGACCATCGAAGTCGATCAACTCCACTCGCTCAAAGGCTAAGCCGAGACCAACCCGAGATATGACCATGAGCGCAACGCTTTCTGCTCCTTTGTTGCTGGCTGTGCCCCTCGCGCCTTTGGCGGGATCGGCGCTGGCTGGTATTTTTGGTACCCGCTTCGGCGGTAACTTGATGGGTCGACTGGCCAGTCAAACACTGACCATTCTGGGCGTCTTCATTGCCTTTGTGTTGTCGGCCCTCACTTTGAGTGACGTCATCGCGGGCGCCACTTTCAACGAAACCCTCTACACTTGGATGAATGTCGGCGGCTTGAAGATGGAAGTCGGCTTCTTGATCGACAGCCTGACCGCCATGATGATGGTGGTGGTGACCTTTGTCTCCTTGATGGTCCACATCTACACCATCGGCTACATGCAGGAAGACGAAGGCTACGACCGCTTCTTCTCTTACATCTCGTTGTTCACCTTCGCCATGCTGATGCTGGTCATGAGCAACAACCTGCTGCAACTGTTCTTCGGCTGGGAAGGCGTGGGCCTGGTTTCTTACTTGTTGATTGGTTTCTACTTCAACCGGCCCACAGCGGTGTTTGCCAACATGAAGGCCTTCTTGGTGAACCGCGTGGGCGACTTTGGCTTCATCTTGGGCATTGGCCTCATTGCCGCTTACACCGGCTCCTTGAACTACACCGAAATTTTTGCCAAAGCCCCCGAGTTGGCGAATTTGTTGTTGCCTGGCACTTCTTGGT
Organism: uncultured Curvibacter sp.; assembly: GCA_903834975.1. Lineage (GTDB taxonomy): Bacteria > Pseudomonadota > Gammaproteobacteria > Burkholderiales > Burkholderiaceae_C > Curvibacter. The sequence continues at coordinate 35,277 of CAILKX010000092.1, forward strand.
TGCTGGTCACGGTCATCGCGATTTGCTTGTTTGTCGGTGCCATGGGCAAGAGCGCGCAATTCCCGTTGCACGTTTGGTTGCCTGATTCGATGGAAGGCCCGACGCCCATCTCCGCTTTAATTCACGCGGCGACGATGGTGACAGCCGGTATCTTCATGGTCAGCCGCATGTCGCCGATTTTCGAAATGAGCGACACCGCCTTGAATTTGGTCATGACGCTGGGCGCCATCACCGCCTTGTTCATGGGCTTTTTGGGCATCATTCAAAACGACATCAAACGCGTCATTGCTTACTCGACTTTGTCGCAATTGGGCTACATGACCGTGGCTTTGGGCGCATCGGCCTACAGCGTCGGCGTCTTCCACTTGATGACCCACGCCTTCTTCAAAGCCTTGCTGTTCTTGGGCGCGGGTTCGGTCATCATGGGCATGCACCACAACCAAGACATCCGTTGGATGGGGGGCGTGCGCAAGTACATGCCCATCACTTGGATCACTTTCTTGCTGGGCAACTTGGCCTTGATCGGCACGCCGTTTTTCTCTGGCTTTTACTCCAAAGACAGCATCATTGAGGCCGTCGCTGAAAGCCATTTGCCCGCGTCGGGTTTCGCCTACTTTGCGGTCTTGGCGGGTGTGTTCGTGACGGCGTTTTATTCTTTCCGTCTGTACTTCTTGGTCTTCCATGGTCAAGCGCGTTACGACCAAAACCCCGAGGCGCACCACGACGACCATGGCCACGACGACCATGCGCACCACGATGATTTCACGCCCCATGAATCACCCTGGGTCGTGACCTTGCCTCTGGTGCTGCTGGCCATTCCTTCGGTGCTCATTGGTTTTTACACCATCGAACCCATGCTGTTTGGGGGCTTCTTCAAGAACGTGATTTTCGTCAACAACGAAGCCCACCCCGTGATGGAAGAGTTGGCGCACGGATTTGAAGGCCCCGTCAACATGGCCTTGCACGCTTTCACCAGCTTGCCTTTTGCTTTGGCCTTGGCCGGTGTGGCGTTGTCCTATTACATGTACATGGTCAATCCCGCGTTGCCCACGGCCATCAAACGCGTCTTCAACCCGATTTATGTGTTGCTTGAAAACAAGTATTTCTTGGACTGGTTCAACGAACACATTCTGGCCCGTGGCGCTCGCTTGCTGGGCAAAGAGTTGTGGGTGGTGGGCGATGAAACCATCATCGATGGCTGGATCGTGAATGGCTCCTGGAAAACGGTGGGCCGCGTCTCTGAGTGGGTGCGCGGTTTGCAATCGGGCTACATCTACAACTATGCGCTGATCATGCTCTTGGGTGTGTTTGGTTTGATGTCGTATTTTGTTTGGTTCAACAAGTAAGGGAAGAACGAAATGGGCTTGTTGAGTCTTGCAATTTGGTTGCCAATCGCATTTGGCGTGGTCTTGTTGGCGTTCGGGCGCGATGCCCACGCCGATGCCGTTCGAAAGATCGCTTTCGTTGGCGCTTTGGCCAGTTTTCTGGTCACCATTCCGCTCTACACCGGGTTTCACCTCGGCACCGCGGACATGCAATTTGTTGAAAACTTCAGCTGGATCGAGCGTTTCAATGTGAACTACCACATTGGCTTGGACGGCCTGTCTTTCTGGTTCGTGCCTTTGACGGCCTTCATTACCTTGATCGTGGTGATCTCGGCTTGGGAAGTCATCACCGAGCGCGTGAACCAATACATGGGTGCCTTCCTGATTTTGAGCGGTCTCATGATTGGGGTGTTTGCCGCTTTGGACGGCATGTTGTTTTATGTGTTTTTTGAAGCGACCTTGATCCCGATGTATTTGATCATCGGCATTTGGGGCGGTCCGAACCGCATTTACGCCGCCTTCAAGTTCTTCTTGTACACCTTGCTCGGCTCCTTGCTGACCTTGATCGCGCTGATCTATTTGTACAGCGTGTCCAACGGCAGCTTTGAAATTTTAGAGTGGCACAAACTGCCCTTGAGCATGGGCGAGCAAACCGCTTTGTTCTTTGCCTTCTTGGCGGCTTTTGCGGTCAAGGTCCCGATGTGGCCGGTGCACACGTGGTTGCCCGACGTGCACGTCCAAGCGCCCACTGGCGGCTCGGCCGTGTTGGCGGCCATCATGCTGAAACTCGGTGCTTATGGCTTCTTGCGGTTCTCCCTGCCCATCGCACCCGATGCGGCCCACGCCTATGCCAGCTTGATGATTGGCCTGTCACTCGTGGCCGTGATTTATGTGGGCTTGGTGGCGATGGTTCAAACCGACATGAAGAAGCTGGTGGCTTACTCCTCAGTGGCGCACATGGGTTTTGTGACTTTGGGCTTTTTCCTCTTCAACGACTTGGGCGTTGAAGGCGGCCTCGTTCAAATGATTGCCCACGGCTTTGTGTCCGGTGCCATGTTCTTGTCCATCGGTGTTTTGTACGACCGTGTTCACTCGCGTGACATTGCGGCCTACGGCGGCGTGGTCAACACCATGCCCAAGTTTGCGGCCTTGGCGGTTTTGTTCGCGATGGCCAACTGCGGGCTGCCCGGAACCGCCGGTTTTGTTGGCGAGTGGATGGTGATTCTGGGCGCGGTTCAGGCCAACTTCTGGTTGGGTTTTGGCGCCGCCACAGCCCTGATTTTTGGCGCTGCCTACACCTTGTGGATGGTCAAGCGCGTTTACTTTGGCCCCATGACCAATGACCACGTGCGTGAATTGAGTGACATTGGCCTTCGTGAATTCATGATGCTGGGTTTGCTGGCTGTGGCGGTTTTGGCCATGGGCATTGACCCCAAACCCTTCACCGATGTGATGGATGCCTCGGTCACCGAGTTGCTGAAACACGTTGCGGTTTCCAAATTGTCTTTGAATTGACCCGCCTGACCAGAGAGAAACAAGATGATTGACCAACTCAGCTGGATCGCGATTTATCCGGAAATTTTGTTGCTGGTGATGGCTTGCGTCATTGCCCTTTGGGACCTGGGAGTGATGTCGCCTCGCCGGGGCCTCACCTTCGCCCTGACCTTGGTGACCTTGGTCGTGGTAGCCGGCATGGAGATGTTGTACGCCACGGGTGAGCTCTCCATTTACGGCTTCAACGGCCTGGTCGTGAGTGACCCCTTGGGCAACTGGCTCAAGTGCTTTGCCGCCATCGCCACGGCCGTGACCTTGGTTTATGCCCGACCTTATTCTGCCGACCGCGGCATGCTGCGCGGGGGTGAGTTATTCACCCTCAGCCTGTTTGCCTTGCTCGGCATGTTTGTGATGATCTCGGGCAACAACTTCTTGATCATTTATTTGGGTCTGGAATTGCTCACCCTTTCGAGCTACGCGTTGGTGGCCTTGCGCCGTGACAATGGCATCGCCACGGAAGCGGCCATCAAGTACTTTGTGTTGGGCGCGATGGCCAGCGGCTTCTTGCTGTATGGCATGTCGATGCTATACGGAGCCACCGGCTCATTGGATCTGGGCAATGTGTTCAAGGCGGTATCAACCGGTCAAGTGAACCACCAAGTCCTGATTTTTGGTTTGGTTTTTGTGGTCTCCGGTTTGGGCTTCAAGCTCGGCGTCGTGCCTTTCCACTTGTGGGTTCCCGATGTTTACCAAGGCGCCCCTACCTCCGTCACCTTGATGTTGGCGGGTGCCCCCAAATTCGCTGCCTTTGCGATCGTCATCCGTCTCTTGGTGGAAGGCCTCTTGCCCTTGGCCATCGATTGGCAACAAATGTTGACGGTGTTGTCGGTGGGCTCCTTGCTCATCGGCAGTTTGGGTGGCGTGATGCAAAAGAACGTCAAGCGCATGCTGGCCTACTCGACCATCTCGCAGATGGGTTTTGTGCTGCTGGGTTTGATTCCTGGTGTGGTGGAGGGTTCTACTTTGCCCGCGGCCAACGGCTACAGCTCGGCTTTGTTCTACGTCGTGACCTATGTGCTGACGACACTCGCCACCTTCGGTGTTTTGTTGGTCTTGGCCCGAGACGGCTTTGAGAGTGAAGAAATCTCTGACTTGGCTGGCTTGAACCAACGCAGTCCGCTCTACGCGGGCATCTTGTCTCTGTGCTTGTTCTCGCTGGCGGGCATCCCTCCCTTGGTGGGCTTCTATGCCAAGCTGTCGGTCTTGCAAGCCCTGATCACCACGGGCGTGAATGGTTACCTGGCTTTGGCGGTTTACGCCGTGGTCATGTCCCTGATCGGTGCTTTCTATTATTTGCGTGTCGTCAAGGTGATGTACTTTGACGAACCCATCACCGCCTCCACGGTTTCAGCCCCCAAAGACGTGCGCGTGGTGCTGGGCGTGAATGCCTTGTTGCTTTTGGTGGTTGGCTTGTTCCCAGGCGGTTTGATGGCTTTGTGCGCCAAAGCCATCGTGCTGACTTTAGGGGCTTGAACGCTTGAATGAAGGTTCTTGACCTGCAATGCCAAGACCAGCACTTGTTTGAAGGCTGGTTTGGCTCGGAAGACGACTTTCAAAGGCAGCTGGGGCAGGGGCTCATTGAGTGCCCTTTGTGCGGCAGCAAGCAAGTGCACAAAATGCTGTCGGCCCCGCGCTTGAACCTGCGGGCACAGCACCGTGCAGAACCCCATTCGCCTTCGGAGGGCACGCTGTCGGAATCCGCCAGTTCTTCTGGGGCTTCTGGTGCTTCTGGTGATAAGGGCGGGTCGCTGAGCCCCCCTTTTTCGCGGCCCCTTGAAAATCCATCAGCGACCCCAGGGCAGAGACTGGATGCGCAGAGAATCGAAAGCAACACCCCAGGCGATAGGCTGGGTGATCGTCAAAGGGAGGGTCTGGGCGCGGGTCTTAGCGGGGGTCTGAGCGGGGGTTTGAGGGAAGGTGCGCTCACTTTGCAGGCCCTCAAAGCCATGCAAGACCAATGGCTAAAAGTATCCCGAGAGATCATGGCCAACACCGAAGATGTGGGCGACCACTTTGCCGCCGAGGCGCGTCGTATTCACGAGGGCCGATCAGCAGAGCGCGGCATCCGGGGCCATGCCAGCCTCGAAGAAGCCGTCGAATTGATAGAAGACGGCATTGGGGTCATGCCGCTGCTGCTGCCTGAAGCGGTCAAAAAAACCTTGCAATGAACTGCCCCTTTCCTAGAGGCGAGGGGAATTAGGTCGGTGTTTCAAGAATCCAGCAACTGCATGCTGGCAAAGTGGGCATAGGTGCCGTTTTGCGCCATCAGCGATTCGTGGGTGCCTTGCTCGACAATGCGGCCTTGCTCCAGCACCACAATCCGGTCCGACTTTTGAATGGTCGCCAAACGGTGTGCAATGACCAAGGTGGTTCGGTGGCGCTTTTGGTCGGTCATCGCGGCGTCCAGCGCGGCTTGCACCATGCGTTCGCTTTCCGCATCGAGGGCGCTGGTGGCTTCATCCAACAACAACAAGCGGGGCTGGCGCAGCAACGCACGGGCAATGGAGATCCGCTGTTTTTGGCCGCCGCTGATGCGCACGCCGCGCTCGCCCAAAAAAGTGGCGTAGCCTTGGGGCAGGGCACGAATAAAGTCGTCGGCAAAGGCCTCGCGAGCGGCGGCATAAACTTCTTCGTCTGTGGCGTCGGGTCGGCCGTAGCGGATGTTTTCCAACGCATTCGTCGAGAAAATCACCGCGTCTTGCGGCACCACGGCCATTTGTAGTCGCAGGGCGTTGAGTTCCCAGTCTTTAATGGGCAGGCCGTCGATCCAGAGGCTGCCGCCGCCCTCCGCAGTCGGGGGCAAGTCGTAAAGGCGCTGCAACACTTGAAAAACAGTTGATTTGCCCGCGCCACTGCTGCCGACCAAGGCCACTGTTTCGCCGGGGGCAATGTTCAAGGTGAAGTCAACCAGTGCGGGGCTTTGGGGGCGTGAGGGGTAGTGAAAGTTCACCTGGTCCATTTGAATCGTTACCCCCGGCAAGTTTTCAGGGGGTGAATTTTTTGATTCATGCGCCGCACCTTGCAAAATCAAGGCGGGCAGTTTGTCGCCACTTTGAATGCTGGGCGGGGTGTGCAGCAGCTCCATTAAGCGCTCGGTGGCGCCAGCGGCGCGCAACAGGTCACCGTAAACCTCACCCAAAACACCGGCCGAGCCCGCCAGGATGATGACGTAGACGACCGTTTGGCCCAATTGCCCGGCGCTCATGTGCCCTTGAATGACCGCTTGGGTGCCTTCAAACAAACCCCACAGCAAAGCGGCGCTGGTGGCCAAGATGATGAAACCGACCAGAAGGGAGCGGGCGCGGGCGCGTCGCGCGGCTGTTTTGAAGGCCTCGTTGGTGGCATTTGCAAAACGCGCAGATTCGCGTCCAATGGCGTTGTTGGCTTGTACTGCCGTGACCGCGTTCAGCACTTCAGAAGCCACCGCGCTGGCGTCGGCCACGCGGTCTTGGCTGGCCCGCGACAGTTTGCGCACGCGGCGACCAAAACTCACCGCCGGCAAGACAATCAGAAAAATGCCCAATGCGACTTGCCCCATCACCAAGGGGTTGGTCCAAACCAAAATGCCCAAGGCGCCCAATCCCATCACCGCGTTGCGCAGACCCATGCTCAAAGACGAGCCCACCACCGTTTGCACCAAGGTCGTGTCGGCCGTCAAACGAGACAGCACTTCGCCGGTTTGGGTCGACTCAAAAAAGCCGGGGCTTTGCTCAATCACATGGGCATAAACGGCGTTGCGAATGTCGGCGGTGATGCGCTCACCCAGCCAAGTGACGGTGTAAAAGCGCGCGGCTGAGAAAAAGGCCAAGGCCACCGCCACGCCAAATAAAGCCAAAAAGTGTTGCCCCAAGCGCATGGCTTGGTCGCTGCGGTCGGCGGGCACCAAGCCGCCGTCGATCAGGGCGCGCAAGGCGATCGGAAAGACCAAAGTGGCCCCTGCAGCCAGCACCAAAAAAAGCAACGCCAGGCCGATTTGCACGCGGTAAGGCTTGAGAAATGGGGTTAACCCTGACAAGGAGCGCGGATTGCCAGGGGCGCGTTGAGCAGCACTTGAAGACGCCGAGGCGGTCACTTGGGGGGGGGTGCTTGCTGTGGTTTCGGTGGTGTTGGGTGAGGCCATGGGCAAACTGTAACGCAAAGCCCTGACGTGAGTCGTCCACATGATCAGTCCATCATGGATATTGCAATGATTGCATAGGCATCTATAATTCTGGACATGTCGATTGAGTTTTACAAAGCGCCCGAATATGCCTCGCAGGTCAGCGTGGGCTACCTCATCCGGCGCATCTTCAATTTGATGTCCCATGAGCTCGACCAAGCCATGGAACCGCATGGCTTGACGAATGCGCAATGGCTCCCCCTCATGAAGCTGAGTGCCGGCCAGGCCCACACCGCCGCCGAGTTGTCTCGTTGCTGCGAACTCGATGCCAGCGCCATTACCCGTTTGTTGGACCGCCTTGAGGACAAGGCCTTGTGCCAACGTGTGCGCTCAAGCGAAGACCGGCGCGTGGTGAACTTGGCCCTCACACCGGAGGGACACCAAGCCGCTACAGTCATTCCCGAGGTGCTTTGCCAAGTGCAAAACCGACTCTTGAGCGGTTTCAGCGAGGCCGAGTGGGCGCAACTCAAAAGCCTTTTGCAACGTTTGGTGGACAACGCCCAACGCGAATTCTCCGCGCCCCCCTTGGAGCATGAAAACCACTTAAAAAATTCCAAAGATTCCAAAGTAAAGAAATGACCTCTCACTTCACTCAACCCTTGTTTGCCCGGCGATCCAACCGCTGGGCCTGCGCTTTTTCGCTCAGTAGCGCGGCTCTGGCGCTGCTCCTCTTGGGGGGCTGCGCCAACCCCGCCGGTATCGAGCCCAAAGCCACCGTGCACGATCCCGCACATGGTTTGACGCCCGCCGTGACGACCGGGGCCCCCGAATGGGCCCGAACCGACGTTTGGTTGGATTTTGGCGATGCGCAATTGGCCCATCTGATTCAACAGGCCCGTGACAACAACCCCAGCTTGGCCGTGGCCCAAACCCGCCTCGAGAAGGCCAAAGCCTACGTGGGATTGGCCGATGCCGCCTTGCAGCCCAAGGTCAATGGCAAGTTTGAGATGGACCGCAACACCCTGAGCAAGAACCCGGTTTTCTTTGGCTTGGGCGGTAAAACCTACGACGCCGATTTGGCCATTTTGGGGGCTTCATGGGAGCTTGATTTTTTTGGAAAAAATGAAGCCACCCTGAAAGCCGCTTTGGGTCAAACCAAGGCCTCTGAGGCCGACTGGCAAGCCGCCCGCACCTTGTTGTCCAGCCAAGTGGCCCGTGGATATTGGCAATGGGTTCGTGTGCAAGCCCAAATCAAGCTGGCCCAGGCACTGTTGCAAGAGCGTGAAACCCAGCTCAAGTTGATTCGCCAGCGCCTGGCCGAGGGTTTGGATACCCAATTGGAATTGCGTCAAGCCCAAGCGGGTTTGCCCGAAATTCGCGGTGCCATTGAAGCACTCATCGAGCAGCGCGACAACCTTCAGCATGCCTTGGGGGCTTTGGTGGGAAGCATGAGCGCCACCGCCGACTTGAAAGTGCCGGCCATTGATTGGACCCAATGGAAAATCGAGGCCGTGCCCGACGAGGTGCCATTGGATTTGATTGGCCGTCGCCCCGATGTGTTGGCCTCCAAATGGCGGGTGGAAGCCACCACCCAAGACCGCGCCACCGCCAAAGCGGCTTTTTACCCCAACATCAATTTGTCCTTCAATGCCGTGGCACTCAGCGCCGGCTTTGACAGAATCTTCAACTCGCCCGGGCAATTGCTGGGCGGCGGCCCCGCCATCAGTCTGCCCTTGTTTGACGGTGGCCGCTTGCGGGCCAATTTAGGGGCCAAAACGGCCGATGTGGATGCGGCCGTCAACAGTTACAACAGCGTCGTGCTCGACGCCGTTCGCGAGGTGGCCGACTTGGTCAGCACCGGGCAATCGTTGGTGAAACAACAAGCCGAGCAAAAACTGGCCTTGCAAACGGCAATCGATGCGCACCACATTGCCCAACAACGTTTTGAAGCGGGCTTGATCACGGCCTTTCCGGTGCTGATGGCCAAGAGCAATGTGCTGAATCAAGAGCGCTTGACCATCGATCTGCAGGCCCGGGTGTTGGACAACCGAGCAGCCCTTTGGCGTGCCCTCGGATCGGGCATGCCTTAAGGCCCTGCTGTTATTCAACGACTGCTATTTCCCGATTGTTAAAAAACCCTCAAACACCCGCCGTCTTTTACCCATTGACCCCTCAGGATTTGCCATGAATGCTCCCACTTCCACCCCTACCAACAACAATCGCCGCAAAGGCCTGACCACCGTCGCGGTGCTGGTGCTCTTGGCTGGCGCGGCTTGGGGTGTCTATGAATACGTCGTCAGCAGCCACTTTGAAACCACGGACAACGCCTACGTCCAAGGCAATTTGATCCAGATAACCCCGCAAATTTCGGGCACGGTCAAAGAGATTTATGCCGACGATACCGACCGCGTTCAAGCCGGTCAGCCCCTCATCAAACTGGACGGCACCGATGCCCAATTGGCCTTGCAACAAGCGAGCGCCAATTTGGGCGCTGTGGTTCGTCAAGTGCGCACGGTTTTCGCTAACAATGACACATTGAGTGCACAAATCAGCTTGCGTGAAGCCGACGTGGCCCGAGTCCAAGTCGATTTAGAGCGCGCCACCGACGACTTGGCACGCCGTCAAAAATTGACAGGTTCTGGTGCGGTTTCAAAAGAAGAACTGCAACACGCCCAGTCGCAGGCGGCGGCGGCCAAAAGCCAATTGAACGCCGCGCAAGCCGCCGTGGTCGCCGCGCGTGAACAACTCGCCAGCAACCAGGCGCAAACGCAGGGCGTGAACGTGCAATCGCATCCCTCGGTCTTGGCGGCCGCCGACAAAGTCCGCGAAGCCTATGTGGCCGCACACCGTCTGGTGTTGCCCGCACCGGTCGACGGCTATGTCGCCAAACGGGTGGTTCAATTGGGCCAACGCGTCGCCCCTGGGGCCAATTTGATGAACATCGTCCCCTTGCAGCAGGTTTGGGTGGATGCCAACTTCAAAGAAGTTCAACTGCGCAACTTGCGTTTGGGACAGCCCGTTAAATTGACCGCCGACTATTACGGCAGCAAGGTGGAATTTGACGGCAAAGTGGCCGGTTTGGGCATGGGCACCGGCGCCGCCTTCGCTTTGTTGCCTGCACAAAACGCCACCGGGAACTGGATCAAAGTGGTGCAACGCGTGCCCGTGCGAGTTGCCTTGAACGCAGAGCAAATCGCCAAACACCCCTTGCGCGTGGGCTTGTCGATGGAAGTTTCAGTCGACATCACCAATCAAGAAGGCGGCTCTCTGGCCGAAGCCACCCGCACCCAGCCTTATGGCATGACCGATGTGCTGGAAATCTCCCAGCAAGGCGCCGACGAGTTGGTCAACCAAGTGGTGTCGGCCAATTTGGGTCAAAAAGTGAAGATGGCGCACAGCGTCGCCCAACCTGTCGCCAATAAGCAATAAGTAATAAGTAACAAGTAAAGGCCGACATGTCTGCTCCTGCCAACGCCGCTCCGCCGATGCCGCCTTTGACCGGGTCCGCCCGTGTCTTGGGCACTTTGGCCTTGTCGGCGGCGACTTTCATGAATGTGCTGGACACCTCGATTGCCAACGTGTCCCTGCCGGCGATCGCGGGTGATTTGGGCGTCAGTCCGAATCAAGGCACTTGGGTCATCACCAGTTTTGCGGTGGCCAATGCGATTGCGGTGCCTTTGACGGGGTGGTTGTCGCAACGCTTTGGACAGGTGCGTTTGTTCACGCTGAGCGTGTTGTTGTTTGTGCTGACTTCTTGGTTGTGCGGATTGGCGCCGAACATGCCGATCTTGATCGCCCTGCGTGCACTGCAAGGTTTTGTGGCCGGCCCCATGATTCCCCTGTCTCAGGGGTTGTTGCTGTCCAGCTACCCCAAAGCGTTGGCGGGGTTGGCCATGGCCTTGTGGTCGATGACGACCTTGGTGGCCCCGGTCATGGGTCCTTTGCTCGGGGGCTGGATTACCGACAACATGAGTTGGCCTTGGATCTTCTTTATCAACATTCCCGTGGGGTTGTTGGCCGCGGGCGTGACTTGGCAGATTTATAAAACCCGCGAAAGCGTGGTGCGCAAACTGCCGATCGATTCGATGGGTTTGGCCCTTTTGGTCATTTGGGTCGGCAGTTTGCAAATTGCCTTGGACATCGGTAAAGAAAACGATTGGTTCCATTCCTCTCTGGTGGTTGGCTTGTTCATCACGGCGGCCATTGGGTTCATGGTGTTTTTGATTTGGGAGTTGACCGAGGCCCATCCTGTGGTGGACTTGCAGTTGTTCAAACGGCGCAATTTCTGGGCAGGGACGGTGTCCATCTCGATTGGCTATGCGCTGTTTTTTGGCAACATTGTGATTTTGCCGCTGTGGTTACAACAGTACATGGGCTACACCTCGACGCAAGCTGGCATGGTGATGGCCCCCGTGGGCGCATTGGCCATTTTGTTGTCTCCTTGGGTGGGTAAAAACATGGGGCGATTTGATCCCCGTGCATTTGCCACGATTGCCTTTGTGGTGTTCGCCGTCGTCTTGTGGATGCGGTCGCACTTCAACACCGAAGCGCCGATGCAAACCATCATGATCCCCACCATCGTGCAGGGCATTGCCATGGCTTTTTTCTTTGTGCCCTTGGTCACTTTGATCATGAGCGGCTTGCCGCCCGATCGCATACCGGCTGCGTCGGGTTTGTCCAACTTCTTGCGCATTTTGGGCGGTGCCTTTGGCACCTCCATCGCCACCACGGTCTGGGAAGACCGGGCCGCCATGCACCACGCCCAACTGAGCGAGCAGATCAACCAAGGGCGTGAAGTGGCCATGTCCACCCTACAAGGCTTGGGTTCTGCGGGGCTGTCGCCGACATCGTCCTTGGCTTTGGTGAACCGACTGATAGACCAGCAGGCCTTTATGCTCGCCGCCAACGACGTTTTTATGGCGTCAGCGGGTATTTTTATCTTGCTGATCCCCTTGGTTTGGCTGGCCAGAAAACAACCCACGGCCGGTTCGGGCGCCTCGGATGCGGCAGCAGGCGCGCATTAATCTGTCACCCACTGGTCAGTTTTTTGTAAGAACTAAGTATTTCTCCCAATGGGCTGACGACCCAAATCGGTCTTTCACGTCTTAACATCCGCGCAACAACCAATAGACTTGAGCAACCCGCTCAAAGACTTTGCCCGGATAACTATGAGAGACACGATTTTGCAAACCCAAGGGCTCACCAAAGAGTTCAAAGGGTTCACGGCGGTTAACTCGGTGGACTTAGCGGTTCAACGCGGGCACATCCATGCGCTGATTGGACCCAACGGCGCGGGCAAAACCACGTTTTTCAACCTGCTGACCAAGTTCTTGCCGCCCACCCGAGGCAGCATTGTTTACAACGGCATCGACATCACCCGCGAACAACCGGCCCAAACGGCCCGCCGTGGCTTGGTGCGGTCTTTTCAAATTTCAGCGGTTTTTCCGCACTTGACCGTGCTCGAAAACGTGCGCGCCGCCCTGCAACGCAACTTGGGAACCTCTTTCCATTTTTGGAAATCAGAAAGCACCCTTTACCCCTTGCATGACCGTGTGCATGAATTGTTGGCGCAAGTCGATCTGCAAGACTTTGCCGATGAATTGACCGTCAACCTGCCTTACGGCCGCAAGCGTGCCCTCGAGTTGGCCACCACCCTGGCCCTCGAGCCCGAACTGATGCTGCTGGATGAACCCACCCAAGGCATGGGCCACGAAGACGTGGACCGCGTCACACAACTGATTAAGAAAGTGGCCATTGGCCGCACGGTGCTGATGGTTGAACACAATATGAATGTGATTTCCAGCATTGCTGACCGCATCACGGTGCTGCAACGCGGCGCCATCATCGCCGATGGGCCTTATGACGAAGTGTCAAAGAATCCCTTGGTGATCGAGGCCTACATGGGTTCTGCCGACACCCCTTTGCAAGGGGCACACTGACATGGTTTCACCCTCCCATCCCTCCCATCTGTTGAACATTGACAACCTGCAAGCTTGGTATGGCGAGTCCCACATCCTTCACGGCGTGAACCTCCACGTGAAAGAAGGGGAGGTGGTGACGATCTTGGGCCGCAATGGTTCGGGCCGCACCACCACCTTGCGTGCCATCATGGGTTTGACGGGCCGTCGCCAAGGCAGCATTCAGGTGAAGGGCCAAGAAACAATTGGCATGTCGACCCACAACATCGCGCGTTTGGGTGTGGGCTACTGCCCTGAAGAGCGCGCCATCTTTTCCTCGCTCTCCACCGAAGAAAACCTGATGTTGCCGCCCAAGCTCAAGGGCACCGATGGGGGCATGGCGGTCGAACAAATCTACGAGATGTTCCCCAATTTGCTGGAGCGCAAATCGAGCCCCGGGACGCGCCTCTCGGGAGGTGAACAGCAAATGTTGGCGGTGGCGCGGATCCTGCGCACCGGTGCCAAGTTGCTTTTGTTGGACGAAATTTCTGAAGGCTTGGCGCCCGTCATCGTGCAAAAGTTGGCCGCCATGATTTTGGACTTGAAGCAAAAAGGCTTCACCATTGTGTTGGTTGAGCAGAACTTCCGTTTTGCCGCCCCCTTGGCCGATCGTTTCTACGTCATGGAGCACGGCCAAATGGTGCAGGAATTCCCGCAGAGCGAACTGGCCTCCAAGATGGCGCTGCTGCATGAGTTTTTAGGTGTTTGAGGTTTTGAAGTTATCAAATCAGGAGATGAAAATGAAACGTTTTTCTTTGACCGCAGTGTCCTTGGCCATGATGGCCGCCTTGGCCTCGGTGGCTGTCGCCCCGGTGGCCCACGCGGCTGACAACGAGGTGGTGATTGGCGACATTGACGATTTATCCGGCCCTTACTCTGACGTGATCGGCAAGGGCGGCATTGAAGCGCTGAACATGGCCATCGCCGATTTCGGTGGCAAAGTCTTGGGCAAAAAGATCACCGTCTTGACTGCTGACCATCAAAGCAAGCCCGATATTGGATCCGCGAAATTCCGCGAGTGGGCGGACCAAAATGGTCTGAACATGTTGTTGGGCGGCTCCAACACCGGCGTGAGCATTGCCATGTCCAAAGTGGCTGCGCAAAAGAAAGTGCCTTTCATCGCGATCGGTGCCGCAGGCGCTTCATTGACCAATGCCGACTGCACGCCTTACACCGTGCACTATGCCTATGACACCAACGCCTTGGCCAATGGCACCGCGACGGTGATGACCCAAAACGGCGGCAAAACTTGGTATTTCTTGACGGCAGACTATGCCTTCGGCACCCAGTTGCAGGACGCCGCCACCAAGGTGGTCTTGGCCAACGGCGGCAAGTCACTGGGCGCGGTCCGGGTGCCTTTGGCTGCCTCTGACTTCTCCTCTTTCTTGTTGCAAGCCCAAGGCTCCAAGGCCCAAGTACTGGGCTTGGCCAACGCGGGTGCGGACACCATCAACTCGATCAAGGCCGCGCAAGAATTCGGTTTGAACAACACCATGCAGCTGGCCTCTTTGCTGGCCTTCATCAGCGACATCCACAGCCTGGGTCTGAAAGCCGCCCAAGGCCTGTACCTGACCACCAGCTGGTATTGGGATGCTGACGAAAAAACCCGTGCCTTTGGCAAGCGTTTCTTCGAGAAAATGAAGAAAGAACCGACAGACGTGCAAGCCGCTTACTACTCGGCCACGCTGACCTACTTGAACGCCGTCAAGGCCGCGGGCACCACCGACCCCGACAAGGTCATGGCTGAATTGAAGAAAGCCAAGATCAACGACATGTACACCCAGGGCGGCTACATCCGTGAAGACGGTTTGATGGTTCACCCCATGTACGTGATGCAAGTCAAGGCGCCTGCTGATTCCAAATACCCTTGGGATTACTTCAAGCTGGTCAAGAAAATGTCCGGCGAAGAGGCTTATGGCCCCTTGTCTGCCAGCACCTGCCCCTTGTTGAAGAAGTAAAGACTGACCCCGACCCCAATTCCCTATGACTGACATCTTCGGTTTTCCCCTGCCCGTGGTTCTCGGGCAGCTCATGCTTGGGCTGGTGAATGGCTCTTTTTATGCCCTGCTGAGCTTGGGGTTGGCCGTGATCTTTGGTCTTTTGGGCGTGGTCAATTTTGCCCACGGTGCCTTTTACATGCTGGGGGCGTACGCCGCCTGGCTGGGCATGTCGTATTTTGAAATCAACTACTGGGTCGCCCTGGTCATGTCGCCCTTGGTGGTCGGGGCCTTGGGTGTGGTGGTGGAGCGGTCTGCGCTGCGCCACCTCTACCAAATCGATCCTTTGTACGGGCTCTTGCTGACCTTTGGTTTGGCACTGATCGCCGAAGGCTTGCTGCGTGAGATGTTCGGTTCTTCGGGACAGTCATACCCGGTGCCCGAACTGCTCCGTGGCGCGACCAACCTGGGCTTCATGATCATCCCCATTTACCGTTTGTGGGTGATTGTGGCTTCGGTGTTGGTGTGCTTCACCACTTGGTTTGTCTTGGAGCGTACCTCCTTGGGCGCCACCCTGCGGGCCGCCACAGAGAACCCCAAAATTGTTCAATCGTTTGGCATCAATGTGCCCGTGATTGTGACGCTCACCTACGGCGCAGGCGTTGGCTTGGCGGCCTTGGCGGGGGTCTTGTCAGCGCCGGTGATTCAAATCACCCCCCTGATGGGATCGTCCTTGGTCACCGTGGTTTTTGCCGTGGTGGTGATTGGCGGCATGGGCTCGATTTTGGGTGCCATCGTGAGTGGATTGATGCTGGGGGTGATTGAGGGCTTTACCAAAGTCATTTACCCAGAAGCTTCGAATATTGTGGTGTTTGTGATCATGGCGATTGTGTTGTTCTTCCGCCCTGCGGGTTTGTTTGGCAAGGAATGAGCACCATGACTTCCTCCTTCAAAACCGCGACCACGGTGTTTTATTCGGTGTTATTGGCGCTGGCCATCGCCGCGCCTTGGCTGAACATTTACCCGGTCTATTTAATGACCTTGTATTGTTTCGGCATCTTCGCTTGTGCCTTCAACTTGCTGTTGGGCTTTGGCGGCATGTTGTCGTTCGGCCATGCGGCTTTTTTTGGCACGGCCGCCTACGTCACGGGTTGGCTCGTGACGGACCAAGCTTGGTCCACTTTGTCGGCCATTTTGGCGGGCATGTTCAGTGCGGCGGCTTTGGGCTTGTTGTTTGGTGTCATCGCCATTCGACGCTCGGGCATTTACTTCGCCATGATCACCATGGCCTTGGCCCAACTGGTTTACTTTGTCATGCTGCAAGCGCCTTTCACAGGCGGCGAAAACGGCTTACAAGGCATTCCCCGGGGCGATTTGTTGGGCCTCATTTCGCTCAAGCCTGACAACAACATGTACTACTTCGTTTTGCTGATTTTGGTGGCGGTGTTCTTGGGCATCAAGCGCATTGTGGCGTCGCCCTTCGGCCAAGTGTTGAAGGCCATTCGAGAGAACGAACCCCGAGCCATTTCCTTGGGTTATGACGTGAACCGCTACAAACTCTTGGTTTTTGTCCTGTCGGCCACCTTGGCGGGCTTGGGCGGTGCATTGAAGGCCTTGGTGCTTAACTTTGCGGCCCTGACCGATGTGCTGCAATCCACCTCGGGCGAGGTCATCTTGATGACCCTGGTGGGCGGGGTGGGCACCTTCTTTGGCCCCTTGTTGGGCGCCGGTGTGGTGGTGACCTTACAAGACGTGTTGTCTGACCGCGTCGGCTCTTGGGTCACGGTCATCATCGGCTGCATTTTCGTGATTTGCGTCTTGTCGTTCCGCAAAGGCATTGTGGGCGAGTGGCTGGCCTTTTTGCAACGCCGTCGGGAAGCGAAAAAGGCCTGAGCCTTTTTCGTCTTGGTCTAACAGACCCAGTAGAACCAAGCCGAGATCAGCTTCGTTAAGCCGAGCCCCAATCATCGGCCAAGGCCAATAATTGGGGCAGGGCGTTGGGCCCGTCGCAAGCAATCACCTGTCGCTCTGGCATGCTGCGCAGCCAGGTGATTTGTCTTTTGGCCAATTGGCGTGTGGCAAAAATACCCTTGTCTCTCAGGTCTTTCCGGTCAACGGGCTGGCCTGAGCGCTCACTCAAATCCAAGGCTTCCCAAGCTTGTCGGTAGCCCACACAGCGCATGGCGGGCAGGTCGGGATTCAAGTCGCCTCGGGCCCGCAATGCTTGGACCTCCTGCAAAAAATTTTGAGCCAACATGGCGTCAAATCGTTGTGCAATCCGATCGTGTAACCACTGTCGATTTTGTGGCTCTAAACTCAAAAGACGCAAAGGCACGGGGGGCGTGGTCGTACCAGGATGGGCGTGCCAATCGGTGAGTGTTCTGCCCGAAATTCGGTAGACCTCCAAGGCGCGCTGCAAGCGCTGTGAATCGTTGGGGGCCAGGCGTTTGGCGCTGTCGGGGTCCACCTGCACCAGCGCCGCGTGAATGGCTGGCCACCCCTCCAGGCGGGCCTGGGCCTCAATGTCGGCGCGCACTTGTGCATCGGCCGGCGGCATTGGGGCCAGGCCTTGTTGCAAGGCTTTTAAGTACAGCATGGTGCCCCCGACCAAGAGCGGCACTGCACCCCGGCCCCGAACATCTTCAATCAACACCGAGGCATCTTGCACAAATTCGGCAGCGCTGTAGGTTTGCGAGGGGTCGCGAATGTCAATCAAATGATGGCGCACTTGGGCCAATTCGCTGGCGCTGGGTTTGGCCGTGCCAATGTCCATGCCGCGGTAAACCAAGGCGGAGTCGACGCTGATGACCTCGACCTTTTGGGGGCCGTTGCCGGCGTGGCCATGCCGAGTTCGGCCTGTTGACAAGTGTTCGGCCAATGCCAATGCCGCTGCGGTTTTGCCACTGGCGGTCGGGCCGACCAAGGCCCAAACGGGATTCAAGTGGCAGCCCCTTCAACGGGTGCAGGGCTGGTTTGAATGACCCGGTCGAGCGACGCCAAAGCGGGCCACAGCCCTGGCAACCAGGCTTCAAAATCAGCCACCAAGTCGACATTGGCATCTGCTTCCCCGCGTGCCAGAAGTCGGGTGGCCCCTGCTTGCGAGAGGGCTTGATCGATGTGGGTCGGCACCGCTTGGTATGTGCGCGCCCACTGTCGGTTGCCACAGCCCATCACCGCGTAGTGCAAGCCCTTCAGGCTGTCCTCACTTTGCAAGGAGAGCCAATCCATGAATTCTTTGGCGTTGTCGGTGGGCTGGCCTTCATAGGAGGCCGTGACGATGATGACGGGTTGATTCGCTGCTTGAGGCGGTCCATCAAAGGCCCAATCGACGCTGGCCTCGTCCAGAGTGCGGACTTGGGTGGAATGGCCGCGGGCCAAGGCTTGGCTCGCAATTTGTTCGGCAAACGCTTTGCAAGAACCGGCGTTAGAACCATACAAAACCGTTAACGAAGCACGAAGGGAAAGGGATTGCCCTTCGGTGGGCGTTTCTGCTGCGGGGTTTGCAGCGCTGGTGGGGCGGCCCTGTGTCGCGTTCCCCTGTGTCGCGTTCACTTGATGGGTGGGTCTGGCTTTGGCCCGAATCATCAGGCCCGTGGGCTTGAGCGTCAGGGTTTCGGCCACTTCGAGTTGGTAATTGGGATCGACCGCTTCGATGTCAAACTGCTGAATCATTTTGGCCAACACCAACGTCGCTTCTTGCAAGGCGAAGGGGCGGCCAATGCAGGCGCGGGCGCCGTTGCCAAAAGGCTTCCAAGCGTTGGGCGGGATCTTTTTCATCCCCACGGGCGTAAAACGCTCGGGCTTGAAGCTCAGCACGTCGTCGCCCCAGGCCTTCGGATCTCGGTGCAAGCTGGGCAGCAGGACGAAGATCACGTCATCGGGTTCCAAGGCATAGCGCCCCCCCAAGCGGGTCGGGGTTTCTGTTTTTAAGGTGTAAGCGGGTGCCGTGGGCCACAGACGCAGCGTTTCAAACAGCACTTGCTCGGTGTAACGCAGTTGCGCCAAATGGCCAACCTGCAAAGGCTGGTCGCCCACCACCGAGTCAATTTCGGCGCGCAGCTTGGCCATCACCTCCGGGTGCTTCAACAGCAAGTGGGTGGCGAACGAAAGCAAACCGCTGGTGGTTTCGTGGCCAGCGATCAAGAAGGTCACCATTTGGTAGCCCACGTTTTCATCGCTCAAACGCTCGCCCGTGACGCTGTCGATGCCCTGCAACATCAAGTCGAGCAGGTCTTTGGATTCGGCATTGGGCTGTTGGCGGCGCTCGTTCACCAATTGCTCGGAGATCTTTTTCAGGAAGGCAATGTCTTTGGCAAATTGCTTTTTCTGTTTGACCATGAGTTTGTTGACCAAAGGCAGGCGCCGGCTCATGGCGCCAGACTCACTCAAGGCGCCCACCATGGCGTCTACAAAAGGGTGTAACTCCGGTTGGTAAAAGCTGTTGAAGCGGTAGTTGAAGCCGCACAAGGCAATGGTGTCCAAGGTCAGCCGGGTCATGTTGTCGGCCACATCGATCACGGCTTGGTCGCCAAAGCGCCGCCACTTGGTGAACATTTGGTCGGCGATGTCGGTCATGCCATCGAACATTTGGCGCACGCCCAAAGGACCAAAAGCAGGCATCAACAAGCGGTGGGCTTTGCCCCAGTTGGGCTCGTCGTTGTAGGCTGTGAAAAGACCGTCCCCTGCCAAGGCGCGGATGTTTTTGAGCGCCATGCTCAAGCGCTTGCTGAAGCGACTGTCATCACTGAGCTCATTCACGAGTTCCTGCGAGCTCACCATGACCAAACGCCGACCCATGATTTCAAGCTGGTAGATGGGGCCCAATTGCGCCGCCAGCCGCATGAAGCCTTGAATCGGTTGATGGGGGTCAATTTGGTTCAGATGCCCGAACAACAGGCCAGCTTCAGGCTGGGGAATCGGAATCAGCGCAGGCGTGTTGGACATGGTGTACTTTGGAAAAAATAAAGGGAACTGTGAAAAATGACTTGAATGAGGAATGAGGAATGAGGAATGAGGAATGAGGTGGGCTATTTTGTTTTTTAACGGTTTGAAGGCGCTATCCGGCGGTATCCGGCGCTATCCGTCGCTATCGCCCGCGCATAAAGAAGGCATCCAAATCGCGCAATGAGAGTTGTCGCCAGGTCGGGCGACCATGGTTGCATTGGTCGGCACGTTCGGTGGCTTCCATTTGGCGCAACAGGGCATTCATTTCGTCCAAGGTCAAACGCCGGTTGGCCCGCACAGCGCCGTGGCAGGCCATGGTCGCCAAGAGTTCATTTTGGGCCCGCTCCAGCACCGGGTTTGACGCGCCAGTGGACGTTTCAGTGGTCAGATCGATTTCGGCCAAGTCAGCCAGCACGTGGCGTGCCAAAGCCACGGGATCGCCCTGTGCCAAGGGGGTCGGTACCGCCCGCACCGCCAGTGTTTGGGGCGAAAAAGGCAGCACTTCCAAACCCAGTTGAGACAAGGTGGCGGCATGGGCTTCGGCCGTACTGACCTCGATGGGGGTGGCGGCAAAAGTGGCTGGAATCAGCAAGGGTTGGCTGCTCAAGCGCATGGGGGGGTGGCGCTGGGGTTCGACGCCGCTGGAGACCTCGACCGGCGCTGACGCTGCTGATTGAAACTGCACTTTGAGGCGTTCATAAACAATCCGCTCATGGGCGGCGTGCATGTCCACAATCACCAAGCCCAGGGCATTTTCAGCCAATACATAAACGCCTTGAATTTGCGCAATGGCGCGCCCCAAAGGCCATTCGTCCTGCGTTTCGGGCAAGGGCTCGAAGGCACGGCTCGGGTGCCACAATGCCCCCAACTCCTTGACCTCGTGGCCAACTGAACCAGCAGGGTCATATGAACCCAATGAACCATATGAAACCGATGAACCCGATGTAGGCAAAGGCGGGGGCGCCTGAAACAAACCGGGGCTTTGACGCCAAGAGGGGGGCGCTCCCAAGCCAGATCCGATGGCGTCCATGCGCGATCCGTCTCCCATTTCATGGGGCGTCGGCGCGGGGGGTGTGGATGTGGGGTTCGTGCGTGGAATGGCCAACGCGTTTTCGACGGCATGGCGAATGGCTTGGTGCACTTCTCGACCGTCTCGAAAGCGCACTTCAATTTTGGTGGGGTGCACATTCACATCCACCCGTTGAGGATCGATGGTCAGGTAGACCGCATAAACGGGCTGGCGCTGGCCATGCAAGACGTCTTCATAGGCGCTGCGTGCGGCGTGGTTGATGACTTTGTCTTTGACAAACCGTCCGTTCACATACGCAAACTGCTGGTCGGCGCGTGAGCGGGCTGCGTCGGGAATACCGGCCCGCCCCACCACGCTGATCGCGCCGCTCTGGCTCAGATATTCCACCTTCACCGAGGACGCTAAAAAACCATCTCCCAACACATCGGCCAGGCGCCGATCTAAGGAATCCTCGCCGCTGTAAGCGCGCCATTGTTCAACCAATTTGCCTTCGTGCCAAATGGCAAAACCCACCTTGGGTCGACTCAAAGCGTGGCGACGCACCGCCTCGATGCAATGGGCCAATTCGGTGGCGTCGGTCTTCAAAAATTTACGCCTTGCGGGGGTCGAAAAAAACAGCTCTTTCACCTCGACCGTGGTACCCACGCTGCGCGCGGCGGGCTTGATCTCGCCGGTGCGGGCGTCCAACAGAAAACCGTGTTCTTGGTGGGCTGTGCGCGACAACAGCGACAACTCCGAAACCGAGGCCACGGCGGCCAGCGCTTCGCCCCGAAAACCCATGGTCGAGACGGTTTCTAAATCATGCAGATTTTGAATCTTGCTGGTGGCGTGGCGCTTCAGGGCGATTGGCAGCTCGTGGCTGGGGATGCCGGTGCCGTCGTCCTCGACTGCAATCAAACGCACCCCGCCGGCCAGCAACCGCACGGTGATTTGCGTGGCACCCGCGTCCAGCGCGTTGTCCACCAGCTCGCGCACCACCGAAGCGGGGCGCTCCACCACTTCGCCAGCCGCGATCTGGCTGATTAATTCGTCGGGCAACTCGCGAATTTGGCGACGTTCCGCCGTGGACCCCAGCGGGGATGCCGCCCCAGCAGAGCCCGTCATGGGGGCCGTGGGACTTGAATGTTGACTTGGATATTGACTTGGACTTGGATTCACCAAAGCATTTTAATGAGCAGGGGCTGGGATAATCTGTCGCCATGGACAACCTCTTCGCCTTCATCGCCCCTTTGCTCGATTTGATACTTCATGTGGACAAGCACCTGGCCGCCTTTGTGCAGGCCCAAGGTTCGTGGGTCTATGCGCTGTTGTTTGTGGTGGTGTTTGTCGAAACGGGCTTGGTCGTTATGCCTTTCTTGCCAGGCGATTCCTTGTTGTTTGTGGTCGGTGCCATGGGCGGCAGCGGTTTGTTGGACCTTTGGACCGCGCTCCCCGTGTTGTTGGCCGCCGCTTTTTTGGGCGACCAATGCAACTTCAGCATCGGCCGATGGATCGGCCCCAAGGTGTTTCAATGGCCGCAGTCGCGCTGGTTCAACCGCCAGGCGTTTGACCAAGCCCATGATTTCTACGAAAAATGGGGTTCCTGGACTTTGGTCGCAGCCCGCTTTCTGCCTTTCATTCGAACCTTTGCGCCCTTTGTGGCCGGTGTCGCCGACATGGGCCGTGCCCGCTTCGTCGCTTTCAATTTACTCGGCGCCGTGCTCTGGGTGTTGGGCGTGGGTGCATTGGGTGCGGTGTTCGGCAACGTGCCCTGGGTTCAGGCCAATTTTGAAAAATTCATCTGGGCCTTGATCCTGGTGCCAAGTGCCGCGGCCTTGTTGGGCTTGATGCGCCGGCGTAGGGTGCACTGACTTTGGGGTATTCCCTGTGGCTTGAAGCGCGTTTGGGTTCTAGAGTGGCCTCTACAACATGAGACATTCAATGACCAAAAGAAACCTTTCTCTCTCCCCGTTGCTGGTGGCCGCCTCCTTGTGCTGGTCTGCACCCGCCATCACAAACGCCCAAACCCCGGCGCCACCCACCTTGCCCACCGCAGAGCAAACCGACCCCGTCAAACTGGGTTGGATGATGGGCTCGCCCCCGCCGCCCGACAAAGTGATTCGCTGGGCCGACGGCTCCTTCTACACTTTTCCTAAGTTTCGTTGGACCTTCTCACATGGCCGGGAGTTGGGTCCGACCAGCAATGTGTCTCGTGGGCTAGGAGCCCCTTCGTTGTTGCCCCGCGCAGAACGTCAAGACCTGGACGCCGTCACGTTTGTGCCACTCGGCAAAACCGAACCCATGACTTGGGCGCAGTCCTTGTCGGCCAATTACACCGACGGCATTGTGGTGCTGCACAAAGGCAAAATTGTTTATGAGCGTTACTTCGGCGCCTTGCGGCCGAATGGCCAACACGCGGGTCAGTCGGTTACCAAGTCGTTTTTTGGGACGATCGGCGCGATGTTGGTCGCTGAAGGTCAACTGGACCCCAACGCCAAAGTCGAGCAATACATTCCTGAGCTCAAAGACAGCGGCTTTGGCAGCGCCACCGTTCGCCAAGTGTTGGACATGACCACCAGCATCAAGTACAGCGAAAACTACGCCGACCCGAAGGCTGAAATTTGGGACCATGTCCGAGCGGGCAATGTGTTGCCGCGCCCACCGGGTTATCAAGGCCCCAAGTCCTTTTACGACTTCCTGAAAACGGTGGGTCCTGAGGGAGAGCATGGCCAAGCCTTTGCCTATAAAACAGTCAACAGCGATGTGCTGGGGTGGCTGATTCGGCGCGTCACCAACAAGTCGGTGGGTGAGAATTTATCCGAGCGCATTTGGTCGAAGTTGGGCATGGAACAAGACGCCTACATTGCGATTGACACCGAGGGCACCGAATTCGCTGGGGGCGGCCTGTACACCGGCCTGCGTGATCTGGCGCGTTTTGGTGAAATGATGCGCAACGACGGTCAATTCAACGGCCAACAAGTGGTGCCCAAGGCCGTCGTCGACGATGTTCGCCAAGGCGGTGACAAGCAACACTTTGCCAAGGCCGGCTACGCCACTTTGCCCGGTGGCAGCTACCGCAATATGTGGTGGAAATTGAACAACGCCGACGGCGCTTATTCGGCGCGTGGCATCCACGGGCAGGCCCTTTACATCGACCCCAAAGCTGAAATGGTGATTGCCCGCTACGCCTCATTCCCCATGGCGGCGAATGCGTTCAACGACCCCACTTCGTTGCCAGCCTATCAGGCCCTGGCGGACAAGTTGATGGGCAAGTGAGCCGCTAAAGGGCGGTTCCGTGTTCGTCTTCGGGTTCGGGTTCGGGCCTAAATGGCCCGGTTTCGTGCCAACGGCGGGTTTTTAGAAAAATAACGCTCGATGCCGCGCATCACGGCATCGACGAGTTGGTTTTGGTAATCCGAACTGCGCAGTCGCTGCTCTTCCTCTGGGTTGCTGATGAAGGCGGTTTCTAGCAAGACACTCGGAATGTCGGGGGCTTTGAGCACCGCAAAGGCCGCTTGCTCCACTTGCCCTTTGTGCAGCTTGGCGACCGCACCCACTTCGCTGAGCAAGGCGTTGCCCAGCTTCAGGCTGTCTTTGATTTGGGCGCTGGTGCTCATGTCGAGCAAGGCCATTCGCAAGCTGGCGTCCTGCACTTTGAAGTTCAGCCCGCCGACGGCGTCGGCGCGATTTTCTTTATCGGCCATCCAGCGTGCCGCCACGCTCGATGCACCGTGTTCGCTCAAAGCAAAAACGCTGGCGCCACGCGCCGTGGGCGTCATGAAAGCATCGGCGTGGAGGCTGATCATCAGGTCTGCCTGGACTTGTTGGGCTTTCAAAACGCGCACGCCCAAGGGAACAAAGAAGTCGGCGTCGCGTGTCAGGTAGGCCCGCAATGGGTTGCCGTTGACGTTGGCGGCGTTGATGCGTTCGCGCAGCAATTGGGCAATGCTCAAGACAATGTCTTTTTCCTTCGTGCCATTGGGTCCGATGGCGCCGGGGTCCTCTCCGCCGTGGCCGGGGTCCAGGGCAATCACGATCAGGCGAGAAGCCGCCATCTTGGGCTCTCCCACGGCGCTGGGAGGGCTTTGGACTTTGTTCTGCTCACTTCGCTCGGCCGTTGGGGGCGCGTTGAGGGTGTTGGGTTTGACCTTGGGCGTGCTTTGCTGTGACAACCAATGGTCCAGGGCATCGTCAGGCGCGTGTTTGTTTTGGGCCCGTGCTCTTTCTTGTAGGAAGGCCTCCAGCGGGTCAATCGGGTGGCTGGGATACAAGTCGAGCAACAAGCGATTTTGGTAATTGGCCACAGGCGGCAGGTTGAATACCTGAGGCAAGATTTCTTGCTTCAAATCCAACACCAGACGCACCACCCCGGGGGCAAATTGGCCCACCCGGATCCCGGCGATGTAGGGGTCGTCGGTTTTCACCTGAGCCACCAACGACTTTAGTTCGGGGCTGAGTTCAAGGCCTTCAATGTCCACCGCCAAGCGGGGTGGGTTGTTGATCAAGGTTTGTTGGGTCGGTAGCTTGGCATCCGACTCGATGGTGACGCGTGTGTAGTCGGCAGCAGGCCAGACCCGGACCGCCAAAATGGTGGCCCCCCAAACGATTTGTGGCCATCCCACGCTGAGCACCAAGCCCCCCCGTTTCAAGAGTTCACGGCGGCTCAAACTGGCTTTGCCGCTGCTTTTCAGATCGCTTGAAGGATCAGCAAGCATCATGAGCGCTCTGATACGGAGGCCAGCACGGAGGCCAGCAGCGCCAGTCCGCGCGGTGTGGCGGCCGTGACGCGAACCCTTCTGGGCGGCGCTTGTGGCGGGTCAAAGTCTTGCAAAGGGTCGTGGGTTTCGGGGCCAATCAAAGGCAGGCTGATTTGCATCACCCAATCCGGCGTGGGCAGCACCCCTTGGGCCTGCTCAGGCCACTCGGCCAGTTTCAGTCCGGGGCTGGCAAACAAATCCCGCAAGCCCGCGTCGGCCCATTCGCGCGGGTCGTTGAAACGGTAAAAATCAAAATGCCAGATGGACAAAGGGGACGCCTTCGATGATCCCGGCGCTTGGTGCGGTTCGACCACGGCGTAGCTGGGACTTTTGATGCGGCCTGCGACGCCCAAGGCGCGCAGCAAGTGGCGGGTGAAGGTGGTTTTTCCCGCCCCTAAATCGCCACGCAGTTCAATGAAGACGTCCGACAATTCGGGTTCCGCCCGCATGCCGGCGGCCATGCGTTGTGCAAAGGCTTCGGTGTCGGACTCGCTGCCCCAAGCAAACAAAACATCTGCAGGGCCCGTTCCCGTGTGGGAGGGCTCGGGTCTTTTTACAATGGGCGCGTGAAACTCAGCAGTCAACTCATCTCCAATATTCAGACTTGGGCCTGTGAATTGGGATTTTCGCAAATTGGCGTGAGTGGTGTGGATTTATCGTCCGCCGAGCCCGGCCTGTTGGCTTGGTTGGCCGCGGGCCATCACGGCCAGATGGACTACATGGCGCGTCACGGCTTGAAGCGCGCTCGTCCCGCCGAATTGGAGCCCGGCACGCTCAGCGTCATCACGGCCCGCATGCCTTACCTGCCTTTGAACACCCCGGTCGATTGGCCCGAGCAAGAACAGGCGCGCTTGACGCGTCCCGGTGAAGCCGTCATTTCAATGTACGCCCGTGGCCGCGATTACCACAAGGTGCTGCGCGCGAGGCTGCAGCAACTTCAAAGCCGCATCGCTGAGGCCATTGGGCCTTTTGGACACCGCGTTTTCACCGATTCGGCGCCGGTGATGGAGGCCGAACTGGCGGTGCGAAGCGGCCTGGGCTGGCGCGGTAAAAACACCTTGGTGCTCAGCCGAGAGGCGGGCTCGATGTTTTTTTTAGGCGAAATTTATGTGGACTTGGCCTTGCCTGAAACCCCGGCCGTGACCGATCACTGCGGCAGCTGTCAAGCCTGCCTGGACATCTGTCCGACACAAGCCTTGCTGGGACCGCAAAAGCTGGATGCTCGGCGCTGTATTTCTTACCTGACCATCGAACTCGATGGCCCCATCCCCGAGGAATTTCGACGTCCGATGGGCAACCGAATTTACGGCTGTGACGATTGTCAATGGGTCTGCCCATGGAACAAGTTTGCCCAACGATCCACCTTGCCAGATTTTGAAATCCGCCCCCACACCAGCGGTGCCGATGTGGTCCGTCTGCTGGCTTGGACCGAAGAAACGTTTTTGCGGCGCACCGAAGGCAGCGCCATTCGCCGCATTGGCCACGCCCGTTGGTTGCGCAACTTGAGTGTGGCGGCGGGCAATGTAGAAAAAACCAAAGCCTTGAATACCGAATTAATTCAGGCCTTGACCTCTTGGCTCCATCACCCGGTTCCTTGGGTGCGCGAGCACATGGCCTGGGCTTTGGCGCAGCAAGGCGCTTGAACCAAAACAACCCAAGAAACCCAACCTTAAAAACGCCCGATGTATTCAAAAATGGCCAAAGTGAGTGGGATGCTGACCATTCCCAGCAAGGTCGAGAGCGTCACCAGGCCCGCCACGTAAGCGCCATTGAAACCCATGCGCGAGGCCAGCACATAGCAACTGGACGCCGTGGGCATGGCCGCAAATGCCATTAAGACCAAGGCTTGTGTGGGTTCCAACGCCAGCCACTGCACCAAAAAGCCGGCCAGCACGGGGGTCAGGACGTGACGAATGCCCAGCAGTGAACTGCTCAAAACCCGGTTGCCTTTGAGCGCGTGAAAGTCCAGGCCAGCGCCCGCCGCCATCAATCCCAAAGCCAAGGCCGCACTGCTCATGCGCGTCAAGGGGACTTCGAATAAAGCAGGAATCCGAAAGCCCATCAAGTTCAGGGTCAAGGCCGCGCTGGTGGTGATGACCAAGGGGTTGCGCCCGAGGGCCCTCAAAAAATGGTGCTCGCCATGGCGCGCCATGGGCCAAACCGCCGCGATGTTCATCAGGGGCACCAAAAAGCCAATTAAAACCGCCACCAAGACCACCCCTTGGTGCCCCGCCAAGCGCTCAGAAACCGCCAGGGCTATGAAGGAATTGAACCGAAACGCCACTTGGGCGCTGGCGGCAAAGTCGGCACGGGGCATGAACCTGGCCAGTCCGGGCAAGTAGGGCAGGGTGTAGGTGAAGGCAATCGACAAGCCCCCCATCAGGAGGCCCGCCGCGATCAGCCGAGCGTCACTTTGGAAGTCCAGTGGGCTGCGCAATATGGCTTGAAACAGCATCACGGGGAACAGGCAAAAGTAGACCAAACGTTCCACCGGTTCCCAAACGCTTCGGTTCAACGGGGTGAATCGGCACAGCAAACAGCCGCACAAAATCAAAGAAAAATCCGGCCATAACAACATTGCGTGGGTCACGCCGACAGAATAACAGCGTCTCAGCAAGCCGAGCCCTTGCAAGCGTCGCGTCAGTTCCAAACGATTCCCAAGGTTAACATCGTCAGCAGTTTTTTGATGATGTTGTTTGTGTTGTCCCTCTTTCGTTTCTTTTCTTCTGGATTGGTGTTTCTCGCCGTCGTGGGAGCCTCTTTTTTGAGCGGCGGGGCGCAAGCGGCGCCGACAGACGCTTACCCACAAAAACCCATCCAGCTCTTGGTGTCCTTTGCGCCTGGCGGCACCACCGATTTCATGGCCCGCACCTTGGCCGACTCTTTGGGAAAGGCCCTGGGCCAATCTGTGAATGTGGTGAACAAAGCGGGCGGCGGCGGGGTGATCGGCACGGCCGAGTTGGCCCACGCAGCCCCCGATGGCTACAGCTTGGGCATTGCCACGGTGTCGACCTTGGCGGCCAATCCGGCCATCAACCCCAAGGTGCCTTACAACCCCCTCACCGATTTCACACCCATCGTGAATGTGGCCGCGTCCCCGAATTTGATCGCCGTCAACCCGCGTTTCCCGGCTAAAAATTACAAAGCGTTTTTGGCCGAGTTAAAAAATTCACCGGACCAATATAACTATGCCACCTCGGGCGCGGGCGGCATTGGGCACTTGCAAATGGAGCTCTACAAAAGCCTGACGGGCGTGAAGATCAACCACGTGCCCTTCCGCGGCGCGGGCCCGGCTCTGAACGACACCGTCACGGGCCAAGTGGCCATGGTGTTTGACAATTTGCCGTCGGCCATGCCCTACATTCGCGATGGCCGCTTGATTCCGATCGTCGTCGCCGCGCCCGAGCGTTTGCCGAGCTTGCCGAACGTGCCCACCTTCAAAGAGGTCGGTTTGGAGAGTGTGAATCGCATGGCTTTTTATGGTCTGTATGGGCCCAAAGGCTTACCGACCGACGTCGTGGCCAAAATCAACGCAGCGGTTCGCAAGGTGGTGGAAGACCCCACCGTGCGCCGCCGCATCGAAGACTCGGGCTCGATCGTGGTGGCCAACAGCCCCGAGCAATTTGCGGCTCAGATTCGCACCGAGTTTGAAGTCTATAAACGCGTGGTGGCGCAGCAAAAACTTTTGCTGAATTGAAAACCCAGGAAGCGCTATGCTGCTTCAAAGCCCGCCATCTTTGAAGTTTTAAAGCCCCTAAGCACCTAAGCATGCAAGCCCTGAAGCGCCAGTTGAGATGAATCCCCCGCCCGAACTAGACGCTTTTATTGAAGCCCTTTGGCTGGAGGAGGGCTTGTCGGCCAACACCCAAGCGGCTTACAGAAAAGACCTGACCCTGTTTTCTGAGTGGCTCGCCCCCCAAGGGGTGGCCCTTTTACAGGCCAATGAAATGCACATCCAAGCCTACTTTGCCGAACGCCATGCCCTTACCCGGACCGCCACAGCCAACCGTCGTTTGTCGGCTTTCAAGCGGTTTTTTCGGTGGGCCTTGCGCGAACAAGCCACAACCGGCTTGCGAGCCGACCCCACCGCCCGCTTGAGTGCTGCCAGGGCTTCCTTGCGCTCGGTGCACAGTTTGAATGAGGCCCAGGTCGAAGCCTTGTTGGCCGCTCCCCGCTTGGAAGACCCCTTGGGCTTGCGCGACCGGGCCATGTTGGAATTGCTCTACGCCAGTGGTCTGCGTGTGTCTGAGTTGGTGGGGTTGCGCTTGTTTGAATTGGGTCTGAACGAAGGGGTTTTGCGTGTGGTGGGCAAAGGCCAAAAAGAACGCTTGGTGCCCTTTGGCGATGTGGCGCGTGACTGGCTGAGCCGCTACTTGAACGAGGCACGACCGATCATTTTGGCGGGCCAAGTCTCAGATGATTTGTTTGTGACCCAGCGTGGCGCGCGCATGACGCGCCACATGTTTTGGGTCATTGTGAAGAAAAACGCTTTGATCGCGGGCATTCAAGCGCATTTGTCGCCCCACACCTTGCGCCATGCCTTTGCCACCCACTTGATTAACCACGGCGCAGACCTGCGCGCGGTTCAGTTGTTGCTGGGTCACGCCGACATTTCAACGACGACCCTTTACACCCACGTGGCGCGTGAGCGTTTGCGCGCCTTGCATGCGCAGCACCATCCTCGGGGATAGACCGGTTGCTCTCAGGCTTGGGCGTCCAACCACGCCATTTCGGCTTCGCTAAAGCCAGCGTCAAAGCGGGCCGTGCGGTTAAAGGGCGGCTTCATTCGGGGTGCTTCGTGGCGCTGGGTCAACACGGCGTAGTGCGCCACGGGGTCCAGTCCTTCGCGCTCGCAAGTCCAGGCGTACCAACGGTTGCCAATCGCCACATGGCCGATTTCGTCGCGCAAAATAATGTCCAAAATGCCACAGGCGGCCAAGGCATCGGCCGTTCCAATTTGGCGCAGCTTGGCTTGAATCAACGGCGTGGCATCCAAGCCCCTTGCTTCCATGGTGCGGGGCACCAAGGCCATCCGGGCCACCACGTCTTGTGACGTGCGTTCGCACATCTGCCACAAGCCGCCGTGCGCCGGAAAGTCCCCATAGTCCCAGCCTTGCGGCGGCACGTCTTCGGCGCTCGGTGCCAAGCGGTGCATGGATTGCAAATGGGCACGCAACAAACTGAAATGCAGGGCTTCCTCCACCGCGACTTGGAGCCAATCGACGTAATAGCGGCGCGGCATGTTCGCAAAGCGCCAAATGGCATCCAACGCCAAGTTGACGGCGTTGAATTCGATGTGGGCAATGGCGTGGATCAAGGCGGCACGACCCACCCAGGTTTTGGGGGACCGGCGCGCCACTTGGGTGTGGTTCACCCAGGTGGGTCGCTCGGGTCGCGCAGGCAGGATGACCCCTTGGGGGGCGCTCAGCTCGGCTTGCGGATCGACCTCGATTTCGAACCCGATCAAGGCGTCCTTCATCGCCAGCGTGTGGGCGATTTTGTCGTCCAAATGCGGCAGGCACAAAATGGCCAAGGCCTGTTTTCTGAGTTCAACGGGGGGCATCCTACAATTCTAGGTGCTTGAAACAACAGACCTCATTGGAAAGGGACCCGCCATGGCTGTTTATGAATTGGATGGAATTGCCCCGCAAGTGGCCGACTCGGCTTGGATCGCGGAAGAAGCGCAGGTGATGGGCAATGTGGTGCTCAAGGAAGACGTGAGCATCTGGTTTGGCAGTGTGATTCGGGGTGACACCGAAGTCATCACCATTGGGCGCGGCTCCAACATCCAAGACGCCAGCGTCTTGCACGCCGACATCGGCATGCCGCTGACCATTGGCGACCATGTCACGGTGGGCCATCAGGTCATGTTGCACGGCTGCACCATTGGCGATGAAAGCCTGATTGGCATCGGCGCGGTGGTTTTGAATGGCGCCAAGATCGGCAAAAATTGTTTGGTCGGGGCAGGGGCCTTGGTCACCGAGGGCAAAGAATTTCCCGATGGTTCGATGATCTTGGGCAGCCCCGCCAAGGCGGTTAAAACGCTGACGCCCGAGCAAATCGAGGGCTTGCGCCAGAGCGCAGTGCACTACATTGAAAATGCCAAACGCTTCCAAAAGGGCTTGAAGCGGGTGGCTTGAATTTATTGAACAGGATTCGTTTGTGTCAGAGTTGCATCAATTTTTATTTGAAGGTTTGCCGGTCCGCGGGGCCATCGTTCGTTTGACGGACGCTTGGACCGAAATTTTGGCGCGGCGTGCGGCCAATACCGAAACCGGCGCCTACCCCGCGCCCTTGCAAAACCTGTTGGGCGAGATGACGGCGGCTGGGGTTTTGATGCAGGCCAACATCAAGTTCAACGGCGCCTTGATTTTGCAAATTTTTGGCGACGGCCCTGTCAAAGTGGCGGTCACTGAAGTGCAGCCAGACTTGGCCGTTCGCACCACCGCGACGGTGCTGGAGTCTGCCGGACCCATCGATGCGCAAACCACCTTGAGCCAAATGGTGAACGTGAAGAACCAAGGCCGTTGTGCCATCACGCTCGACCCCAAAGACAAATTCCCTGGTCAACAACCTTACCAAGGCGTCGTGCCTTTGTTTGGTGACCAAGGCGAAAAGTTAGAGAAACTGAGCCAAGTCCTCGAACACTACATGTTGCAAAGTGAGCAACTCGATACCTGCTTGGTATTGGCCGCCAATGACCAAGTGGCCGCCGGCTTGTTGATTCAGCGCCTGCCCTTGGCGGGTGAGGGCAACTTGGCAGGCAGCCTGCGATCGCAAGCCAATGAAGACGAAATTGGCCGCAACGAGGATTACAACCGCATTGCCATTTTGGCGTCCAGTTTGACCTCAGACGAGTTGCTCAATTTGGATGTGGACACGGTGCTGAGG
>CAILKX010000093.1 GCA_903834975.1 uncultured Curvibacter sp.
CATTCAAGGCCCTGTGCAGGCGGAGTGGGTGGTGGTCAACGCGACCCAGGTATTGCGCTGGCCCTTGCAAAAAAATGGCCTCGGCGACCTGCCGCCCGAAGGGTTGTTGCAAGTGGCAGGTCAAGGCGTGCCGGGATCTTTGGCCGTTTTGTCTGAGCCCGCTTTGGCCTTGACCGCCGAGCAAGCCTTACATGCCCACGCCGAAGCCCCCACCCAAGGCAAGGTCGGGCCATTCGGGAAGTTGGAAAAAGGGGGCCAAGTGACCTTGCAAACAGCGCCCGCGCGTTGGCTACAAGCCGCCCAAAGCCCCTGGAACTTAGCGCAACACAGTTTGGCGCGGTCACCGCGAGACCGTGCACTCAGGCGCTTGGTTCAACTTGGCAACACCTTCATGAACAGCCCCGATTGGGCTTGGGCACGTTGGGGCTTGGTGGCATTGGCCTTGCTGCAAATTTTGGGCTTGAATGTTCAAGCCTGGCGCACCCGGCACGATCAGCAGCAACTTCAAATTCAAATGGCAGGTTGGCTGACCAGCACCTTCCCCTCGGTGCAGGTCGTCGTTGATGCCCCCGCGCAAATGAAGGGCGAACTGCAGCGTTTGAGACAAAAAACAGGCGAGATGGGCCCGACTGATTTTGAAAGCCTGCTCGGTGCCGTGCAAACGTCGCTACAAGGCACCGCTGGCGCTCAACACCCGCCACGCGAAATCGATTTCAGCAACGGCGTGATCAAACTGAAAGGGCTGGACTTGAACCCCAATGACTTCAACGCCGTCGCCCAAAGGCTGCGCGCCAAAGGCCTGGCGGCCAGCCAACAGGGCGAGCAACTCGTTGTCCGAATCGACGCCCTTTGAGAAAACCAAAGAGTCCCATGGCCACATCGTCAAACACCGCCCCCCAAACTTCGGCTCAAGTCACCTTCCAGGCTTGGCGTGAAAAGTGGACGTCCTTGTCAGCACGAGAGCGCCTGTTGGTGCGCAGCGCCGCGCTGTGTTGTGGCTTGGCCCTCCTTTGGTGGGTGGGCATTGCGCCAGCCCGCCAAACTTTGGCGCAAGCCCAACAAAACCAAGCCCAAACAGAGGCCCAGCGGCAGGCCATGCTGAATGCCCGCGCTCAGGCCCTGGCCTTGCAGGGACGCCCTGCCATTGACCGACAAGCCAGCTTGTCGGCCCTTCAAGCCAGTGTCAAAAACCAGCTGGGCGCCAAAGCCGAGTTGCAAATTCAAAACGACCACGCCACCCTGATTTTGCCCAGCACCGCCCCCGAGGTCTTGCTTGGCTGGCTCGAACAAGCGCGCCTGAACGCCCATGCCCTGCCCATCGAAACCAAGTTGCAGCGCAATGCCGCCGGTCAATGGGAAGGCCGGCTGCTGATGAGCTTGCCGACCCTTTGAGTTCGGACCCGTTCGAACCCGCCAACATGACCCACCCACTGCGCCACCCCAGGCAAACTGCCCGAAAACAGGCTTTTTGGGGGGCCTTTTGGGGGGCCCTGTTCGGCGGCTTGCTGGCTTTGTTTCTTTTCGCGCCAGCCCGCTGGGTCGGCCACCTGCTGTCCCATGCAACACAAGGGCATCTGAGCCTAGAGGCCGCCCGCGGCACGGTTTGGCAAGGCTCTGCCGAGCTTTGGTTGCGTGGCGGCGAAGGCAGCCAAGACGCGCGCCGACTGCCAGGCAGAATTGAATGGCAGGTGGCCAGCCAGTTCCATTGGCAAACGCTGCCGAGCTTGGCATTGGGCGTTCAAATGCCCTGTTGCACCCCGCAAACATTGATCTTCCAGGTCCAGCCAGGGTTTGGACAAACCACGGTGGCGTTGGCAGACAGCCATTTTTTGGGTTCGGCTGACATCTTGTCGGGCTTGGGCGCCCCTTGGAACACCTTGACCCTGCAAGGTCAGCTGCAACTGGACAGCGAGCAATTGCGGTTGACCTTGTCTCAAGGTCGGCTGCAAGTCGAAGGCAAGGCCCGCTTGCAAGCGCTGGATATTTCATCCAAACTGTCGACCTTGAAGCCACTGGGGAGTTACCAACTGGTGGTCTCTGGTGGCAAAACCCCTGAACTCAACCTGAGCACCTTGCGGGGCAGTTTGCTGCTGGAAGGAGAAGGCCAGTGGGTGGACGGACAGCTTCACTTTCGAGGTCAAGCCAAAGCGACCGAAGAGCGCGAAAATGCCTTGAACAATTTACTCAACGTCATCGGCCAACGCGATGGCAACCATGCCCGCATTTCGTTGGGATGACTCCGATTCATTCCACGCCCAACTTCAAACCTGTTTTATCTAAAACCGCCATGTCCCACGACAACCAAATTCCTCGGCATTTCCGCCAACGCCCCCCCGTTTTAAAGCGCTTCGCCTTGGGCTGGAGCAAGGACTTCTGGGGGACTCTTCCA
This sequence comes from uncultured Curvibacter sp., assembly GCA_903834975.1. Classification (GTDB taxonomy): domain Bacteria; phylum Pseudomonadota; class Gammaproteobacteria; order Burkholderiales; family Burkholderiaceae_C; genus Curvibacter. Next base: position 2,390 of record CAILKX010000093.1, read on the forward strand.
TTGCTGGCGGCCTTTTTGTGGGTTGGCCCCTTGGCCATGCATCCCGTGCAGGCTGAAACGGCCGCCACCAAGCCGGCCAAAACCGGTGAGCCCATTACCTTGAATTTCAACAACGCTGAAATCGATGGCGTGGCGCGCACCATGGGCCTGATCACAGGGCGCAACATGGTGGTCGACCCCCGCGTCAAAGGCACGATGACGCTGACCAGTGAAAACCCCGTCAAACCAGCCGTGGCTTACGAGCAGTTTTTGTCGACCTTGCGGCTGCAAGGTTTCACGGTCGTGGAGGCCGAAGGTTTGTACAAGGTCGTGCCTGAAGCCGACGCCAAGTTGCAACCGGGGCCGGTTTCTGTCAACAGCGCGGCCAGCAAGAAAACCAGCGGCAATGAAATCGTGACGCAAATTTTCAAGTTGAATTACGAAAACCCGACCAATTTGGTGCCCACGCTGCGCCCCTTGATCAGCGCCAACAACACCATCAACGTGAACGCGGGCAACAATTCGTTGGTCATCACCGATTACGCCGATAACCTGCACCGCTTGGCCCAAATCATCGCCACCCTGGATGTGCCGAATGCGGGGGATGTGGACATCCTGACCCTGCATCACAGCCTGGCTGTAGACGTGGCCCCGATCATCAACCGCTTGCTCGACAACAGTGGCAGCACTTCGAATGCGAATGCCAATGCGGTCGCCAACCCCAGCCCCTCGCCCAACAGCGATGGCAATGGGTACCGCACCACCGTGATCGCCGAGCCGCGCTCGAACACCTTGATCCTGCGCGCCGCCAACCCGGCACGGGCGGCCTTAGTGCGTTCTTTGGTGGCCAAACTGGACCAAGCCACCCCCGGCGAATCGCCCAGTGGCAACATCCATGTGGTCTATTTAAAGAACGCAGAAGCCACTAAATTGGCCATTACCCTGCGCGCTGCCTTGGCCTCGGCCATGGCAGGAACACCCGGCTCATCTGGCGCGAACAGCGCCACGGCCAGCGGCGGCAGCTCGGGTGGCAGCAGCTCACCCAACAACTTGGCCTCGGCCAACAACACCCTGGCCAACGCCAGCGGCGGTAAAGGCGGTTTGGGCTCAGGGGCATCCGGTAATTTTGGCAACAGCAATTTGGCCCTGCCTTCTACCGGCGGTCAAATCCAGGCCGACCCCGCCACCAACTCGTTGATCATCAGCGCGCCCGATCCGGTCATGCGCCAACTTTTGGCGGTGATCGACCAACTCGACAAACGCCGCGCCCAAGTGCTGGTCGAAAGTTTGATTGTTGAAGTCAACAGCACCAAGCTCGCGCAATTCGGCGTGCAGTGGCAAACCCTGTTGGGCAATAACGGTTATCTGGGCAACAGCTCCAACATCACCGGCGCCAACATCATCAATTTATCGGCCACCACCGCCAGCACCGCAGCCACCGCGGTGGCGTCTTTGCCCCCGGGCATGAACTTTGGCTACGCCAGCAAAATTGGGGGCCGCTTGGTGCTGGGCGCCTTGGCCAACTTTCTGCAACAAAACGGCGACGGCAACGTCTTGGCCACGCCCAATTTGTTGACTTTGGACAACGAGGAAGCCCGCATCATCGTGGGCCAAAACGTGCCCTTCGTGACCGGCACGTACACCACCACGGTCAGCGGCGCCAGCAACCCCTTTCAAACCGTGGACCGCCAAGACGTGGGCCTGACGTTGCGCGTGAAGCCCCAAATCAGCGAAAACGGCACCGTCAAAATGGCCATCTACCAAGAGGTCTCGAGCATCAACACCGCCGTTATCAACACCGGCAATGGCCCCACCACCAACAAGCGCGCCATCGAAACGAATGTGCTGGTAGACGATGGCAACATCGTGGTGTTGGGGGGCTTGTTGCAAGACACCTATTCCGGCACCCAAGACAAAGTGCCCGGCTTGGGTGATGTGCCCGTGCTCGGCAGTCTGTTTCGCAGCGACAACCGCACCCGCAACAAAACCAATTTGATGATCTTCTTGCGCCCCATTGTGGTTCGGGACAAAGACACCCTCGATCGCTTGACAACCGAGCGTTACGAAGCGGCCAAAGGCTGGGAAGAAGCGACTCAACCCACGCCCACCTTGGGTTTGCCAGGCATCAGCGGCGCGGCGGTGATTCCCCCTTTATCGCCGAGCGCAACGCCCCCTTCCCGCTGATCGAAACCTGAACCGCCATGCAGCCGCTCTCCCATCCCCTGCCCTACGCTTTTGCGCGCCGTTTTCAAATGTTGTTGGAGCGCGAAGGTCATGACCCGAACACCAGCGGCGTTTTGATGATCAGCGAGGGCGCAGGCCCAGAAGGGATGGCGTCGGCCCTTTCTGAAGTCATGCGCTGCCACCCGGTGTCTCAAGTGCAAACGTTAACGCCTGCCGCTTTGTCGCAACGTATTTCTGCGGCCTATGCCAAGAACGAATCGAGCGCGGCCAGCGTGGTCAGCGAGGTGGAGTCGGACGCTGATTTGTCACGCATCATGCAAGAGCTGCCGGCGGTGGAAGACTTGCTGGCCTCGGCCGACGATGCGCCCATCATCCGCATGTTGAATGCCTTGTTGACACAAGCGGCCCGTGATGAAGCCAGCGACATCCACATCGAGCCTTATGAGCGCCATTCCAGCGTGCGATTTCGCATTGACGGCAGTTTGCGCGAAGTGGTGACACCCAACCGCGCCCTGCATGCGGCCCTGATCTCGCGCTTGAAGATCATGGCCGACCTCGACATTTCAGAAAAACGCTTGCCCCAAGACGGGCGCATCAGCCTGCGCTTGGGCACCCGCGCCATCGATGTGCGCGTCTCAACCTTGCCCAGTGCCCATGGCGAGCGCGCGGTGCTGCGATTGCTTGACAAGTCTGACAACAAACTGAGCCTGGAATCAGTGGGAATGCAAGGCGGTGTGCTGGCCCGTTTTGAACACTGCATCCAGCAGCCGCACGGCATTTTGTTGGTGACGGGCCCCACCGGGTCTGGCAAAACCACCACCTTGTATGCGGCCTTGCAGCGCTTGGACGCGATGCAAAACAACATCATGACCGTCGAAGACCCGATCGAATACGAACTCGCGGGCGTGGGTCAAACTCAGGTGAATCCTAAAATTGACCTGACCTTTGCCAAGGCCTTGCGGGCCCTTCTGCGGCAAGACCCCGACGTCATCATGATCGGCGAAATTCGCGATTTTGAGACCGCGCAGATTGCCATTCAAGCCTCGCTAACCGGCCACTTGGTGTTGGCCACCTTGCACACCAACGACGCGGCCAGCGCCATCACCCGCTTGACCGACATGGGGGTGGAACCCTTCTTGTTGTCGTCTTCCTTGCTTGGCGTTTTGGCCCAGCGCTTGGTGAGAAAACGGTGCGTGGCTTGCCAAGGTGAGGGGTGTGAGGTGTGTGGCCAGACCGGCTATGCGGGGCGCACCGGCGTATTTGAATTGCTCATCACCGACGACGCCATGCGCGCACAAATTCACAACAAAGCTTCAGAAGCCGACATCCGCAGCGCGGCCCTGGCCAGTGGCATGACGCTGATGCGCGACGACGCCCAGAGGTTGATTGCCGCTGGCATCACCACCCGCGAAGAAGTGCTCCGCGTGACACGCGATTAAAGCGGGACCAAAGCCACATGCCCGCCTATTCCTTTGAAGCCGTTGACGAACAAGGCCAAGCCCGCAAGGGCGTGGTCGAGGCCGATACGGCCCGCAGCGCCCGCAGTCAACTGCGCACGCAAGGCCTGATTCCGTTGGCCGTGGAACCGGTGAACGCTGGCTTGGGTGCCAGCACCGATGCCGCTGGCATTCGCACGGCTGGCTGGTTCACTGCCAAGGTATTCAATGGCGCGCGACTGGCCATTTGGACGCGTCAACTGGCGGGTCTGGTCAGCGCGGGGCTGACCTTGGAGCGCGCCCTCACCGCGCTGATGGACGAGGCCGACACCGAGCCCGAACGCAATTTGATGGCCGCCTTGCGCGCCGAGGTCAATGCTGGCGCGCCCTTTGGTCGTGCCTTGGCCCAGCACCCGAATGAATTCGCCCCCATTTATGTCGCGGTGATTGGGGCTGGTGAACAAAGCGGTCACCTCGGCCAAGTGCTCAACAACCTGGCCGATGATCTGGAAGCAGGCCAAGCCTTGCGCAACCAACTCATCGGAGCGGCGCTTTACCCCGCCATCGTCAGCTTGGTTGCGGTGGCCATAGTCCTGTTCTTGATGGGCTATGTGGTGCCTCAAGTGGCCCATGTGTTTGCGGGCTCTAAACAAGCCTTGCCCTTTTTGACGGTCGTCATGCTCGCCGCCAGCGACGGCGTTCGGGCTTATGGCGGCTGGTTGCTGCTGATGTTGTTGGCCGGTGGATGGGCTTTTTTCCAAGCCCTGAAACAGGATGCTTTTCGGCTGCGATTTGATGCGGCTTGGCTCAAGTTGCCCCTTTTGGGCAAACTCACCCGGGGCTACAACGCGGCGCGTTTTGCCAGCACCTTGGCCATGCTGGTAGGGGCCGGGGTGCCGATTTTGAAAGCCCTGCAAGCGGCAGCACAAACCTTGTCGAACCAAGCCCTTCGCGCCGATGCGCTGGATGCTTTGGTGTTGGTGCGCGAAGGCGCGCCTTTGGGCTCGGCCTTGGCACAAAAGAAAAACTTTCCCGGTCTGCTCGCCATGTTTGCCAGACTGGGCGAACAAACCGGGCAACTGCCCGCCATGTTGCAACGCGCCGCCCAGCAACTGTCTGGCGAGGTGCAACGCCGCGCCATGCAACTTGCCACCTTGTTGGAGCCCTTGTTGATCGTTGGCATGGGCTTGGTGGTGATGCTGATTGTGCTGGCGGTTTTGATGCCCATCATGCAGCTCAACCAACTGGTGAAATAACCCGCACAAGAGGAGGCAATCGACATGGCCGTGACCCTTGACGATCAACTGGTGGTGGCGATTTCTTCGCGCGCCTTGTTCGACTTTGAAGAAGAAAACCGCCTCTTTGAAACGGGCGACGAGCAAGGCTACATGCGCTTGCAACTCGATCGACTCGAACAACCCGCCGCCCCCGGCGTGGCTTTTTCTTTGGTCAAAAAGCTGCTGGCCTTCAACACCCCGGAGGCCCACCGCGTTGAAGTGGTGATGCTCTCACGCAACGACCCTGTGAGTGGCATGCGGATTTTTCGCTCGGCGCAAAGCACGGGCATTCCGATGCAACGCGGCGTCTTCACACAAGGCCGCGAGCCCTTTGGTTATTTGCGGCCTTTGGGGGCGCATCTGTTTTTATCGGCCAACGAAAACGACGTGCGCCAAGCCCTTGAGATGGGCTTTCCGGCTGCGCGGGTGTTGACCGAATCGGTGCAGGCCAGCAACAGCCACCCCACCGAAGTGCGGATTGCTTTTGACGGCGACGCGGTGTTGTTTTCCGACGAAGCCGAACAGGTGTTTCAAAGCCAAGGCCTCGATGCGTTTCAGCGCCACGAGTCCAGCAAGGCCAGCCACCCGCTGCCCGAAGGCCCCTTCAAACCCTTGCTCATGGCCCTGCACCGACTTCAGCAAGCGGGCACACCCCGCATGCGCATTCGCACCGCTTTGGTGACCGCACGGAGCGCGCCCGCGCACGAACGCGCGATTCGAACCTTGATGGATTGGCACATCACGGTGGATGAGGCGATGTTTTTAGGCGGCTTGGAAAAGACCGGTTTTTTGCGGGAATTTGAGCCCGACTTTTTCTTTGATGACCAAACCGGTCATGTGCAAAAAGCCGCGCGCCATGTGCCGAGCGGACACGTCAGCAGTGGCGTGACGAATAAAGCTCAAAACCCCGCGCCCTGAGCAGGCAAGCGGGGCACTCGCCGCAACCGTAACCCCAGGCGTGGCGGTGCTCGCGGTCGCCCAAATAACAGGTGTGCGATTGCTCAACAATCAAATCCACCAAGGCCGATCCACCGAGTTGGTGTGCCAACGCCCAAGTGTCGGCCTTGTCGATCCACATCAGCGGGGTTTCAATTAAAAAACGTTTGTCCATGCCCAAGGACAAGGCCAGTTGCATGGCCTTCATGGTGTCGTCTCGGCAATCGGGGTAGCCCGAAAAATCCGCTTCGCAAACACCCGTCACGATGACTTGCAAATCACGCCGATACGCCAAGGCCGCCGCCAAGGTCAGGAACAACAAATTGCGCCCCGGCACGAAGGTATTCGGCAGGCCGTTTTGCTCCATTTTGAAGGCCACTTGGCGGGTCAGCGAGGTTTCGCTGACTTGGCCCAACACCCCCAAATCCAGTAAATGGTCTTCACCCAGTTTGTGCGCCCAATGCGGAAATTCTTGTTTGATGGCCTTCAGCACATTGACCCGCGCCGTTAATTCAACCAGGTGTCGCTGGCGGTAATCGAAGGCGACGGTTTCAACGCGCTCATAACGGCTCAAGGCATGGGCCAAGCAGGTGGTGGAATCTTGGCCGCCCGAAAAAAGAACCAAGGCACTGCGGTGCAAGGGGTATTGCGACGTTCCTGCCTTTTTGGATTGGGATTGGGATTGTGCCAGGGCTTGTGCTTGGGCTTGTGTTTTTGGGGACGAAGAAGGGACTGAGCTCATGGCTTCAAGCATTCAGAAATTTTTTACAAGAACCGCTCGAGCAAACGCTTCGACGCGCTGTCCAAAGCTTGCCGATCCGGCACGCGATAGGTGATGCCTTGGCTGCCCGTGATCAAGAGTTGGTGGGCATCCAAGCGCCGAATGTCGTCTTCGGTTTTGAGCACAAATTCGGTAGCGCCTCGGTCGGTTTGAACACACCAGGTGCAGGGCGTCGAGAAGCCCGATACCGACACCAGTTTTTGTATCACGGGGCTGAATTCACGGGCGTGGAGCGCCGCCAAGACCAGTTTCAGTTGGTCGGCGGGCAAGTCGGTGAGCCGGTCAATCCAGAGCACTTCACGGCCATCGGTGCCGACCAAGGACAAGCCCTCATCGGGGGCTGCGATGGGGAAGGCGCGGACCGGGACGACCGGCATATCCGCCGCGACATCGGACGTGACGGGTATCAAAACCAATTGGCCAAAGTCGTCTTGTGCCAAACGGCCCCAAGCGGGTTGTGAAGCGTCGGTCATCGGGTTCATTGCCACGGGGCTTGCTTCAATTGAGTTCATTTTCTTTTCTCAGCTGGGCCTCGTACAAGCGCCAATAAGCCCCTTGTTGGGCCATCAGGGCGTCGTGTGAGCCGACCTCGACAATTTGCCCGCGGTCCATCACCACCAGACGATCGGCTTTTCGCAAGGTGGACAGTCGGTGGGCAATGGCGATGGTCGTGCGGCCTTGCACCAAATTGTCCAAGGCCCGTTGAATTTCTTTTTCGGTTTCGGTGTCCACCGCCGACGTGGCTTCATCCAAAATCAAAATGCGCGGATCGATCAGCAACGCGCGGGCAATCGAAATGCGTTGCCGCTCGCCGCCCGACAAACCTTGGCCGCGTTCACCCACCAGCGAGTCATAGCCTTGTGGCAAACGCAAAATAAAATCATGGGCATGGGCGGCACGCGCCGCAGCCACAATTTCAGCACGACTGGCCTGGGGTTTACCGTAGGCGATGTTTTCGGCAATCGTGCCAAAAAACAAAAAGGGCTCCTGTAAGACCAAGCCCATTTGGCTGCGGTAGTCGGCCAATTTGTAGCGACGAATGTCGGTGCCGTCCAAGCGAATGGCGCCGTCGCTGACGTCGTAAAAACGGCAAATCAAGTTCACCAAGGTGCTCTTGCCCGAGCCGCTGTGGCCGACCAAGCCAATCATTTCGCCAGGCTGAATGTTCAGGCTGACATCGCGAATCACCGAACGCGTGCCGTAGCGAAAACCAATATTCGACAACTCAATGCCACCGCGAACGTCGCTTAAGGCCAGCGGTTGAACCGGTTCGGGGACGTTACTGACGTGGTCCAGAATGTCAAAAATACGCTTGGCGCCAGCGGCCGCCTTTTGCGTCACCGAAACGATCCGGCTCATTGAATCCAGTCGGGTGTAAAAGCGCCCGATGTAGGCGATGAAGGCGGTCAAAACACCGACCGTGATTTGATTTTTGGCCACCAACCAAATGCCAAAAGCCCAGACGACGAGCAAGCCAATTTCGGTCATCAATGACACCGTGGGCGAAAACAAAGACCAGGTGCGGTTCAGGCGGTCGTTCACTTCGAGGTTGTAACGATTGGCCAAACGAAACCGATCGGCCTCGCGTTTTTCCTGGGCAAATGCCTTGACCACTCGGATGCCCGGAATGGTGTCTGCCAAGACATTGGTAACCTGCGACCAAACCCGGTCAATGCGCTCAAAGCCCGTGCGCAAACGGTCGCGCACCACATGAATCAACCAAGCAATGAAGGGCAAGGGGAGCAAAGTCACGAGGGCCAGCCAGTGGTTGATGCTGAACAAAATCACCGCTGTCATGACCATCATCAGCACGTCGGTGATGAAGTCGAGGGCGTGCAACGACAAAAACACATTGATGCGGTCGGTCTCAGAGCCAATCCGGTTCATCAGGTCGCCGGTGCGTTTGCCGCCGAAATAATCCAGCGACAGGCGCAACAAATGTTCGTAGGTGGTGGTGCGCAAGTCGGCGCCGATGCGTTCCGAGACCAAGGCCAACACATAGGTACGGGCCCAGCCCAAGCCCCAAGCCGCCAGCGAAGCGAGCAGCAATCCGCCCAAATACATCACCACCAAATAAGGGTCAATGTGCTGCCCGTTTTGGTAGGGAATGAGAATGTCGTCCATCAAAGGAATGGTCAGATAAGGCGGCACCAAGTGGGCAGCGGTCGACGCCATGGTCAAGGCAAAGCCCAACAACAGTTGCTTTTGATAGGGCTTGGCAAAGCGCCACAAGCGCAGGAGCACCCAAGTGGAAGCGGGCTTGCTTTCGGCCTCCGCTTCTAGGCCCTCTTGACCTTCTTCGTTTTCCAGCGAGGACTCAGACGCCCCTGTCAAGCGGCCCTCGACATGAGAGAGCGAATTGACCTCGCGTTCAAGAGAATTGACCTCGCGATCAAGCGAATTGACCTCGCGTTCAAGCTGATTCACCTGGCGTTCAAAAATCTGCATCAAACGCAGCGCCTGGGCGTCGCTGCTCAGGGTGAAATGCCATCGGGCCAAAAGCCGATGCGGGTCGCACAACTGCAGGGTGCCCACCCCCGCATGGTCAGAGTGGCGCAGGGTCATGCCCGGCATCAAAGTCCAGACTTTCGCGCCGTCGGGGTGGGTGGAGGACAAAAAACGCCCCTCTGTCACCGCCAATTGCCCGACTGAGAAGTGCAAGTCGGCGTCCAAGTCAACCGGGAGGCTGGCCAAAACGTTTTCTTGGGGAAGGAGCTGAGATGAAAGATCAGAATGCATGTCTTGGCGATTTTCGCTGAAAAATACGCCCAAAGTCCCACCGCCAACCTGAGACAATGCAGGGCAAGCCCATTTACCTCACGGCCCCTGCTGACAGCCATACCCACACAATGATTCCTGCCGACGACCTGAAGCTCTTGCGCATCAATTTTCTGCGGGGGCCCAACATTTGGACCTACCGCTCTGTTTTGGAAGTCTGGCTCGATCTGGGTCGGCTTGAAGAATTCCCCTCCAACAAAATACCGGGCTTGAAAGAGCGCCTCAGCGCCGCCCTGCCCGCTTTGATCGAGCACCATTGCGGCGTCGGCGAGCGCGGTGGCTTTGTCATGCGCTTGGAGGAGGGCACTTGGGCAGGCCACATCCTCGAGCACGTGGTCATCGAATTGCTCAATTTAGGCGGCATGCCCACCGGCTTTGGCCAAACCCGCAGCACCAGCCAGACAGGCATTTACCGCATGGTGTTTCGGGCTCGCGAAGAGCGCGTGGCGCGCACCGCTTTGCGCGAAGGCCATGCCCTCTTGATCGCTTGCATCAAAAACGAGCCTTTTGACGTCGATGCGGCGGTCAAACGCGTGCGCACCGAGGTCGACAACTGCTACCTCGGCCCCAGCACAGCCTCGATCGTGAACGCCGCCACCGACAGGCGCATTCCCCACATTCGCCTGAACGACGGCAACTTGGTGCAATTGGGCTACGGTGCCAGCCAACGCCGCATTTGGACGGCCGAAACCGAATTCACCAGCGCCATCGCCGAAGGCATTGCCAGCGACAAAGACCTCACCAAATCCCTGCTCAAGTCGTGTGGCGTGCCAGTGCCTGAGGGCCAAATTGTCAACAGCCCCGAAGAAGCTTGGGAAGCCGCGCAAGACATTGGCTTGCCCGTGGTGGTCAAACCCTCCGATGCCAACCACGGCCGAGGCGTCACGCTGGACCTGAACAGCCAAGCCGAAATCGAAGCGGCCTACCACGTTGCCTACCCCGAGGGCAGCGACGTCATGGTCGAGCGCTTTATTCCAGGCCACGAACACCGCTTGTTGGTGGTGGGCAACAAGGTGGTGGCGGCAGCGCGCGGCGAAATCATCGGCATCACCGGTGACGGCGCAGCGAGCGTGAGCGAGTTGATAGAGAGTCAGCTCAACACCGATCCCCGCCGCGGCATTGAAGAAGAATTCCCGCTCGAAACCATTGAAATTGCCACCAACACCAAGGTGCAACTCGAAATTCAGCGCCAAGGCTTGACCCCCGACTCGGTGCCCGAAGCGGGCCGCTTTGTGGTGATTGAACGCAACGGCAACATGGCCATTGACTGCACCGACGCCGTACACCCCGAAGTGCAACACGCCGCGGCCTTGGCCGCCCGAGTGGTGGGCTTGGACATTGCCGGCATCGATCTGGTGGCGCTGGACATTTCCAAGCCCTTGCAAGCCCAAGGCGGCGCCATTGTGGAAGTGAACGCCGGCCCCGGCTTGTTGATGCACTTGAAGCCCGCCGAGGGCTCTCCGCGCCCCGTGGGTCGGGCCATCGTCGACCATCTTTTCAACGATGCCGACGCGGACCAAAAACCAGGCCGCATTCCTGTTGTCGGTATCGCTGGCACGCGAGAGACCGACAAAATTGCCCGCATGGTCGCCTGGCTGGTGCATTTGAGCGGCCGTCAAACCGGTTTGGCCTGCCAAGAAGGTTTGTTCTTGGACCGGCGCAAGGTCGAGAAAGGCCCTTGCAACAACTGGGAATCGGGGCATCGCCTGTTAATGAACCACTCGGTCGAATCGGTGGTCATTGAAAACAGCGCCCAAACCATCCTTCGCCACGGCTTGCCCTACGACCGCTGCCAGGTCGGCGTGGTGGTCGACATGGAAGGCGCTGGGCAATTGGCCGAATTTGACATTCAAAATTCCGACCAACTCAGCAAAGTGCTTCGCACCCAGGTCGATGTGGTTTTGAGCGACGGCGTGGCCGTTCTGAACACCGCTGACCCGCGGGTGTCCGATTTGGCGTCGTTGTGCGATGGGTCCGTCATCTTGTTTGGTCTTGACAAAAACGCGGACGCCATGGGCGCCCACTTGGCCGACAAAGGGCGGGCGGTTTATTTAAAACAAGGTCAGATCGTGCTGGCCAATGGCGACCATGAACGGGTGTTGTCTGATTTGGGCGACATCGGTCAGCGGCAAAACCAAACTTACCCCATGGGCGCAGAAGCCTTGGTGGCGGCGGTGGCCACGGCCTGGGCTTTGGACATTTCGCCCGAATTAATTTCAGCGGGCATTGAAACCTTTGACCCCCATCCCCAAGCCCAGCGCCCCGTGGGGGCCACTGCTTTTTTCAAATAAATACCAAGAGAACAAGAGACTGCTATGGAAGTTTCTCGCATTCGTGCCCTGCGCGGCCCCAACATCTGGAGCCGTCACACGGCCATTGAAGCCGTGGTGGCCTGCACCGATCAAGAGCGCTCGGTCAACCAACTTGAAGGCTTTGAGAAGCGACTCCGCGCCCTCTTCCCGGGCATCGGCCCCTTGCGCCACGACAGCCAAGCGGGGCCTGCTTCGTTGGCCCACGTGCTCGAAGCCGCTGGCCTGTCCTTGCAATCGCAAGCCGGCTGCCCCGTCACCTACAGCCGCACCACGGCAACGGCCGAGCCCGGCATTTACCAAGTGGTGATCGAGTACACCGAAGAAAACGTTGGACGCCGCGCTTTTGCTCTGGCCCAAGATCTGATTCAAACGGCACTGTCCACAGCAGAAGGTGAAAAAGGAAGCGGAAACGAAAGCGGAAACGAAAGCGAAATCACAAGCGGACGTGACTTTGACATCGAAAGTGCCATTGCCGAATTGCGCGAACTCGACGAAGACGAGCGCTTGGGACCCAGCACCGGCGCGATTGTGGAAGCCGCCGTCAAACGCAAAATTCCCTACCGCCGCCTGACCAGTGGCAGCTTGGTGCAATTTGGTTGGGGCTCCAAGCAACGCCGCATTCAAGCCGCGGAGGTGGACACCACCAGCGCGGTGGCCGAATCCATTGCCCAAGACAAAGACCTGACCAAAACGCTGTTGCGCGCCGCTGGGGTGCCGGTGCCCTTGGGTCGCCCCGCCTCTGATGTGGACGACGCCTGGGCGGCAGCGCTTGAAATCGGCTTACCGGTGGTGGTCAAGCCCCAAGATGGCAATCAAGGCAAGGGCGTGACCGTCAACATCACCAGCCGTGATCAGCTCGAATTGGCTTACAAAGCCGCCGTTGACATTGGTGAGGTGTTGGTGGAAAAGTTCCTGCCCGGCAACGACTTTCGGTTGCTGGTGGTGGGTGACAAATTGGTGGCCGCTGCCCGCCGTGACCCACCCCAAGTCATTGGGGACGGCGTCCACAGCGTGCGCGAGTTGGTGGAGATCGTCAATGCCGATCCGCGCCGAGGGACTGGCCACAGCACCTCGCTCACCAAAATTCGTTTTGACGACATTGCCATTGCCCGTTTGGGTCTGCAAAATTTAGCCCCTGACTCGGTGCCCACCAAGGGCCAGCGCGTCATTTTGCGCAACAACGCGAACTTGAGCACCGGTGGCACCGCCACCGACGTGACCGACGATGTCCACCCCGAAGTGGCCGCCCGAGCCGTGGCCGCCGCCCAAATGGTCGGCATGCACATCTGCGGGGTCGACGTGGTGTGTGAAAGCGTGCTGCGCCCCCTAGAAGAACAGCACGGCGGCATTGTTGAAGTGAATGCCGCCCCGGGCTTGCGCATGCACTTGGCGCCCTCTTATGGCAAAGGCCGCCAAGTCGGCGAAGCCATGATTTCGCACCTCTACGAAACCAACGACGCCGGCCGCATTCCGGTCGTGGCTGTCACCGGAACGAATGGCAAAACCACCACCGCGCGTTTGTTGAGTCACTTGTTCTCGGCCAACGGTTGGCGCGTCGGCATGACCAACACCGACGGCGTTTATGTGAATGGCCGCCAAATTGACAGCGGCGATTGCAGTGGCCCCAAGAGCGCCCGCAACGTCCTGCTGAATCCCGACGTGGATGCGGCGGTGTTTGAAACCGCCCGCGGCGGCATTTTGCGTGAAGGCCTGGGCTTTGACCGTTGCCAAGTGGCGGTCGTGACCAACGTGGGCCAAGGCGACCATTTGGGCTTGAATTACATCAATACCGTCGAAGACTTGGCGTTGGTCAAGCGGGTGATTGTGCAAAACGTGGCCGAAGACGGCTTTGCCGTGCTGAATGCCGCCGACCCCGTGGTGGCCGCGATGGCCGACAGCTGCCCGGGCCAAGTGATCTTTTTTGCCCGTGACCGCAACCACCCCGTCATGGCCACGCACCGCGCCCAAGGGCGTCGCACGGTGTATGTGGACGGGGACGCGATCATTTTTGCCGAAGGCGCTTGGCGTGAACAGTTGCCCTTGCGCGACGTGCCCATCACCCGCAACGGCACGATTGGCTTTCAAATCGACAACGTCATGGCGGCGGCAGCGGCGGCTTGGGGCGTGGGCCTCAATTGGGACACCATTCGCCGCGGCGTCGCCAGCTTCGTGAACGACTCAGACAACGCGCCCGGTCGCTTCAATGTGATGGAGTTCAACGGCGCCACGGTGATTGCCGACTACGGTCACAACCCAGACGCCATGCGGGCTTTGGTGTCCGCCGTCGAAGCCATGCCCGCGCAGCGACGCAGCGTGGTGATCAGCGGCGCCGGTGATCGGCGAGACGAAGACATCACAGAGCAAACCTCGATCTTGGGTCAGGCCTTTGATTCGGTGGTGCTTTACGAAGACGCCTGCCAACGCGGACGCGCCGACGGCGAGGTCGTGGCCCTGCTGCGCCAAGGCCTCAGCGGTGCGGTGAGAACCCGTCAGATTGACGAAGTCCAAGGCGAATTCAACGCCATCGACTTGGCCCTGGGCCGCCTCGAACCCGGCGACCTGTGCTTGGTGTTGGTGGACCAAGTGGAAGAAGCGCTGGCGCATTTGGCTCGAAAAGTA
>CAILKX010000094.1 GCA_903834975.1 uncultured Curvibacter sp.
GCATGAACACCCAAAAAATGGGCAGGTCGAACATCGCCACGAAGGTGCCAGCCCACCCAAGGCAGTCCTTGGCCAGCGGGGGGTTGCTGGCCCCCCAGCAAAAATCCACTCAGGGTGGAAAGAACAAAAGTCAGGCTCAAACCAATTACAACCCCCAGCGCAGAGGTTGAGAGTTCGGCCGACCCATTCGCTTTCCAGATTTCCCAGGCCAACCAACCTTGAGAGGCGGTCAAGCCGACCGCAGCCAATCCCATTAATCCAAATAGCAGGGCGTGAATCGAATCGCTGGTGTTGTAGTGCGAGGCCGCACCAAGCGATCCTTGGTAAGTGATGTAGGCCACTTCAAAAAAGGAGGTGACCATGATCAGGGCGCAAATACCGACGTAAGCTGGGCCTTGGGTCACGGCGGGATTGGCCATGTGGCTCGCCCAAACGGTGGTCCAGGCAAACAAGGCTGTGGCCGCCATGAATTTCATGGGTTTCACCCAGACGCCCACCTCCCTCAAGGTGCGTTCATCATTCAAGGAAATGACCAAGGTGAATCCACAGGCCAGCCACATAAAAGCGCCATAGAGGAGCAATAACCAAGAAGCCATGGAGAGGTTGGATTCATCGAAAACAAGCCAACTGGGCAAAGAGTTAAATAAATGGGGAGGCATAAATAAAAGACATGTTGACGATGTCAACTATTTTATTTAAAGTGTAGACACTGTCAACAAAATGGAGGAAATTATGGGATCCATCATGGGTTCCATGACCCAAAAATTGCCTCACTAAAAATTAAAAATGGCCAAATCAATCAACGATCTGCATCTGAAGGAAGCTTGTGTTCAAGCGGCGCGTGAAGTGATTGCGGAGCACGGGGTCGAGGGCTGGAGCATGCGAGATGTGGCACGCAAATTGGACATTTCGCATCAGGCCCCTTACCGGCATTTCCCGAGTCGCGATCACCTTCTGGCGGAAATCATGCGTCGTTGTTTCGAGGATTTCGCCCATTTTCTTGACCAAAAATCGAAAGCCAAAAAAGACGACGAACTTCGGGGAATGGGCGTCGCTTACATGACCTATGCAGCCAAACACCCGCTTGAATACCGGTTGATGTTTGGCACCCCTTGGCCAGAGCCTGCTGCCCATCCCGATTTGGTCAAGTATGCCGTTCATGCCTTTGATGTGTTGCGTCGGAACTTGCTCCAAAGCCACGGCGACAAAAGGAATGCCAAACAACAATCTGAACTAGAGGCCATGTTCATTTGGTCGGCCTTGCATGGTCTCGCCACCATTGATCAATCGAATGTCATGGCGCATTTGTCCTTGTCCAAGGGCGTGCAGAAAAAGTCCATGGACTTCATGATGAACATGATTCAATCCGCGCTCGAATCGGGCCAATCAGATGAGTTTATAAAAAATGAATTCAAATAAAACCATGGCCCGATTTATCCGCTTAACCAGCATGGCGCTCGTTCTTGCTAACTTGGCGGCTTGCTCTCATTTCAACTACACACAACCAGACAGCCCCCAACCCCTCACCGCTTTGCAAGCCATGGAACCGGCCCCCAAAGTGGCCCTGGTCTTGGGCAGTGGCGGGCCGCGAGGTTATGCCCACATTGGGGTCATGCGGGTCTTGGAAGAGGCGGGCATTGACTACGACTTGGTGGTCGGCTCGAGCGTGGGGTCTTTGATCGGCGCCTTTTGGGGTCAAGGCTATGGCGCTGAGCAAATCGATGCGTTGTCAAAACAAGGCGATGTGTTCACCATTTTTGACTTCTCCTTGTTTGCAGACCGAGGTTGGATTCGGGGTCAACGGCTGCAAGATTTTGTAAACGACCGCCTCAACACGCCCCAAATTGAAGCCATGCCCAGGAAATTCATCGCCGTGGCGACACGCATACAAGACAAGCAGCCTGTGTTCTTTCGTTCGGGCAATGCCGGTGTCGCGGTCAGGGCGTCGAGTGCCGTGAGCAAAATTTTCTCACCCGTCGGGATTCAAGGTGTTGAATACGAGGACGGTGACGAGTCCTTGCCCGTGGCGGTTCGGGCCGCTCGGCAGGCAGGGGCCACTTTTGTCATTGCCGTCGACGTCACCCCCGTGCCGGGCACGGCGCCTGCAGATGCCGCCACAACGAAATTAGAGCGCGAGGCCAAACGGCGCAAGCGAATTGACCCGGAATTGGCGCAAGCCGACTTTGTCATTCATCCGGACATGGGCTACAACACCTGGCCCACGCCATCTTTCTTTGACCAAGCAAGACAGGCCGGTGAGTATGAAGCGCGCCGGCAGTTGCCGACTTTGAAGTCGGCTTTAGCCAGTCGTCAATAAGTCACTTTTAAGCGACTTCTTTATTTGCCAAACAACTTCGTGATGTGTTGCCAAGCGCGCATCAGAAAATTGGCGCGTTCCACATCGGCTTGAGCCACGAGGGGTGCTTCGCCGATGGGTTTGCCGTTGGCAGTGGCGAGTACCTTGCCCACCACATCGCCCTTGGCGACAGGGGCTTCCAAGCCAGTTTTAATTTCCACCGAGGTCTGTACTTGCTGACCACGCGGTACCGTCAACAGCCAAGGCGCGCCCAAACCGGCAGCCACCGTGTCGGCCTTGCCGAAATTGACCTTCGCTTGGGACACCACTGCATTCGGTTGGAACGGGGTGTTCTTCTCAAAACTGCTGAAACCCCAACCCAGCAAGGTGCGGGTTTCATCCGCACGGGCTTGCGCGCTGCCGGTGTTCAAAATGACCGTGATCAAGCGCATGTCGCTGCGCTTGGAAGAGGTCACCAAGCAGAAGCCCGCCTCGTCGGTGTGGCCGGTTTTCAGACCATCGACGGTGGGGTCGGTGTAAAGAAGGGCGTTTCGGTTGCCTTGTTTGATGCCGTTGTATTTGAACTCGCGCTCGGCATAAATGGGGTAGTAATCGGCGCTGTCGTGGATGATGGCGCGGGCCAAAATAGCCAGATCATGTGCAGATGATTTGTGCGCGGGGTCAGGCAGGCCCGTGGGGTTTACAAAATGGGTGTGCGTCATGCCCAAGCGCTGGGCTTCGGCGTTCATCAACTTGGCAAAACCGTCTTCAGAGCCCGCCATGTGCTCGGCAATCGCTTTGGACGCATCGTTCCCCGACTGAATAATGATGCCCCGCAAAATATCGATCACCGTGGCCTGGCTGTTCAGAGGCAAGTACATGCACGACTCGGTATTCGTGCCACGGCACCAAGCGTTTTGGCTCACGGACACCAAATCAGTTTGCTTTAATTTTCCCGAGCGCAGCGCTTGCTCGACCAAGTAGCTGGTCATCATCTTGGTCAGTGAGGCGGGCGGCAAAGGCTCTTCCGCATTGGCCGAGGCCAGCACCTGGCCGGAGTCATAGTCCATCAGCAACCAGGCCTTGGCAGGCAAGGCAGGCGGGTTGTCTGCCAAGGCCACATCCGCCGCCAAACCGGGGGTGCTGTCTGCTTTGTCTTTACGAGCGGTTGCCTTCTTTTGAGGAACCGCCTTGGCGGCGTGGTGCGTGGCCGCATAGGAGGCGCTGGGCGCTAGGCTGCCAGCGGCCAGAGAGACGGCGAAAGTGAAAACGAGGGCGATCTGGTTGAGGCGGAAAGTCTGGGTTTGCATAACGAGCGATGACAGGAGGCAAAGGGACGGTGACAGACAATATTGTCGCGGATTGGGGCTGGTTGCGTAGAAGCATCATTCGTTTGCCTGACGTTTTCTTTCTCGCAGCATGAACAAATAAAGACTTTCGACCTTCTCCCTCGCCCATGGTGTATTGCGCAGAAATTTGAGACTCGATTTGACACTTGGATCGAAGGCAAAGCAGCGCAGCGGAATGCGTTCATCAAGCCCCTTCCAGCCGTATTCCTCGAACAAGGCGGTGACGATGGTTTCCAGCGTGAGACCATGTAAAGGGTTGCGCGGTTGCACTTTTGAAGCGGGTGGGGGCGGTGAAGACGGTGAGTCAGCGTTCATGCGGTCATTGTCTCCGAGGATGCCTAGCGCCTCTTCCAACCCAGCATGACCCCGATGGGTCTGTGGCAACATCTGTACGTTTTCCTTGTCGCAAACAAAAATATGGGTTCTGCTCTCAAAATTGGCACGGTGTTGTTGGCCGCTGGCTCGGCCTCGCGGATGGGGCGTCGGCCCAAGTGCCTGCTTGAACTCGAGGGCGAGCCTTTAATTCGGCGTCAACTGAGGGCTCTACTTGACGCTGGGGTCGATGAGGTGGTGGTCGTTTTGGGCCATTATGCTGACCGAATCGAGGCGGTCATCCCCGATTTTTCGGTCAAACGCATTCGAAACCCTGACCCCGATGCTGGACAAATCTCGTCTCTGCGCTTCGGTTTGCAATCGCTCACAGCGCCGGTCGATTCAGTCATCGTGGCCTTGGCCGATCAGCCTTTAATTTCTGCGCAAGAAATTTTTGACCTCATTGACGCCTACAAAAACCGACCCAACGGCTCGCATTTTGTGCAACCCCATGTGGCCGCTTTGCCGGGCAACCCCGTCATGTTCGGTTCGAAAGTGCGCGCCGATATTTTGGCCAGTGGCCCCGATGTGGGCGGGCGGCAATGGCAATTGACTTACCCAAACCAAGTTTATCGATGGGCAAGCCCTAACCACCGATACCGAACCGATGTGGACACGCAAGAAGACATTGATTTGCTATTTACCCAAACCGGTCTTCAATTGAAATGGCCTGAACTCAAAGGGTCAGAAACCGACAGGGGCACTAGCCAAAGCCACCCATCAAAATGAATGAATTGAACCCGACTCTCTACATCTGGCTGGCCAGTTTGGGGGCCTTTTTGGTGGGGCTGTCCAAAGGCGGCTTGCCAGCTGTGGGCATGCTCTCCGTGCCCATTTTGTCGTTGGCAATGCCGCCCATGAAAGCCGCGATGATGCTGTTGCCCATTTATGTCGTCTCCGACATGGTGGGCATATGGCTTTATCGCCACGAATTCAGCGTGCCCAATTTGCGCCTCTTGGTGCCAGCCGGAATCCTCGGCGTGGCCATCGGTTGGGCCACGGCGTCTTGGATGCCCGAGCACGTCATTACCTTTTTAATTGGCCTGATGGGCGTGGCCTTTTGTCTCAATGCGTGGCTTCGAAAGAACCAAGTCTCGCAGGCTGAACCTGCGGATCCGATGAAAGGCCGATTTTGGGGCGCTGTATCGGGCTTCACGAGTTTCATTTCGCATGCTGGCGCGCCCCCATTTCAAATTTATGTGTTGCCACAAAAGCTCAGAAAGACCGAGTACGCCGGTACAGCCACTTTGTTTTTTGCACTGATTAACTGGGTCAAAATCGTCCCTTACCACGCCATCCGACCTTACACCTTGGAGGGTTTGTGGAGCGCTGCCTTCTTGGTTCCGGCCGCCTTGGTGGGCACAGTGACAGGGGCTTACCTGACGCGCAAGATTGACGACCAATGGTTTTTCAGGATCGTGCAGCTGGGTCTGCTGGGGGTATCGCTGAAGTTGATGGCGGATTCTTTGGGTTTTTATTAAATACCGAAACTGCCTAGAATGGCCCCCTAAACACCGGGAGTTGATTCGTGCCTGCCCCAAAAACTGCCAATGCAAAAAAGCCTTCAGCTGCTCCAAGCGATGGCAGCGACACGCGTCGGGTCATCAAAAAATACCCGAATCGGCGTCTCTACGACACGACCACGTCCACCTACATCACGCTGACTGAAATCAAAGATTTGGTGATGAAGCGCGAACCTTTTGTGGTGCGCGATGCCAAGACCTCAGGCGACCTGACCCGCTCGATCCTGATGCAAATCATTTTGGAAGAGGAAGCCGGTGGCGCGCCCATGCTGACCGAAGAAGTGCTGTCCAGCATCATTCGCTTTCATGGTCATGCCATGCAGAGTTTCATGGGCTCTTTTATTGAGAAGAACATTTTGGCTTTCACCGAAATGCAAGCCAAGGTGGCTGAAAAATCGAGTGGTGTGACGCCCGAAATGTGGAATCAGTTCATGAATGTCCAGTCACCGGTTTTGCAGGGGATGATGGGCACCTACAACGAGCAGTCCAAGAACATGCTGGCGCAAATGCAAGAGCAGATGTTGGGGGCTTTTGGCTTCAAGCGCTGAACCTGTTCAAAGTAAGCCGACCTGACTGGGTTGGGCTTCGCTGACATTCTGGGACAATTGGGGGATGAGCGAAGTCATCTCCCTTTCCCCTGATTCTCAACAGTCACCCAAAGTCGGTTTTGTCAGCTTGGGTTGCCCCAAAGCGCTGACCGATTCCGAATTGATCCTCACGCAACTGAGTGCGGAGGGATACCAAACCTCCAAAACCTTCGCTGGCGCTGACTTGGTGATTGTCAACACCTGCGGCTTCATTGACGACGCCGTCAAAGAAAGCTTGGACACCATTGGGGAGGCCTTGGCTGAAAACGGCAAGGTCATTGTGACCGGCTGTTTGGGCGCCACGCAGGCGCAAGACGGCGGCAATTTGGTGCGCCAAATGCACCCCAGCGTTTTGGCCGTGACGGGTCCTCACGCCACACAAGAAGTCATGGACGCGGTGCACCAGCATTTGCCCAAACCGCACGATCCCTTTGTGGATCTGGTGCATGCCCCCGACAGCCATTCGTTTGGCGTGGCCGGCATCAAGCTGACGCCAAGGCATTACGCCTACCTCAAGATCAGCGAAGGCTGTAACCACCGCTGCACCTTTTGCATCATCCCGTCCATGCGCGGGGATTTGGTGTCACGCCCAATTGGGGATGTGCTGAAAGAGGCACAGGCTTTGTTTGAAGGCGGCATCAAAGAGTTGTTGGTGGTCAGCCAAGACACCTCGGCTTACGGCGTTGATGTGAAATACCGCACTGGTTTTTGGGACGGCAAGCCCGTCAAAACCCGTTCTCAGGAATTGATTCAGGCCTTGGGTGATTTGGCGGCGCCTTATGGGGCTTGGGTTCGATTGCACTACGTCTACCCCTACCCGAGCGTGGACGAATGGCTGCCCCTGATGGCGCAGGGCTTGGTGCTGCCCTATTTGGACGTGCCTTTTCAACACAGCCACCCCGATGTGTTGCGCCGCATGAAGCGTCCTGCCCATGGTGAGCGCAATTTGGAGCGCTTGCAAAAGTGGCGTGAAGCTTGTCCTGAACTGGTCGTGCGCAGCACCTTCATTGCAGGTTTTCCGGGCGAGAGCGAGGCCGAGTTTGAAGACCTGCTGCAATTTGTGCGCGAAGCTCAAATTGACCGCGCCGGTTGTTTTGCTTATAGCCCCGTGAAGGGCGCGACCGCGAACGAGTTGCCAGGCATGCTGCCTGCCGAAGTGCGCGAAGAACGCCGGGCCCGCTTCATGGCGGTGGCCGAAGAGGTGTCTATCCAGCGCTTGCAACGCCGAGTCGGTGCGACCATGCAGGTGCTGGTTGACAAGGCCCTGAGCCAAGGCAAAAAGGGCGGCGTGGGCCGCACGTATGCCGACGCCCCTGAAATCGACGGTGTGGTGCATTTGCTGCCGCCCGAAAAAATCAGCAAAACCCTCAAGGTGGGCGAGTTCACCAAAGTCCGAATCGTGGGCGTGCAGGGGCACGATTTGGTGGGTGTGCCCGTCTAAATTGTGCTGTTCACAAACCAGGTGGTCATGGCCCCCCGGTTTTTGATGTCGATCACCCCGCGCTGTTCTAAATCGAATCCCTCGCCAAGAGCAGCGCGAACATCGTCAGAAACATGCAAGCGGCCCGGCACGCCGTGGCTTTCCATGCGCGAAGCGATGTTCACGGTGTCGCCCCAAATGTCATAAAACGGCTTGACCGAGCCAATCACGCCCGCCACCAACGGCCCGCTGTGGATGCCCACCCGCACTTGAACGGGGGCGTTTAACGCCGTACAAATTCGCGGCATGGCGTTGATGATGTCCAAGCCCATGCGCACGGCGCGCTCGGCGTGATCGGCTTGAGGTTCAGGCAAGCCAGCGGCTGCCATGTAGCAGTCGCCAATCGTTTTTATTTTTTCCAAGCCATGGCGTTTCGTGATGCCATCGAACTCACCAAACAGTTGCCCCAAATGCACCACCAATTCCGCCGCGCTGAGTTGGGAGGCCCATTTTGTAAAGCCAACCATGTCAATAAAAACCACCGAGGCTTGGTGCGTGTCCGCAATGCGTTCACCCTCCTTAAGTCGTTTGGCAATCGACCCAGGCAGCATGTTTCGCAGCAACTTTTCAGATTGATCGCGTGCGGCATTCAAATCGGCGGTGCGTTCTTCGACTTGGCGCTCCAAATCATGCAACAACTCTTCGCGGCTCATGCGCGCCAGAATGGCTTGCATTTGTTGTTGCCGGGCCGTGTCAATGGGTGTCGGCAACGTCAGCCGTTGCAAGCGTCCTGTGAGTGAAACGGGGCCGAGCAAAATCGTTTCAGCTTCTTGCTCGTCATCGGTCGAAACGGTCAATTCGCAGGGGCCTTGGTCGCGCACGAGTTGCGATAACAGCCCTGCCCATTGACCCACCTGTGTGGCTTTGAAGCCGGCACAAATCAGGGCGGATCTCAGCTTTTCGCGGGCGAAAGGGAGCGCTTCTGCAGAACCAATGTGCAAGGTGCCGAGTAACATCAAACCACCTTGCTTTGCCGTTGCAACACCAGCACCGAAGCATCGTCGTGGAAACTCCCGTGCTGCTCAACCAAGGCTTGCGCCATGTCTTGGGCGCTGCCTCGGTTCACGCGCTCGGGCAGCGTCACCCCGTCGGTGTGCATGACCAAACAGGCGTTTTGCGGAAAGTCAACTCTCTGAGTTTCCGGGGTTCGCATGCGCCAGCCCAAGACCCCCACTTTGACTTTCAAGGGTTGTTGGTGCGCGCCGACGATCAGCCTGGCGTTCACATTGCCGATGCCACAAAATTCGAGTTGATCGTCTTCCAGTCTGGCCACCGCCGCCGCTGCGCCGATGCTCCCTTGCAACACATGGTCAATGGCTCGAAGTAAATCGGCGGGTGAGAGGTGGGCGTTCTCGAGCAACACCTGGCGCGCCTTTTGCGCCACGGCGTAGGCCTCTAAGCCATGCCCAGATGCATCCAGCAGGGCCACTAAAACGCCCTTGGGAGTCGGCATCACCAAGCCCATGTCGCCCCCGCGTGGTGAACCTGGGAATGAACGGACAAAGATCCCGTGGTCGAGCTCAAAATGACTTTCAAGGGGGGGCTCTAAAGCCAAACCGGTGCTCAAGACCATTTAACAATCCTCACCGAGGTGCCCAAGCCCAAGGTCGATTGAATCTCAAACTCATCGACCATGCGCTTGGTGCCGGGCAAGCCCAAACCCAAGGTGCCACCGGTTGAGACATGGTCTTCCATCGCAAGCGGAATGTCCGCAATACCAGGTCCTCGGTCTTCCACAATGACCTCGATGCCCCGGAGCTGTTTTCGCTCCAAAACCTGCACGGTCAACAAACCATGTTCAGCGTATTTGACAACGTTGGTGGTGAGCTCACTCACCGCGGTGGTGAGGGCCGAAATTTTGAGTCCCCCCAGTCCCGCTGCATGGGCGATGTCTTTGACAATCAAGACCGCCAGACTGGCATCTTGGGGACTCAGAATGCGCATCCTTTGTGAACTCATCGGGCTTGATTTCCAGCCAAGATTTCCATGGCCCTCTCCACAGACAGCGCACCGGTGGCCCAGTGGTCCTTCACATTCAGCAATGACCATGCGGCGGCAACGCCGGGTTTCAGACCAGCCAAAACCAAGGGCGTGCCCATCAGGTGGGTGGTTTGCCAAACTCGGTTGATTTGCTCAAAGTCGTGGTGGTCCATGACCTCGACGCTGGAGAGGTCCAACACAATCCCGCGCACGTTATCCAGACGCAAAAAAGCCAACAGACGCGTGTTCAGGTCTTTGAAAAAACCATCGCTCACCGGGTCGGGCAAAGGAACGATAAGCACCTCGTTGAACTTTTGCAAGACAACGCGGTGTTCACCCAGGGCCTCATCGATGCGCAATCGGATGCTCCTTGCCAATGCGGTCAAAGGCAATGCGCAAAGCATCTTGCAAATTGCCAGTCGTGCGCATTTCGCCGACCTCAATGCCCAACTCCACTATGGTTTGGGCCACAGAGGGTGATAAGCCTGAAACGATGGTGTAAGACCCCATCAAGCGCGCGGCTTTGGTCATGCGAATCAAGTGGTTGGCGACGGCGGTGTCCACCACGGCCACACCGGAAATGTCCAGAATAAAAACGGTTGCGCGCTTTTCAGAAATCTGCTCCAGCATGCGCTGCATGATGTCTTGCGCGCGGCGGCTGTCCACAATGCCCACGACGGGCAGCATCAAGATGCCGTCCCACAAGGCGGTGATTGGCGTACTCATGTCCGTCAAGGCACGGCTTTGCTTGGTGATGATGTCGGTGGTTCGACTGGCGTAAATGTCCACCACAAAGGCCGATTCCATTCGGGCCAAGCGACGCAAGGATTCTTGGGTGGCAGTTGCTTTGGCAGGCTCTACCAACCGGTCGACGAATGCTGCGAGCAGGTCGCTGACCTTGTCCATGGCCGCCATGTAATGACGGGGCTCGATTTGAAGTTGTGCGTGCACCTCGCCAATGCGGACCCGACTTTTGATGTAGTCATCATCCCAACGGCCGTTTAAAAATTCCAACCAGGCATGACGGGACAAGGATTTGGCCCGCTTCAAGGCTTTCTCGTCGGGGAAATTCAGGTTGAAATCCTGGCCCAAGGCGATTTTTAAAAAGTCATAAAGCGGTTCGATCACCTCGTCAATGTGCGGGGCCATGACGTGGCCAAACTGGGCAATTCGTTCGAGGTCGGTGTCTTGAAGCTCGAACAGAGCGGGGAATTCGTTGTGGTGCATAAAGGGCCGCAGGAGGTGGAAATCCATGCTAGCCCACATATCCCTCACCACTCACGTTGGGTCGTGCGTTTAGGGTGCCACACCCAAAATGAATCCGGCTCGAAGCCCCAATCGATCTTCAACGCACATCAACGCTCGTCGTAGCTCAGGGTCACGCGATCGCTGGTGGGGCGCGCCTGACACGAGAGAACGAAACCCTGTTCGGTTTCCCATTTTTCCAAGGTGAAGTTTTTATCCATGAGGACGCTGCCTTGCATGACCTTGGCACGGCAGGTGCAGCAAACCCCGCCTTTGCAGGAGTAAGGCACATCGAGACCGGCGGCCAAGGCCACCTCCAAAACACGTTGATCGGTGGTCATGCTGAGGGCGTGTGTTTGGCCATCGATCACCAAAGTCAAGGCCACATTGGCGCCGTTTGGGGTATGAGCGGTTTGCGCTGCCGTCGTCTCTTGAGCCCAACCCGACGCGCCCGAAGTCAGGGAAGGGGCGCTGCCAAAGCGCTCGCTGTGCACGCGGTCTGCGGGCACGCCCGCGGCCAAGAGGGCTTGTTCGGTCGCGTCGATCATGCCTTCGGGGCCACAGACAAACACCTCGGCCAAGCTGCCCACGGGCAACAAGGTGTTCAATAAGGTGCGCACTTTTTCAGCGTCAATGCGGCCTTCGAGTAGGTCCGCGGGTTGCTCTTGTTTGGACAGGATGTGCAGCAAGGTGACGCGGTCGGCGTAGCGGTCTTTCAGGTCTTGCAGAGTCTCGTTGAACATCACACTGGCCATGTTCCGGTTGCCATACACCAAGCTGAATTTGGCCTCGGGTTGGGTTTCCAGACTGTGCTGCATGATGGACAAAATGGGCGTGATACCGGAGCCTGCCGCAAAGCCGACCCGGTGCAAGGCGCGCGGTTTTTTAGAGACGAATCGGCCCTCCGGTGGCAACACGTCGAGCACATCCCCTGACTTTAAGTTTTCGACCGCCCAGTTGGAGAATTGACCGCCCGGAACAGCGCGGATACCGATCTCGAGATGTTGTTTTTCATGCAGGGCTTTGGGGGTGCTGCAAATGGAGTAATTGCGCCGCAATTCTTGTCCTTGAATCTGGGCCCGTAGGGTCAAAAACTGACCCGGATGAAACTCAAACAAGGGGAGCAGCGGGGCCGGCACTTGAAGCGAAACGGCCACTGAACCAGCGGCCTCGGGCCGAACTTGGGCCACGATAAGGGGGTGAAAGGCGGGCTTGCTGGACATGGCGGTTTAATCAATAAGGCTTGAAATAGTCAAATGGCTCCAAGCAACCCAAGCAACGGTAAAGCGCCTTGCAAGCCGTGGAGCCGAAGTGCGAAATTTCGGTGGTGTCTAGGGAGCCGCATTGCGGGCAGGCGATGGGATCGCTGGCAGTCAAATTTCGGCGCCATGAAAAAGTGACTTTTTGGAGACCCGGTGAGCCGCCTGGCGGTGCATTGGAAGTCGTCGAGTTGTTCGACGTGACGGGTCTTGGGTGGGGCGGTGCGATGCCGTATTCTCGCAACTTGAGCAAGGCAGTCGGGCTCATCCAATCCGTCGTCCATGCGGGCGCCAGTTGAATTTTCACTTGAGCGGTCAGGCCTGCGGCGTGCAAAGCAGATTGCACATCGTCCACCATTTGGTCCATGGCGGGGCAGCCGCTGTAGGTGGGCGTGAGCGTGATGTCAAAGCCCGTGGCAGTTTCTTCGACGTTTCGCAAAATACCCATTTCACGCAAATTCACCACCGGAATTTCTGGGTCGGTGACAGCCTCCAACAAGGCCCAAACCGATTCGGTGGTTGGCAAGCGCTCTGACGGCGATGCCTTCACCAAACGGCTCCTGGGTGGGCGCGGGCCAAGCCTTGCATTTCGCTCAGCAAAAAGCCCATGTGCTCGGAGTGCACCCCTCGAGTGCCGGTCGGTAAAAAGCCCTGGGCGCTGGGAACCACCAAAGTGGCTTCACTCAAAACATCGCTGACTGTGGCGTCCCACTGGGCTTTGATTGAGGGCAGATCGAGCTGCAACGCAGCGGGATGTTGCTGAGTCCAAAACTCTTGCGTGTAAGGCATCAAATGATGAAACGCCTGCTGAATGCGTTGGTGAGATTCAGCGCTGCCATCGCCCATGCGGATCACCCAATCGCTTGAGTGGCGTAAGTGGTACTCGGTTTCTTTATAGGATTTTGCGGCCACCGCCTTTAAATTGGCGGACAAATTCGCTAATTGAAGGGCCTTTGCGCTTTCAACTTGCACCTCGTGGACAGCGCCGGCAAAAGCTGCCAATGAGGGCGAAGAGGCCAAAGACGACCAGATGCCCACCATGTAGGCGCTGTATAAAAAATTGCGCGCCACCGTCACCGCATAGTCGCGCTGCCCTTTTGCGCTGGGTGCCAGCGCCGTGCTGTGGGGCAATTCCAACAAGGTGAAATTTTTGAATGCGGACTCGTCTCTGAAATAAGCCAACTGGTCTTCTGAGCAGTGGTTGCCGCGTGCTTCGGCCACTTGTTGGTAGAGCAAACGGGCTTGGCCGATCAGGTCCAGGCTGTTGTTGGCCATCGCCAAGTCCTCTTCCAAAATCGGTCCGTGTCCGCACCACTCGGCGTTGCGTTGCCCCAGAATCAAGGCACTGTCGGCCAAGTGCAGGGTGAAGTCAGAAAGCGCCTCCAGCTCTTCCATTACATGTGCCCCACTTGGTCAGGAATTTCATAGAAGGTCGGGTGACGGTAAATCTTGTCGGCCGCCGGTTCGAAGAAAAGGCCTTTCTCGTCGGGTGCGCTGGCAGAAATGGCCGCTGAGGGCACCACCCAAATGCTCACGCCTTCTTGGCGGCGCGTGTAGACATCGCGTGCCATGTTCAGGGCTTGGCCGGCGTCTGCCGCGTGCAAGCTGCCGCAGTGTTTGTGTTCCAAGCCTTGTTTGCTGCGCACAAAAACTTCCCACAACGGCCATTCTTTTAAGGGCGTTGCGGGCGGAGTCGCTTTGGGGTCGGCTTGGCTCATGCGGCCTCCTGCTTGAGTGAATTTTTTTGCGCTTGTTTGTTGGCGTAGGCCAAGGCCGCCTCCCGCACCCACTGGCCTTCTTGGTGGGCTTTGACGCGGGTGGCGAGGCGCTCTTTGTTGCAGGGGCCGTTGCCGTTCACGGTGGCCCAGAACTCATCCCAATCGATGGCGCCAAAGTCGTAATGTTGACGCGCTTCATTCCACTTCAACTC
This sequence comes from uncultured Curvibacter sp., assembly GCA_903834975.1. Lineage (GTDB taxonomy): Bacteria > Pseudomonadota > Gammaproteobacteria > Burkholderiales > Burkholderiaceae_C > Curvibacter. The sequence continues at coordinate 14,022 of CAILKX010000094.1, forward strand.
GGGGTCGGGCAAACGGACGCCCAAAACCTCCGCTTGGGGCACTGTGGCGTCGACAAACTTTTGGCGCAAGTCGTCGTTAGAGATCCGTTTAATGCCCCAGCGCATGCCTTGCACGCTGTTCGGGCTGTCGCTGTCGGGGGGGCCAAACATGGCCAGGCATTTCCACCACCAGCGGTTCACGGCGTCTTGCACCATGGCTTGTTGTTCAGCCGTTCCGCGCATCAAGGTCAACAGCGATTCATAGCCTTGGCGTTGGTGGAAAGATTCTTCTTTGCAGACCCGGATCATGGCGCGGGCATAGGGGCCGTAGGAGCAGCGGCAAAGGGGGATTTGATTCATGATGGCCGCACCATCGACCAACCAACCAATCACCCCCACATCGGCCCAGGTCAAGGTCGGGTAGTTGAAGATTGAGCTGTATTTGGCCTTCCCGCTGTGCAGGTCTGCCAGCATTTGGTCGCGACTCGTGCCCAGCGTTTCCGCCGCGCTGTAAAGGTACAAGCCATGACCACCTTCGTCTTGCACTTTGGCAATCAGAATGGCTTTGCGCTTCAAGCTGGGGGCGCGGCTGATCCAGTTGCCTTCGGGCAACATGCCGACAATTTCGCTGTGCGCGTGTTGGCTGATTTGACGCACCAGGGTTTTTCGGTAGGCCTCTGGCATCCAGTCTTGCGGCTCGATTTTTTGGTCGGCATTGAGTTTCGTGTCAAAACGGGTTTGAGCGGCGGCGTCTTGTTCGCTCAGCGGACTGACCACGCCGACGAGGCTCAGTGGTGCTTTGGCGCCAGTGGGCTCGGTGGTGTCCGGCACATTGAAAGATTGGGTGTACATGGGCGGTCCCTGGGTTGGAATGAGATGTCAGTTTTGTTTGGGTCTTTGGTCGTAAACGCGCCGTGCTTTGCCCACCAAGGTGCGGGGAAGGGAGTCAAAACCCATGATCCGCACCTGGGTCGAGATGCCAATGACCGTTTTGATGTGATCTTGCAGTTGCTTGGCCATGGCATCGCGCTCTGAGGGCGAGGTTTGCTCGGACAGGTACGATTGCAACTCGCAGTGAATTTCAACTTGGTCCAAGTGGTTGTCGCGGCTCAGGTGAATTTGGTAATTGCCCGAGAGCCGCTTGTCCCGCAGGATTTGCTCTTCAATTTGTGAGGGAAACACATTCACCCCGCGAACGATCAGCATGTCGTCGCTGCGGCCGGTGATGCGCGCCAAGCGCCTGAAGCTGCGCGAAGTGGGTGGCAACAGCCGAGTCAAATCGCGGGTGCGGTAGCGAATTACTGGCATGGCTTCTTTGCTCAGCGAGGTGAAAACCAGCTCGCCTTCTTCGCCATCGGCCACCACCTCGCCGGTGTCAGGGTTGATTATTTCCGGGTAAAAGTGGTCTTCCCAAATCACCGGACCGTCTTTTGACTCGATGCATTCACAGGCCACGCCGGGGCCAATGACTTCGGTCAGGCCATAGATGTCCAAGGCGTCGATGCCCAGTTTGGTTTCAATTTCTTGGCGCATGCCCTGGCCCCAAGGTTCGGCGCCGAAAATACCCAATCGCAAAGAAATGTCTTGAGGCTTGATGCCGCGTCGCTCAAATTCTTCAGCAATCACCAAGGAATACGAGGGCGTCACCATAATGAAATCGGGTTTCAAGTCGATGATCATTTGGACTTGCTTTTCGGTCTGTCCACCCGACATCGGGATCACGGTGCAGCCGAGTCGCTCAGCGCCGTAATGCGCGCCAAGGCCGCCAGTGAACAAGCCGTAGCCATAGCTCACATGGCAGCTATCGCCTGGGCGCCCGCCGGCCGCATAAATGGAGCGGGCCACCACTTGCGCCCAGGTGTTCACATCGTTCTGGGTGTAACCCACGACGATGGGCTGACCCGTGGTGCCAGACGAGGCGTGGATACGCGCCACTTGCTCGCGCGGCACAGCGAACAAGCCGTAGGGGTAGTTTTGCCGCAAATCCGCTTTGGTTGAAAAAGGGAACTTGGCCAGATCAGCCAGTGTTTGGAGGTCGTCCGGGTGGACCCCTTTTTCTGCAAAGGTCTTGCGGTAATGCGGCACGTTGTCATGGGCGTGGCGCAAGGTCCACTTCAGGCGCTCGAGCTGCAAAGCGGCAATTTCGTCGCGACTGGCGGTTTCGATGGGTTCCAAGCCTGTCATAAAACGGTCCCTTTGATGGTGTGGCTTTTGCCCCTGAACAAGGCCACGGGGGTGCTTTCGTCCGTTGGGTTATTGGGGCGGGTTGGGGTGCTTACGAGGCGAATTTCAACGTCGTAGACGCCGCTGCGGCCCGCCAGAGCCACTTCAGTGGCGGTGGCCTCCAAGGTGTCGCCCAAGCGGGCAGGGGCCAAAAAGTCGATGCTGCAAGCGGCGGCCACGGTGTTTTGGTTGTGGCTGTTGCAGGCAAACGCAAAAGCACTGTCGGCCAAGGTGAACAGGTAGCCGCCATGGCAGGTTTGGTGGCCGTTGAGCATGTGCGCTTGCACCGTCATGCGCAAGACCGCTTGACCCGGCGCGACCCGCACCAGCGACATACCCAAATTTTGAGTGGCTTGGTCTTGCGCCCAGAGTTGCGCCGCGGTCTTTTCTGCCAAGGTCTGGGGATCCATGTTTTCAGGGGATTCTGGCTGGGCGGTCATGGTTTTAATGGCGGGTGACGAATGGATGAAAAATGAAAGAAGCAGTCAGGAGTAAGGGCAACGCTTTGTCGTCTAAAAAAACAAGCCATTCAAAATTATGATTCATTTTTTTTGATATTTTGAATTTTTTTGTATCATTTTGAATAGGGAATACCACTAAAATTTCACCACTTTGAGCTCTACCGCCGTCAATCCACTGGCCTTAAATCCGCTGGCCGCCCCTCTGGAAAAATTCCGTCAACAAGACCGGTTGAACGCGGGTTCATTGATCATTTCGGTTTTGGGCGACTCGGTGATGCCCCGCGGCGGACGCATCGCGTTGGGGAGCCTCATCGGCTTGATGGCGCCGTTTGGCGTCGGTGAGCGCTGGGTGCGCACGGCCGTCTATCGATTGGTGAAGTCCGATTGGTTGGCCTCTGAGGCGCATGGCCGCAAGGTGGATTACCAACTCACCCCCTCGGGTTTGCAGCGCTTTGAGGAATCGGCCCGGCACATTTATGCCGACCAGCCACCGCCTTGGGATGGCCAATGGCGATGGATTGTCGTGCTGGACGAGTTGCCAGCTCGCCAACGTGAGCAGTTGCGACGGGCCTTGTATTGGCAAGGCTTTGGTGAAATGAAAACGGGCAGTTTTGTGCATCCCGGCGCCGATTTAGACGCGGTGCTGGACGCTTTGGTCGCCGATGGTTTGGGCGACCTACAGCAGACCTTGACCGCTTTCAAGGCCAAGCCTCTGGAAGGACATGGTTTGCTGGCTTCCGATTTGGATTGGGTGGCCAAAACGTGGCCCTTGGACCAATTGGCGGCGGCCTACCTGGATTTTCTGGCGAGCTACGCGCCCTTGGAAAAATACCTGAAACAACGGCGTCAGCCACTGAAGTCTTTGGATCCCGCCTTGGCTTTTTTATGCCGCACGTTGTTAATTCACGATTACCGTCGCTTGTTGCTGCGTGACCCTGAGTTGCCCCAGGATTTACTGCCCGTGAATTGGCCGGGCACGCGCGCAAGGCAGCTTAGCAGGACACTGTATCAAGGATTGTGGGAAGCTTCGGAACGACACCTCTCAGAAAATTTGCGCTTGGCAAATGGAGAAGTGCCCAAAAAAGTGGGGAAGTCCCTGCAATAAACCGCTGTTATGCTTGGTGCCCAGAAGAGGACTCGAACCTCCACGATGTTACTCGCTAGTACCTGAAACTAGTGCGTCTACCAATTCCGCCATCTGGGCATCTCAGGGAACACAAGATTGTATCTTAAAAAAATAAACCCCACCAAGCCTACAGGCGCCGTTCAAGAAGAGTTTGAGGGCACCGTTCAAGGCCATCGCGACGGTCATGGATTCGTGATTCGCGACGATGGTGAACCCGATGTGTACTTGCCGCCAAATGAAATGCGGGCAGTCCTGCACAAAGACCATGTGAAGGTCAAGATTGTTCGTTCAGACCGCCGGGGACGCCCCGAAGGGCGCGTCACTGAAATCCTCGATCGCCCTCAGCAGCCCATCATCGGCCGCTTGCTACAAGAGAGCGGTGTTTGGTTGGTGGCGCCTGAGGACAAGCGCTACGGACAGGATGTGCTGATTCCAAAAAGTGCCACCGGCGCGGCGAAAACCGGCCAAGTGGTGGTGGTTGAATTGACCGAACCCCCTGCTTTGTTTGGTCAACCGGCCGGGCGTGTGGTCGAGGTGCTGGGCGAAGTCGACGACCCTGGCATGGAAATCGAAATTGCCGTGCGCAAATATGGTGTGCCGCATGAATTTTCAGAGGCTTGTCTGGGCCAAGCCAAGGCCTTGCCCGACAAAGTGCTCCCTCAAGACAAGAAAGGTCGCGTCGACTTGACCGATGTGCCCTTGGTCACCATCGACGGCGAAGACGCCCGCGATTTTGACGATGCCGTCTACTGTGAACCTGCCAAAGTCGGGCGTGGCAAAGGCTGGCGTTTGTTGGTGGCGATTGCCGATGTGAGTCACTACGTCAACACGGGCTCGGACATCGACATTGACGCCTACGACCGCGCGACCAGCGTTTACTTTCCGCGCCGGGTGATCCCCATGCTGCCGGAAAAACTCTCAAACGGGCTGTGTTCTTTGAACCCCGAAGTCGAGCGTCTTTGCATGGTGGCCGACATGTTGATCAGCGCCCAAGGCGAGATCCATGCTTACCAGTTTTACCCGGCCGTGATGTACAGCCACGCCCGGTTTACCTACACCGAAGTGGCCGCCATCTTGGGCAATACCCGAGGCCCCGAGGCCACGCGCCGCAAAGCCTTGGTGCCGCATTTGCTGCATTTGCACGAGGTTTACAGTGCGCTGCTGAAGGCGCGTCAGGGGCGGGGTGCCATTGATTTTGAGACCACAGAAACCCAAATTGTTTGTGATGAGAGCGGCCGCATCGAAAAAATTGTGCCCCGTGTTCGCAACGAGGCGCACCGCCTGATCGAAGAGGCCATGCTGGCGGCCAATGTCTGCAGCGCCGACTTTATTTTGCAAAGCCAACACCCCGGCATGTTCCGCGTGCATGAAGGCCCCACGCCTGAAAAGCGCGAATTGCTGGCCAATTACCTGCGCACCACGGGTGTCGGTATGTCCATCAGCGACGACCCGGCGCCGCGTGAATTCCAAGCCATTGCCCAAGCCACCAAAGACCGGCCGGATGCGCAGCAAATTCACACCATGTTGCTGCGCTCCATGCAGCAGGCCATTTACACGCCCTTTAACAGCGGTCATTTCGGCTTGGCGTTTGAGGGCTACACCCACTTCACCAGCCCCATTCGGCGTTACCCCGATTTGTTGGTGCACCGGGTCATCAAGGCCATTTTGGAAAAAAAACGCTATCAATTGCCAGCCCTGCCCACGCCGGGAGAGGCCCACAGCAAGTTGGCCAAGCGCTTGGCCAGTCGCGTCAAATCTCCCAAAGCCTTGGCGGCCGAAAAGCAGGCGTCTCCCAAAAAAGGGGGGCAAGAGTTGCAAGGTTGGGAAGCGGCAGGTTTGCATTGCAGCGCCAACGAGCGCCGCGCCGATGAGGCCAGCCGCGATGTCGAGGCGTGGCTCAAATGCAAATACATGCGAGACCATTTGGGCGAAGAATTTTCGGGGGTGGTCACCGCTGCCACGGGCTTCGGAATCTTCGTCACGCTGGACTCGATGTATGTTGAGGGCCTGATCCATGTCACCGAGTTGGGTGGCGAGTACTTTAAGTTCGACGAAATGCGCCAAGAATTGCGGGGTGAGCGCACCGGCATTCGTTATGCCATTGGCACCCGGGTGCGCGTGCAGGTCAGCCGCGTTGATTTGGATGGGCGGAAAATCGACTTCCGTTTGGTCAACGAGAACGAATCGGCTTTGCTGCGTGCCACGCGTGACAAAACCCGCGACAAAGACAAAACCCAGACGGCCAAGCTCAGCAAGGCCGAACGCGCCAAACAAGCTTTGGAGTTGGTGCCCGAGTTCCCCACAAGGCCTGTGAAGGCGTTGGTGAACAAGGCATCTGCTTCGGCCAAGAAAAAAGTGGCCCAGAAAAACGGTCAGAAAATGACACCCAAAACGGCGCCACTAGGGGCTCAAAAAGGACCGCATAAAGGCCCCCAAAGCGCGGGTCAGAAGCCATCGGTATCCCGTAAAACCAAACGCAAATAACCTGAATGGGTAGGCATGAGTAGCTTGAAATCATTGGGCCGTGTGGCCATCGTGACAGGCGCCGGCACCGGCATTGGTCGGGCCACGGCCCTGTGTTTGGCTGCTGACGGCTATTCCGTGGCGCTGGCTGGGCGGCGCCTCGAACCTTTGCAGGCGACGGCCGACCTCATCGGGGCTGCTGAAAGGGTGCTCATCGTGCCGACCGATGTGACCCAAGAAGCCCCAGTCGCTGCTTTATTTGCCCAAACCGTTGACCGCTTTGGCCACTTGGACCTGCTTTTTAACAATGCGGGCTCGGGGGCTGCGGCGCCCATTGACCAGTTGACCTTGGCCCAGTGGCAGGGTGTGGTGGACGTCAATTTGACGGGCATGTTTCTGTGCCTGCGCGAGGCCTTCCGCGTCATGAAGGCGCAAACCCCGCAGGGTGGGCGCATCATCAACAATGGCTCGATTTCGGCCTACACCCCTCGACCGCAATCGGCGGCTTATACCGCCACCAAACACGGCGTGATGGGCTTGACCAAAACCGCGGCCCTCGAAGGCCGTGCCCACCACATCGCCGTCGGCCAAATTGACATTGGCAACGCCGGCACCGAAATGACCACCCGCATGGCCGCCGGCATTTTGCAAGCCAATGGAACGGTCATGGCCGAGCCTTTGATGGACGTGAATCTGGTCGGCGAATCGGTGCTTTACATGGCCAACTTGCCTTTAAGCGCCAATGTGCTGTTTCACACCGTGATGGCCACCAACATGCCGTTCGTCGGGCGCGGCTGAAGTTCCCTGGCCGCAAGCGGGTGGCTTTAAGGCTCTTGGCGCCACATTTATGCTATCATCGACTGGCTTTGCACTTGAAAAGTGTCTGACCCAATGGGCGACCCCATCGGTGCTTGGCTAACCAACCGCAAACCAGTCCACTCAAGGTGCTGGGTTGATGAATAAGAGTCATCAACTCGGTCACGGCCTGGTTTAAGACCTAACCTTTGGAGTAAAAAATCATGGCAGTTACTATGCGCGACATGCTGGAAGCAGGCGTCCACTTCGGTCACCAAACCCGTTTCTGGAACCCCAAGATGGCCCCGTTCATCTTCGGTCATCGCAACAAAATTCACATCATCAACCTGGAAAAATCGCTGCCGATGTTCCAGGACGCGATCAAGTTCGTCAAACAACTCTCGGCCAACCGCGGCACCGTTTTGATGGTCGGCACCAAACGCCAAGCCCGTGAAATCTTGGCCACTGAAGCCAAGCGCGCTGGCGTTCCTTTTGTGGACCAACGCTGGTTGGGCGGC
>CAILKX010000095.1 GCA_903834975.1 uncultured Curvibacter sp.
CAACGGGTTCGCCTCTAAAAGTGATGGTGTATCGATTTCCTGCTTGAACCCCCCTGAGCAACTCAGGAAACTTGGTTTTGGCTTCGTAGGATCCGATTTCATGATTCATGTTGGGTTCCTGTGAAATGGTTGGCGCGCAAATTCATAATAGACCAGTTTATAGACTGGTTTTCAAATGTCAAGTTGAATGGGTATCCTGATAAGAGCTTGAATTCTGCCCAGCGTTTAAGATGGGGCGTTTGTATACAGCCCATTGGTCACCCACCCTCTCACGGGAATACACCTGCCATGTCCGAGATCAACACGTCCAATCCAACCCCCGCTTCTGCCAACCCGCCTCTGACGGCCAAGCGAGCTTCCGCAAAGAACAAAAGGGGACTCGGGACAATGGCCATGTTGGCCCTGTTGGTGTTGGCAGCCGGAGGCGCTTGGTGGGCGCTGGGTCGCACCTCGGGCGACGGCGCTCCTAAAGCCGACGCGGCGGCGTCCGCAGGCTCCGGTCAGGGTGCCCCGGGGAGCCCGGGGGCCGGACAAAATAAAGGCCCGGGTGGTAACCGCCCCCAACCCATTTCAGCAATGGCCGCCAAGCGCCAAGACGTGAATGTCACCGTGCCCGCCATCGGCACGATCACGGCGTTGCAAACGGCCGCGGTGCGCTCGCGTGTAGACGGCGAGTTGTTCAAATTGCATTTCCAAGAAGGCAGCTTGGTGCAGCAGGGCCAGTTGTTGGCCGAACTCGACCACCGGCCCTATTTGGCCACCTTGGAACAAGCCAAGGGCCTTTATGAACGTGATGCAGCGTCGCTCAAAAACGCCGAGCTCGACTTAAAGCGCTACACCGAGTTGGTGGCCTCCGACTCTGTTTCTAAGCAACAACTCGACACGCAAGAGGCCTTGGTCAAGCAGTTAAAAGGCACGGTCGCCAACGACAAGGCCGCCGTCGACAGCGCCAAGGTGCAGTTGGATTATTCCTACCTCAACGCCCCCCTCTCAGGCCGATTGGGTTTGCGCTTGATTGACTTGGGCAATGTGGTGCACGCCTCCGACACCACGGGCGTGGTCAGCATTACCCAAACACAGCCGATTTCTTTGGTGTTTTCGGTGCCTGAAATTTACCTGCCGCAGATCAATAAAAAGCTGAAAGCCAAACAAGGTTTACCCGTCTTTGCGTTGGACCGCGAGCAAAAGCGCCCGCTGGCCAAAGGCCAACTGACGATCACCGACAACGCCATTGACACCACCACCGGCACCATCAAGCTGAAGGCCTTGTTTCCCAACAAAGACAACAGCTTGTTTCCGAACCAGTTTGTGAATGTGCGCCTGCAAATTGACACCGAAAAAGACGCCTTGGTGGTCCCCGTCAACGCCATTCAGCGCGGCAGCATGGGCACCTTTGTCTACCAAGTCAAAGAAGACAGCACGGTCACTCTGAAAAAGGTCAAAACCCGCGCGGTCGATGGGGATTGGGTCAGCGTTGATGGCGACGTGAAACCGGGTGACCGCCTGGTCACCGACGGCGCCGATCGCTTGCGTGAAGGCGCCAAAGTGGAGGTGATTGAGAGCGCCCGACCCACCGAAAGCGCTCGCCCCAAAGCGCCTTGACGACAGCGCCATGAACGTCTCTCGTCTGTTCATTTTGCGGCCAGTGGCCACCTCCTTGTTGATGGTGGCTATTCTGTTGGCAGGTCTCTTGGCCTTCCGCTTGTTGCCGCTTTCGGCCTTGCCCGAGGTCGATTACCCAACCATTGAGGTCACCACCCTTTACCCCGGGGCCAGCCCCGATGTG
>CAILKX010000096.1 GCA_903834975.1 uncultured Curvibacter sp.
ACCACGTCGTAGAGCTTGGCTTCGGCGGCGTGTTCCAGAACCGGCACGATGTGGTGAAAAGCCTGGTACATGGCGGGCCGTGGCAAGTCGTTCATGGCCGCGTCGACAATGCAAAAATTCTTTTGTTCGCCCGCCTTGAGGTAGAGCACCTCGGTCAAGCAGACCCCGGCGTTGCCTACCAAGGAGCGACCGGGCTCGATCATCAATTGGCGTTGGCCATAACCCCGTGCATCCAGTTTGGCCAGGAGCAAAGCCCAAAGTTGATCGGCAGCGGGGGGCGTGTCGCCGTTGTAGTCAATGCCCAATCCACCCCCAAAATCGATGTGGTGCAAAGGGATGCCAGCGGCTTCAATTTGAGCCACCAAATCCAGCACCCGGTCCATGGCTTCCAAGTAAGGATCGACCTCGGTGATTTGCGAGCCGATGTGGCAGTCGATGCCCACCACCTGCAGACCGGGCAGGGCGACTGCACGTTGATAAACAGACAAAGCGTCTTCGTGGGCAATGCCAAATTTATTGCCCTTCAAGCCCGTTGAAATATAGGGGTGTGTTTTGGCGTCCACATTGGGGTTCACGCGCACACTGATGCGGGCCCGAAGGCCCAGGCTCAGCGCCACTTCGTTGAGCACCGCCAGCTCGGCTTCGCTCTCGACATTGAAGCAAGCGATGTTGGCTTCGAGCGCGGCGCGCATCTCCGCACGGGTTTTGCCAACGCCCGAAAAAATGACCTTGCTCAAATCGCCGCCCGCGGCCTTGACCCGAGCCAACTCACCCCCCGAGACGATGTCAAAGCCGCAGCCTTGTTGGGCAAAGAATTGCAAAATGGCCAATGAAGAATTGGCTTTCATGGCGTAGCAGATTTGCGCCTTCCGGCCCTCGAAACCCCTTTGATAAGCCGCCAAAGCACCTTGCATCGCGGCTTTTGAATACACAAACAACGGCGTGCCGTGTTGGGCCGCCAAGTCGTTCAGCGAGCAACCCTCAACGAACAGCCGGCCCTGCTGACGGTGCACATGGGGATGCCCAGGCAGGGGGGGGGTCAAATTGTTTTGAACTGGGGATGCGTTTGTATGAGCAGGCATTGGGGGTGGGCTACAAAAGGGGTCAGAGGCCGAAGGGGTTAATAGGCGTTGGTGTGGGAGATGGGGGTGGTGGTGTTGGTGGGGGTGGTGAGGGTGGTGAGGGTGGTGGGGGCGGTGCTTTTTGAGGCGCAGTCCGCCAACTGTCGGGCAGCCAAGTTTGTGGCAAGGTGGCTCGGTTGGCGGCTGCGGGGTCTTGTGGCAGAGTCAGTGGACCTCGCAGGCCGCAGGCGACCAGGTTGCCCATCAGCAAGCCCGACAGCAAAACCCAAATAAAGCCTTTGATGAGACGAAAAACCAGGGGGAACCCAAAAACCATGGGGAACCCAGCAATGGCCCTTCGGGCTTGGCGTGAACTTTGATTGACTAGAATTTCTAACAAACCCGACATGACTGAATTGTAATTAGAGTACCCGCCAATGAATGACCTTGAATTTCTGGACCGCGCTGAGGCTTTGCTGAAATCCGTCGAGGTCACTTGTGACCGGCTCAACGAAACCACCGACCTCGACATCGATGTCCAGCGCAGCGGGGGGGTCATGTCGCTCACCTTTGCCAACCGCAGTCAGATCGTGGTGAACTTTCAAAAGCCATTGCACGAGGTCTGGTTGGCCGCTCGGTCTGGCGGCTTCCACTACCGCTTTGTGGAGGCCGATTGGCAAGACACCAAGGGCGGCCTGCCCTTTTTTGCCCGCTTGAGCGAAACGGCCAGCCAGCAAGCGGGCCAGCCTCTGCACTTCAAGCCTTTGTAAGTTCTCTTCTTTTAACGGAACAAGTCCAAAATTTTCGATCGCTCATCCCCCGGTTTGTTGGCGGGTGCGGGGCTGGTCGAGGGGGGTGGATTGCTCGAAGGGGTTGCCACGGCTGGCGCCGCTTGGCTTGCGGGCACAGCGGCCGCTGACGCCGCATGGCCCTCGCCCAAGGTGGTCACGCCGCCGTTGCTGGCGAACTCATTGAAATACCAATCGCCATTGCTGAACACCACGCCCGCGGGCGGTAGGTATTCTTGCACCGGCACATTTTTCAAAGCCTCTTGCATGAAACTGATCCACACCGGCAAGCTCAAGCCGCCACCGGTTTCACGGTCACCCAGCTTGCGCGGGGTGTCATAGCCAATCCAAGTGACGGCCACCAAGCTGGGTTGGAAGCCGGCGAACCAAGCGTCCATCGAGTCGTTGGTCGTGCCTGTCTTGCCATACAAATCCGGCCGCTTCAAGGTGGCTTGCGCGCGTGCGGCGGTACCGGCACGGGCCACTTCTTGCAACAGGCTGTTCATCATGAAGGCGTTGCGGGCTTCGATGACGCGGTTGTCTTCCTTCAATTCAGCGGGCTGGGTTTGCACCAGCACCTTGCCTTTTTGGTCCGTGATGCGCTCGATGATCCAAGGGTACACGCGGTGGCCGCCATTGGCGAATACGGAATAAGCACTGGCCATTTGCATGGGCGTGACCGAGCCCGCCCCCAAAGCCATGGTGAGGTAGGGCGGGTGTTTTTCAGGGTCAAAGCCAAATTTGCCAATCCACTCTTGGGCATATTTGGGGCCAATGGCCTCCAAAATGCGGATTGAAATCATGTTTTTCGACTTGGCCAAACCATGGCGCAACGTCATGGGACCTTCAAACTTACCGTCGTAATTTTTGGGCTCCCAGGCTTGACCGCCTGTGCTGCCGGCTTCAAAAAACAAGGGCGCGTCATTGACCACAGTGGCCGGTCCAAAGCCCTTTTCAAGGGCGGCTGAATAAATGAAGGGCTTGAAGCTCGAGCCGGGTTGACGCCAAGCTTGGGTCACGTGGTTGAACTTGTTTTTCTGAAAGTCAAAGCCACCGACCAAGGCCCGGATGCCGCCGTTGTTGGGGTCCATGGCGACAAACGCGCCTTCTACTTCGGGCAGTTGAGTGGCCTCCCAGGCGTTCTTTGGCGTACGCGCCACCCGGATCACCGCACCACGGCGAATTTTGATGTTCGGCGGGGCTTTGTCAGACAAGCCCGATTGCACCGGTTTGAGGCCTTCACCACTGATTTCAACCAAGCTGCCGTCGGAAATTTTGGCGCTGATTTTTTTCGGTGTCACCTCCAACACGACCGCGGCCAGCACATCGCCGTTGTCGGGGTGATCGGCCAAGGCATCGTCCACCGCGTCTTCCTCTTCAGACGCGTTGGTGGGCAAGTCGACAAAAGCCTCGGGGCCACGGTAAATTTGACGCCGCTCATAGTCCATCAAGCCTTGGCGCAAGGCTTTGTAGGCCACCTCTTGTTGGGCCGCATTGACGGTGGTGTAAACATTCAAGCCCCGCGAATAAGCTTCTGGGCCATATTGCGCCACCACCAATTGGCGAACCGTTTCCGTGAGGTAATCGGCGTGCACTGGCAAAGCCTCGGCCCGGCTGCGGATATGCAAAACCTCTTTGTGGGCTTTTTGAGCCTCTTGCTCGGTGATGAAGCCGTTTTCCTCCATCCGATTGATGATGTATTGCTGGCGGATGCGGGCGCGTTCCGGGTTGCTGATGGGGTTGTAGGCCGAAGGGGCTTTGGGCAAACCCGCCAACATGGCCGCTTCGGCGATGCTGATGTTTTGCAGGGGTTTGCCAAAATAAGTCTCAGCGGCCGCCCCAAAGCCATAGGCCTTGTTGCCCAAGTAAATCTGGTTCATGTAGATCTCAAGAATCTGGTCCTTGGTCAACATGTTTTCTAACTTGTAGGTCAGCAACATCTCGTAGATCTTGCGCGTGTAGGTTTTCTCTGAACTGAGGTAGGTGTTGCGCGCCAGCTGCATGGTGATGGTCGAGGCGCCTTGGCCTTTGGCTCGGCCCAAGTTGGCAATGCCCGCGCGCAGGACGCCCAAATAATCGATGCCATCGTGTTGGTAAAAACGCGCATCCTCGGTGGCGATCACCGCGTCCTTCATGATTTGCGGAATGTCATTGATCGGCGTTAATTTCCGTCGTTCGTCTCCGAACTCGGCCAACACCGTGCCGTCTGAGGCCAAAACCCGCAGCGGTAATTTGGGTTGGTAATTCCGCAGGTCTGAAATATCGGGCAGTTTGGGGATGGCCGCGACCATGGCAACCGACACCAAAATGACCAAGCTCAAAACACCTGCGACGGCCAAACCCAGCAAACCGAAAACCAGCTTCCACCACCAAGGTCGCAAGGGCTTGGGGGCCGAGCTGGGCGCAGCGCCTTTGGCTGGTGTTTTGGGGTCCTTGGGGTCTGAGGTGGCCATAGATGCTTTTGGGTTGAAGGCCTGAATTATAGAAATCAGGCCGAAAGGCGCGGGGCCCGGATTCAGGCGGTTGGATTGGCTTGGGCAGCGGTGTCTTTAGCGGGCCGAATCACCCCTAGTATGGACGCATGAACACCCCCCCGCTTGGTTGGCGTTGGTTGGGACGCAAAGCCCCGATGCTGGCGGGCTTGGCTTTGTCTGATGGCGCTTGGCGTTGGGCTCAGGCGAGTCGTCAGGGCGGCTTTGAAGTGGCCCAAGAGCCTTTGCAGCCCGGCTGGGTGGTCAATGGACTGATCGTGGCCCTGGAGCCCGTGCAGTTGGCCTTGATTCGCTTGGTGGACCGATTGGCCTTGAGGGCCTCTGGCACCAAACCACCCACCCGTGTGGCCATGAGCTTGCCCAGTTCGGCCGTGCTGATGCACCGGACCTGGGTGCCCCAGCACCTGAGCGAGAGCGCGTTGCAACAACTCTGCCGTGAACAAGCCACCGATTGGCTCCCTTTGCCCCTGAGTGAAATGGTCTTGGAGGTGGCTTTGAATGAAGCGGTGACGGCGCCGCCAACAAGGGGTGATCAGGCACCTGAGGAAGGGGCCTCGCATCAAGCGGCTTGGGTGGCGGCCACCCGATTGGAGCGGGTCACGCAGGCCTTGGCTTTGTCGGAGGCCGCTGGTCTGACCTTGTGTGTTTTAGAAACAGAGTCCTGCGCATATCGTCGAGCGGTGCTTGAGCGCCGTATGACCCAAGAAACCAAGTGGCCAGTGGGGTCTCCAAATGAGTTTTCCCTTGGTCTACTTTTGGCTTTGTGTTGGCTGTCGCAGGACACCACGCAATTGCAGTTGCTGCAAAGCACGGGGTCGC
>CAILKX010000097.1 GCA_903834975.1 uncultured Curvibacter sp.
GCCCAATTCAGCAGTCAGTACGCCCTGACCCGCATTGCCAACGACGGCATGTTGCGCCTTCGTCGGGATTTGTTTGCGCATTTGTTGCGCGCCGATTTGAGCGTATTCAGGCAGCAAAGTGCCAGCGCCTTGTCAAACACGGTGGTTTTTGAGGTGCAAAACGGCTGCAGCCAATTGGTATCAGCGGCGGTCGGCCTCTCGCGCGATGGCTTCACCCTGGTCGCTCTGTTGGGTTACTTGTTCTACATCAACTGGCAACTCACCCTGATTGTGGGCGTCGTGGTGCCGGGGGTGACCACGGTCATGCGCAAACTCTCCAAGCGGCTTTACGCCATTACCAAAGCCAGCCAAAAAGCCACCGACGAACTGGCCTATGTGGTCGAAGAAAACGCCTTGGCCCACCGCATGGTGCGTCTGCACGCTGCCCAAGCCCATCAACAAACCCGCTTTGCAAAACTCAGTGAAACCCTGCGCCGCTTGGCCCTGAAGAGCACCATCGCTTCCTCGGCCATGACCCCGCTGACCCAACTGCTCTCAGCCGCCGCCCTGTCGGTGGTGATCTGTGTGGCCCTGTGGCAAAGCCGTGACCCCGGACATGCCAGCGTCACCGTCGGCGGGTTTGCTGCTTTTTTGAGCGCCATGATGATGCTGGTCGCCCCCATGCGCCGCTTGGCAGATTTGGCCAACCCCGTGACCCGGGGGTTGGCGGCTTTGGAACGGGGGCTCAATTTAATTGACCACGTCCCAGCAGAATCCAGCGGTGCCTATCAAGGTGGCCCTGGCGATGAACAGACGCAACCGCCTTCCCCGCATCCACCTTCCCCATCAGAAGTTGCAGAAGTTGCTGGAACTTCTGGCACCGCACAAGGTCTGGTGCTGGACCATGTCAGCGTGCGCTACAAAGACGACGAGCCCCCTGCCCTGAACAACGTCAGCCTGCAAATCCCAACGGGTCAAGTGGTCGCTCTGGTGGGGCCTTCGGGGTCCGGCAAAACCACCTTGGCCAACCTGCTGCCCCGCTTTGTTCCGCTGAGCGGCGGGAGCATCCGCCTAAACGGCGTGAACCTCCAAGACTGGTCCTTAGAAGCCTTGCGTGAACAATTTGCCATGGTCAGCCAAGACGTGGTGATGCTGAACGACAGTTTGGCCCACAACGTGGCCATGGGCCATCAGCTGGGTGCCAGTTTGGACGAAGCGCGGGTGCTGGCCTGCTTGGAAGCCGCGAATTTGAGCGACTTTCTGAGCAAGCAACCGGAGGGCATTCATGCCCAAGTCGGACACAACGCCCAACAACTCTCAGGCGGCCAACGCCAACGCTTGGCCATTGCTCGGGCTTTGTACAAAAATGCGCCCTACCTGATTTTGGACGAAGCCACCTCGGCCCTCGACAATGAATCCGAGCGCTTGGTGCAAGACGCCTTGGAGCGGGTCATGAAGGGCCGCACCACCTTGGTCATCGCGCACCGACTCTCGACCATCGAACACGCCGACCGCGTGGTCGTCATGGCCGAGGGCAAAATTGTCGAGCAAGGCAGCCACGCAGAGTTGCTGGCTGAGGGCGGCCTCTATGCGCGTCTGCACGCACAGGGCATGGGCAGCTGAATTGAGTCACTTTGCATCGCTGCTCTGAACCACTGCATTAAGGTCGAGGGTCTTCCACCGGCTGATGGGGTGTGGGCAAAATGCGTTGGTAAAAAGCCGCATCCAACCAGCGGCCAAACTTGAAACCCGCTTGCGCAATCGTGCCGGAATGGCTGAAGCCCAAAGCCGTATGCAAAGCGATGCTGGCCTGATTGGCGGCGTCAATGCAACCCACCATGGTGTGCACTTGTTGGCCAGCCGATTCAGACTGCGCTCGTTCCATCAAGGCCTTCAACAAGCGCTTACCCAAGCCCCGGCCCCGTTGATCGGCGCGGACGTAGACCGAATGTTCGACCGTGTATTTGTATGCAGGAAAAGCGCGAAACGTCCCGTAGCTGGCAAAACCCAGCAATTCACCTTGTGCATCCACCCAACCCAAAACCGGAAAGTTCCCCGCTCGTTTGGCGGCAAACCAGGTGCTCATGGCCGACAGGGGGCGGGGGTGGTAGTCATACAAAGCCGTCGAATTGGCAATGGCTTCGTTCAAAATTGCCAAAATCGCTGGGGCGTGATCGGCCTCGCTGCAGTCAATCAGGCCCGAGGAATTGGGGTCGCTCAGACTCATAGAAACACCCATTAAAGCAAAACAATGTCGTAAGCGTCTGGCCCCAACGCGCCTTCGGCCTGCAAGGAAATGGGCTTGCCAATGAAGTCGGAAAGCGCCGCCAAATGGTGGCTTTCTTCGTCCAAAAACAATTCAACCACTTTGGCCGAAGCCACCACCCGAAATTCTCGCGGGTTGAACTGACGCGCTTCACGCAAAATTTCACGCAAGATGTCGTAAGTCACGCTGCGGGCGGTTTTGACTTGACCCGAACCCTGGCAAGCCGGGCAAGGTTCGCACAACAAATGCGCCAGCGATTCGCGGGTGCGCTTGCGTGTCATCTCCAACAAGCCCAAGGGCGAAAAAGCGCCGATCATGGTTTTGACGCGGTCTCGAGCCACTTGTTTGCGGAACTCGGCCAGCACCGCTTCGCGGTGATCAGGGCGCAACATGTCGATGAAGTCGACCACCACCATGCCGCCCAAATTGCGCAACCTCAATTGCCTCGCTATGGCTTGCGCGGCCTCTAAGTTGGTCTTGAAAATGGTGTCGTCAAAATTACGAGCGCCGACAAAGCCGCCGGTGTTGACGTCGATGGTGGTCAAGGCCTCGGTTTGGTCGACGATCAAATAACCGCCGGACTTCAAATCAACCCGCTTGCCCAAGGCTTTGGCGATTTCATCGTCCACATTGGACAGGTCAAAAATCGGTCGCTCGCCTTTGTAGTGCTGCAATTTCGGCACCGCCGAGGGCATGAACTCCTGGCCGAATTCCAACAATTTCTGAAATTGCTCCAGAGAGTCCAAGCGGATGCTTTGGGTCGATTCACCCACCAAGTCGCGCAAGACGCGTTGCAACAAATTCAAGTCTTGGTGCAATAAAGAGCCCGCGGGCAAGCGCACCGAGGCTTCTTTGATGCGGGCCCAGGTTTTGCGCAGGTACGCAATGTCTTCCGCCAATTCAGCGTCGCTGGCGTCCTCGCCATTGGTTCGCAAAATAAAGCCGCCCCCGCCGCCGTTGGCCTTATCGCCCACCAACCCTTGGAGTCTTTGGCGCAGGGCATTGCGCTCCTCGGTCGGGATCTTTTGCGAGACGCCCACATGGTCGTCTTGCGGCAAAAAAACCAATAAACGACCGGCGATGCTAATTTGGGTGGACAGGCGCGCGCCCTTGGTGCCAATCGGGTCTTTTATGACCTGCACCATCAGGGTTTGGCCCTCAAAAACTTGGCGCTCAATCGGCGTGGTGTTTTGTCGCGCCGTGGGCAGCTCGCCTTCGGCGGGCTTTTGCCAGACATCGGCCACATGCAAAAAAGCCGCGCGCTCCAAGCCAATGTCTAAAAAAGCCGATTGCATGCCCGGTAAAACGCGGGTGACTTTGGCCAAATACACATTGCTGACCAAGCCCCGCTCCATCGGGCGTTCCAAATGAAGCTCCTGAACGGCGCCCTGTTCAATCACGGCCACACGGGTTTCTTGCGGCGACCAGTTGATGAGGATGTCTTGAAGCATGGCAAAAGCTTAAACGATAAAACCCAAGGGACGCAGCAATTCGGCGACTTCAAACAACGGCAGCCCCATGATGCCGGTGTAGCTACCGCTTAAATGTGAAACCCAAGCCGCCGCCCTGCCTTGAATGGCGTAAGCGCCCGCCTTGCCCATGGGCTCGCCGCTGGCGACATAGTCCTCAATTTGCGACGTCGTCATCGGCGTGAAACGAACCTGAGAAACCGACAAGGCCCGCGCCATCACCCAGCCATGGGAAGAAGCAGGATTGGGCGAGGCGACCGCCACCGCAGTCAGCACCCGGTGCGTGTGGCCGCTCAGTTCAGACAACATCCTCACCGCCTCAGCAGGGGATTCAGGTTTGCCATAAATCACCCGCCCCAAAGCCACGGTGGTGTCAGAGCACAAAACCGGCGCGGCTGGCAAACCCCGACGCTGCAAACGGGCCAAGGCAGCGTCCAGTTTGGCGGCGGTGACACGCTGCACGTAACGTGCAGGCGCCTCATTGGGGCGCACGACCTCGAGGGCTTCGGCGTCTTCTTCGAGGTCACCCGCCACGTTGGGCAGCAACAACTGCAAGTCAACGCCCAATTGCGTCAACAACTGCTGTCGGCGCGGACTTTGCGAGGCCAAATATAAAAATGAAGGGGGCATGGGCATGGGCATGGACATGGACTACTTTGCAAGCCCGTTATTCACGGTGGTAGGGATGGCCCGCGTTGACAGACCAGGCGCGGTACAACTGCTCCACCAACAACACGCGCACCATGGCGTGCGGCAGGGTCAGATCAGACAAACGAATGCGCTCAGGGGCGGCGGCTTTGAAGGCCGGGTCCAAACCATCGGGGCCCCCAATGACCAGGGCCACATCGTCACCGCTTTCCTGCCAGTGGCGCAACTTAGCGGCCAAGGCTTGGGTCGTGACTGGGGTGCCTTTTTCGTCCAAGGCCACCGTTCTGAATCCTTTGGGGATGGCATTTTCAATGCGTTCGCGTTCAGCAGCCCACAAGGTTTCGACGGTTTTAGAGCCACGCGGTTCGGTCTTAACCGCTTTCAATTCCAGTTTGATCTCAAAAGGAAACCGCTTGGCGTAATCATCCCAAGCGGTCTGCGCCCAATCGGGCACCTTTTGGCCGACCGCGACCACCCACAGCCGCATGGTGCTTAGGCTTTGGTGCGCTTGGCTGGGGCTGATTTAACAGCGGCCTTTTTAACAGCCGACTTGGGGCTGGTCTTGGTGGTGGGCTTGCCGGCGGGCTTGGCTGACTTGGCTGACTTGGTGGGTGCGCCGACTTTCACGACCGGAATTTTGGTGGTGGTCTTTTTTGCGGGAGTGGTCTTTTTTGCCGGGGTGGTGTTCTTGGCAGAAGTGGGGCTGTTTTTCACAGCGGCTTTTTTGGCCGGTGTTTTAACCGCAGCGGTTTTCTTGGCTGTTTTGGCTGTTTTGGCGGTTTTGTCTTTCGGCAATTTCTCCGCCTTCTCGAGCTTGAGCATTTTGGGCGAGATGGGCTTGGGCGCGCCCAATTTCAAACGCACCGGGGTTTCGCCCCAAATTTCTTCTAGGCGGTAGTAACTCCGGATGGTCGGTTGCATGATGTGGGCCACAGCGGCGCCACAGTCCACGATGATCCACTCGCCATTCTCTTCACCTTCAATGCGGGGTTTGGGAAAACCGGCTTCACGCACCGCATCGCGCACACTCGAAGCCAAGGCCTTGGTCTGACGGTTCGAAGTCCCCGAGGCAATGATGACCCGCTCAAACAAGGCCGACAGAGCACTGGTATCAAAGACCTGAATTTCTTGCCCTTTCACATCCTCCAGCCCATCGACGATGGCGCGTTGCAGTTTTTGAACGTCTTTTTTGGCGGTGGATTCAGTGGCAGATGCAGAAGGGGTCATGGGTGAGGTGCTCATCAAGCGGCTTTATAAAGTTGGTGTTGGGCAATATAACCCGCCACGGACGGACCGACCAGTGGCGGCAAGGTGGCGAGTTCGGGCTTTCCATCGGTTGGAGATTGTGCCCATTGTCGCCTGAGTTGGGTGGCACTGATGGGCATCAAGGCCGTCTGCAAAGCGATGACCCGCGCATGGGGGTGGCTTTGAAATTCATAGGGAGGCTGTGAAATTGGATCTTCAGCTGCAGACCCTGGCGTCTCGCGAGGTGCCACGACGACCGTGGCCAAATCCAAAATGCCGATCCAATCATGCCAACGGCAGAAAGCCTGCGCTTGGTCGGCCCCGATCAGCAAAAACAAATCCGCCTCTGGGTTTTCTTGGTGCAAGTCTCGCAAGGTGTCGACCATGTAACTGACACCGGCTCGCTGGAGTTCGCGCGCGTCCACGGTGGCCATAAAACCGGGGGGCGCGGCGGGGTGGGCATCCGCCAAAGCCAGCGTCAGCATGGCCAAACGGTGTTCGCCCGCGCTCAATGTCGTGCTTCTGTGGGCCGCTTGGCCCGTGGGAATCAACAAAATTTCGTTCAGACCCAGTTGAGCAAAAGCCGCATGGGCCAAGGCGAGGTGGGCGCGGTGTGGCGGATCGAAGGCACCGCCAAAAACCCCAAGGCGTCGTTTAGCTTTTGATGGCACGGTAACCAATGTCGTGGCGCATTTGGGCCCCATCGAACTGGATGCTGCTGGCAAATTCGTAGGCGTGTTGTTGCGCCAATTTGACGCTTTCACCCAAAGCGGTGACGCAAAGCACGCGCCCCCCGGTGACCCGCGTTTCACCTTCCACGGTTTCAGTGCCCGCGTGGAACACCACGGCGTCTTCCGTGTCTTTGGGCAACCCCGTGATGAGGTCACCTTTGCGCGGCGTCAAGGGGTAGCCATGCGCGGCCATGACCACGCCGAGGGCGGCACGACGGTCCCAATCCAATTCGATTTGTTCGAGCTTTTGATCGACAGCGGCTTGCAGCACATCGACCAAATCGCTCTTCAAACGCATCATGATGGGCTGGGTTTCGGGGTCGCCCATGCGGCAGTTGAATTCCAGCGTTTTGGGTTTGCCTTGCGCGTCGATCATCAACCCGGCGTATAAAAAGCCGGTGTAAGGGATGCCGTCGTGGGCCATGCCTTTCAAGGTCGGCAAAATGATTTCGCGCATGGCGCGGGCGTGCACATCGGCGGTCACCACGGGGGCGGGTGAGTAGGCGCCCATGCCACCGGTGTTGGGGCCGGCATCGCCGTCTTGCAGTCGCTTGTGGTCTTGGCTGGTGGCCAAAGCGGTGACGTTTTTGCCGTCGGCCAAAACGATGAAACTGGCTTCTTCGCCTTGCAAAAATTCTTCAATGACAACGCGTGGAACCGCTTGGCCGTCGGCCCCTGCGTTGTGCACCACACCCAATTTGTTATCGAGCAACATGAAGTCAATCGCCTCATGGGCCTCCGCGGCGCTCATGGCGACCACCACGCCTTTGCCTGCGGCCAAACCATCGGCCTTGACGACAATGGGCGCGCCCTTGGCGTCCACATAAGCGTGGGCCAAGGCCGCGTCGGTGAAACTGTCATATTCGGCGGTCGGGATGCCATGGCGCTTCATGAACGCCTTGGAAAAGGCTTTCGAGCTTTCCAGTTGCGCGGCTTTTTGAGTGGGGCCAAAGATGCGCAATCCATGCGCGCGGAATTCGTCAACGACACCCGCCGCCAACGGCGCTTCAGGGCCGACCACGGCCAGCCCGATTTGTTCTTTTTGCGCCCATTCACGCAATGCTTTGATGTCGGTGATGGGCAAGTTGATCAGGTCTTTGTCCAAGGCCGTGCCACCGTTTCCCGGCGCCACATAAACCTGATGGACTTTGCGCGAGGATTTCAACTTCCACGCCAAGGCGTGCTCGCGGCCTCCGCCACCGATGACCAAAACTTTCATGAAATAACTTTCGAAAAACGAGGGCGTTTTAGAGTTGAATATCGGCGTTGTGGAAGACGTCTTGGACATCGTCCAAGTCTTCTAGGACGTCCAACAACTTCTGCATGCGGGCGGCGTCGTCGCCAGACAACTCGATGTTGTTTTCAGCACGCATGGTGACTTCGGCCACTTCGGAATGGAAGCCCGCTGCACTCAAGGTGTTTTTAACGGCTTCAAAATCGGCATCGCTGGTCAACACCTCGATGGCGCCGTCTTCGTCGGTAATGACGTCTTCAGCGCCGGCTTCTAAGGCCGCTTCCATGAGTTTGTCTTCGTCGGTGCCAGGGGCAAAAATCAACTGGCCGCAGTGCTTGAATTGAAAAGCCACCGAGCCTTCCGTGCCCATGTTGCCGCCGTATTTGCTGAATGCATGGCGCACTTCAGCGACGGTGCGGACACGGTTGTCGGTCATGGTGTCGACAATGATGGCCGCGCCGCCAATGCCATAACCTTCGTATCGAATTTCTTCGTAGCTCACGCCTTCGAGGTTGCCCGTGGCTTTGTCGATGTTGCGCTTAACGGTGTCGGCCGGCATGTTGGCGGCCTTGGCTTTTTCAACGGCCAGTCGCAAACGCGGGTTGGCGCTCAGATCACCGCCACCGGTGCGGGCTGCCACCATGATTTCACGGATAACGCGTGTCCAAACCTTGCCGCGTTTTTCGTCTTGACGACCCTTGCGGTGCTGAATATTTGCCCATTTTGAGTGACCGGCCACGCCCTGCTTCCTTATTCTGTGAATTCACAAACCGTGAAAGCCGGAATTTTACTTGAGGGCTTGGTCAAAGTCAGCGATCAAGTCAGCGGCGTCTTCCAAACCCACCGAGACGCGAATCAGGCTGTCGGCAATGCCCATGGCACGGCGGGTTTCGGGGCCCGCTTCCCAGAAAATGGTGTGGGCCACTGGAATGATGAGGCTACGGGTGTCGGCCAAGCCCGTGGCTTTGAGGGGCAAGTGGAGTCGGTTGCAAACGGGCAGGCATTGCTGAGCGTCTTTGAGCTCGAAAGACATCAACCAAGAACTGCCCTTGAACCATTTTTTGGCGATGGCGTGTTGAGGATGCGAGGTCAAACCGGGGTAATGCACCTTGGCAACGGCCGGGTGTTGCTGCAAAAATTCGGCCAAGGCCAGCGCGGTGGCGCTGGTACGCGCCATTCGCAGAGCCAAGGTTTCAGCGCCCACGGCAATTTGGTGGGCGGCCCCCGACGACAAGGTGCCCCCCATGTCGCGAAGCCCTTTTTTGCGCAATTGTTGCAAGCCCCAGCCTTTGGCGTCGCCCTTGCGGTAGGCCGAAAAAATATTGGGGTATTGGGACCAATCAAAGCGGCCCGTGTCGGTGACCACGCCGCCCAAAGCGTCGCCATGGCCCCCAATGATTTTGCTCAAAGAATGCACCACCAAGCCAGCGCCCACTTGCGCGGGCAAGAAGCCGTAAGGCGACAGCACCGTGTTGTCGACCACGTACAAAAGGCCTTTTTCTTGGCACAAGGCACCAATGGCTTCCAAATCGGGGATTTGAGTCCCAGGATTCGCCAAGGTTTCGACGAATACCATGCGGGTGTGGGGTCGGATGGCTTGGGCGACGGCCTCGGCTTTGGTGACGTCCACCATCGAGACCTCGACCCCCAAGTCGGCCAAGGTCAACAAAAAACTGTTGGTGTTGCCAAACACAAACTGACTGGCCACCAGATGGTCGCCGGCTTTCAGCAAGGTTAGAAAGAGGGCGCAGATGCCGGCCATGCCCGTGGCAAAGCAGATCGAGCCAACGCCCTGCTCCATTTGACTGAGTTTGGACTCCAGCGCCGCCGTGGTCGGCGTGCCTTGGCGAGCGTAATTAAAGGTGCCTTTGAGGGTGCCTTGGAACGCGCCAATCAGGTCTTCCACCCGCTCGTAGCCATACTGGACGGACGTGTGGATGGGGGCGTGAACGGCACCCCATTCGGCCCCGCCGCGCCGGTCAGCGTGGACGATTTGGGTGCTGAAACCCTCTTGACGGGGAGATTTTTCACTGGCGGACATATCAAAATTCAGGGGCAATCAATTCGGCGTAATCGTACAACGCGCCCAAAATGGCTTCCCCGCGTTCGTTGCCTTCTTCGCCAAATTGTTCAGTCAGGTGGTCGATTTGGGCAAAAAAAGCGTCCAATTGGCGCGCGCCCCCCTCACCTTCAAACAACCTGGCGGCACGGTGCGCTTCCCAGCGCTCGGCCTCCTCGGGAAGCAAAGTGTCTGGAAAATTGCGGGCACGGTAGCGAAACACCATTTCCGGCAACCTCGGGTCATCAAATCCACTGCGATCCAACGCCAATTCTTCGGGTGTGAGGCCGCGCAAATGGTTAAGACGACGGCGGTCAGCGGGGTCTAAAAAGCCAGCATAAAGCGTTTCATCGACATCAAGTTCCTGGGTGTTCGCGCCACCGACGGGGTCTCTGCCATAGAGGGCTCGCCACAAAGGGCTCAAATCCGGCAACAGCTGTGCAGAAGCCGCAAAAGCCTGGCCTTGGGCCACGTTCAAGCCCCAACGCGCTGCCATTTCAGGCCGCAAGGTTTTGAGGTTCCCCACCACCATGGGCGACTTGTTCAGCGCCACCGTGACCAAGGGCAAGCGGGACATGCCCTCGGGCAACTCCGATTGGCGCGTGAACAGGCGCCGCTTGGCGGTCTCGATGTCGAGCGTCGCCAGTTCAGCGGGGTCATGGGCCAGGTCCCAACAGACCACTTCATTTTTATTCGATGGGTGCGATGCCAAGGGTTGCAACAGGGAGAGGCAGCCGCGCGAAGCCGGCGTGGTGCCTGAAATGTGCAAAAACGGCTTGGCTTCAGACAAGGCCGTGGGCAGGCCCAATTCTTGGGCCACACGGTCTTTTTTGTGCAAGCTGAAGGCAAAGTCAAAAAGACGCGGTTGGTGTTGTTTGATGAGGCGCGCCAGGGCAATCGTGGCGCGCACATCGCTCAAGGCGTCGTGGGCGGCGTCGTGTTGCAACCCATTGGCTCGGGTCAGGTGCTCCAACTTGAAGCTGGGCGAGCCATCGGCCTTGGTCGGCCACTGAATGCCCTCCGGGCGCAAGGCGTACGTCATGCGAACCACGTCCATCAAGTCCCAACGACCACAGTCGTTTTGCCACTCACGGGCATAGGGGTCGATGAGGTTGCGCCAGAATAAAAAGCGCGTGACCTCGTCGTCAAAACGAATGGTGTTGTAACCCACACCGACCGTGCCGGGGACTGAAAAAGCCGCTTCAATGCGCGCCGCGAATTCAAACTCGGGCAAGCCTTTTTGCAGGCATTCTTGCGGCGTGATGCCCGTGATAAGACAGGCCTCTGGGTTGGGCAAATAGTCGTTGGCCGGCTGACAATAAATCATCAGCGGCTCACCGATTTCATTCAAATCCGCATCGGTGCGGAGGGCGGCGAATTGAGCCGGCCGGTCACGTCGCGGCTCAACGCCAAAGGTTTCGTAGTCGTGCCAAAGAAAGGTGTGCAAACAAGGCTTTCAAGAGACTTTCAACACACCTCAATCAGCGGTGGCTTCACTCGATTCACTGGACTCGGCCTTGGCGCCTCGCTCGCCGCGTTCTCGCTTGGGCAAGGGCTGAATGTCCAGTTTGACCTCGGGTTTGTCGGGGTTGGTTTCATCCCAATCCACGGTCAAACGCCCGCCGTCCACCAACCGACCGAACAGTAACTCGTCGGCCAAGGCGCGGCGAATCGTGTCTTGAATCAAGCGCTGCATCGGCCGCGCGCCCATCAGCGGGTCGAACCCCTTCTTGGCCAGATAGGCCCGCAAGTTGTCGGTGAAGGTGACGTCGACTTTTTTCTCAGCCAACTGGGTTTCCAGTAGCAGCAAGAACTTGTCGACCACCCGCATGATGACCTGCTCATCCAAGGCTTTGAAGCTGACGATGGCGTCCAAACGGTTGCGGAATTCAGGGGTGAACAGGCGTTTGATGTCGGCCATTTCATCGCCCGATTCACGTGGATTCGTGAAACCAATGGTGGCCTTGTTCATGGTTTCAGCGCC
>CAILKX010000098.1 GCA_903834975.1 uncultured Curvibacter sp.
GATGGTGACGGCCACCATCAGCGTGTTCACAATCAAAACGCTGCGGTAACCCCAGCGCTTGAGCATGGGTTGTGACAGCAGCTTCATGCCCATGGCGGCCAGTGCGGCGGGCATCATCAACAAACCCGATTGCCAGACCGGCATGCCCAAACCAACTTGAAACAAAAGTGGTAACAAAAAGGGCATGCCTCCGACCCCAAGCCGCGTCACAAAGCCGCCGAGTACCGACACGCGAAAGGTGCGAATCTTGAACAAAGCCAAGTTGAGCAAGGGATAGGGCACGCGCAAGGCGTGGATGACATAAGCCCCAATGAGGCTTAAAGAGATCACCAGCCAGACCAAGGCTTGTGAGTTGCTCAAGCCGTGAGCGCCAAAAATTTCCAGCAACCAAGACAAAATGCCCACCCCCGAACCAAACAACAACAGGCCTTTCACATCCAAAGGGCGAGGCTCTTTTGACTGAAAATTCGGCATGTGCTTTTGAGCAAAAAACAGCAACAGCACGCCCACGGGCAAATTGACAAAAAACATGTCTCGCCAAGACAGCCAATGCACGATCAAACCGCCCACCGTCGGCCCCAACAAGGGCCCCAGCAGAGCGGGGATGATGACGAAATTCATGGCCTTGAGGAGTTCACTTTTGTCAAAGGTGTGGAGCAGCGCCATGCGGCCCACCGGCATCATCATGGCCGCTGCAATGCCTTGCGGAATGCGGGCCGCCACCAAAAAAGGGGCGCTGGGCGCCATGCCACAAAGCAAAGACGACAAGGTGAACAAGGCCACCGCCGACATGAAAACCTGCTTCGAGCCAAAGCGCTCGGCCAACCAACCGCTCACGGGGATGCTTACGGCCAAGGCCAAGATGTAGCTGGTGACCACGGCTTTCAAACTCAAAGGACTGACCCCCAAACTCGCCGACATGGCGGGAATGCCGGTGTTGACGATGGTCGAGTCAAGTTGCTCCATGAACAGCGCCGTCGCCACGACCCAAGGCAAATAGCGCTTGGCGGCGCTGAGGGGGGCGACCGAGCCGAGGCTCGAGGGGTCTTCAGATTGAGGGGTCGTCATCGTGGCCCATTATTGACTTTCAAAGGGGCTTTGTCAGGGCCCAAAGTTCTCAAGGGGCTTTTTGCGGTAATGGGCGTGGACGACCCTGTTCGTCAATCGCCACATAGGTCAAGTTGGCTTGGGTCACTTTGACGTATTCGCCTTGCATCAAATGGCGCTCGGCAAAGACCTCCACTTTGACGGTAACGGACGTGCGACCCACTCGGCTGATGGTGGCGAAGAAACTCAAGATGTCACCCAACCGCACAGGCTGCTTGAAGATGAACTCATTCACCGCCACCGTGGCAATGCGCCCCCGGGCCAAGCGGGCCGGCAACACCGAGCCGGCCAAGTCGACCTGCGCCATGACCCACCCGCCAAAAATATCGCCATTGGCGTTGCAGTCGGCCGGTAGCGGAATGACCTTGAGCACCAGCTCCTGATCGACGGGCAAAGGCACTTTGTGGGAGGGATTATTGGACATGAAGTGAGCTGATCAACGGTGAGATGATCAATGAGTTGGCTTTGATATTATCAAATGCCGATCAACACAGTACCGTATACCCTGTCTTAGGAAAACCACCGCACCATGCACTCCACGATTCACCACCGACCCCTCTACCAGCAATTGATGGTGGCGGTGCTGGTGGGGTTGTTGTGTTTGGGCTTGCCGTTCAGTTGGCCCACACGGGGCTTGCTGGCTTGGGGTTTGGGCTGCTGTTGGTTACTCTGGCATTTTTGGGCGCTGGCTTACCATTTGGACGCCACTCAAACCCAAGCCAGAGTCTCCTCATTGGATCCTTCAACACGGCTTATTTTCACGGGCTTGAGCTTGGCTTGGCTGTTCAGTGTGGCCAGCATTGTTTCCCTTTTAAACAACGCCAACACCGAAGATGCGCTCCAACGTTTTGGTCATTTGATGTTGTGTTTGTTTGGTTTGGTGGAGTCATGGCTGTTGATTCACACGGTTTTTGCATTCCGGTATGCCTACCTTTATTACCGACAAGACCAACGGAGTGCCTTGTTGTTTCCGGGCAAGCAAGAACCAGATTACTTGGATTTTTTGTACTTCTCTTGTGGCATTGGCATGTGCGCCCAAGTCTCAGACATTGCCGTGGCGACGCGCGACATGCGCCGTTTGGTGATGGGCCAAAGCCTGTTGTCGTTCGCCTTCAACATGGTGATCCTGGCCTTGGCGATCAATGTCGCCTCGGGCTTAATGCATTAAGGCTTTTTTGACCTGCTCAATGCGGTCTTGTCCCCAAAACATCTGATCGCCCACAAAGAAGGTGGGGGCACCAAAAACACCCCGCTCAACCGCCTTCATCGTGACGGCTTTTAACTGGTCTTTGGTGATGGGGTCGTTGGCCATCGCCAAGACCTTGGCGGCGTCAAAACCAGCTTGCGTCAACACCTGGCCCACCACGTCAGGGTCGTTGAGGTTGAGGCCATCGACCCAAATGGCGCGGTAAACGGCGTCCATGTAGCGCTGAAAATTCGCAGGCTCTTGGATTTGAATGGCGGTAGCGCCACGCATCAAGGGGGTGGTGATGATGGGAAAGTGGGGGTTCATCACCAAAGGCACCCCGTATTCGTCGGCAAAGCGCTTCATGTCGGTAAAGACGTAGCGGCCTTTGGCGGGAACCGACATGGGGGAGGCGTTGCCTGTCGCTTGGAAAACACCGCCCAACAACATCGGGCGCATGACGGGGGTGGCCCCTGTTTCAGCGGTTATTTTCGGCAATTGCGTATGGGCGAGGTAAGAGGCGAGGCTGCCAAAGTCGAAATAAAAATCAAATTGTGAGGCCATTTTTGTCTCCGTTTTTATGAATCAAAACTTTTCTAAATAGGGTCGTAAATCGAGTTCGTGTGTCCAGGCATCGCGCGGTTGTTGGTGCAGCATCCAATACGCATCGGCGATGTGAGCGGGGTTCAAGATGCCGCCTTGGTCCTTCAGGGCATAGCGCTCAGGGAACAAGGTTCGGATAAATTCGGTGTCGATCGCGCCGTCGATGATGGTGTGTGCCACATGGATGCCCATGGGGCCCAGTTCTCGCGCCATGCTCTGGGCCAGGGCCCGCAAGGCCATCTTGCCACCCGAAAAACCTGCGAAATGCGCACTGCCGCGAAGGGAGGCTGTGGCACCTGTAAAGATGAGGGTGCCCTTATGGCGCTGGCCCAGCACGCCAATGTCTGAATCGGCCTGGTGGGGTCTTTGAACCATGCGCTTGGCCACTTCACGACCCACCAAAAAACCGGCCAAACAGGTCATTTCCCACATCTTGGTGTACCTGCGGGCGGTTTCGGTCAGGATGCTGTTGGGTGAATTCGCACCAATGTTGAACACCATGACCTCAATGGGGCCGATCGTGGATTCAATGTGCTCCACCAAGGACACGACCTCTTCTTCCTGCCGCGCGTCGGAGCCAAAACCATGCACTTGACCCCCCGTGCTTTTGATTTCGTCAACCAGGGGCTGCAGTTTTTCTAAACTTCTACGGGTCACGCAGACGGTGTAGCCCTCTCGTGCAAAACGCTTGGCCACAGCGCCCCCGGTGGCGTCTCCGGCACCGATGACCAGGCAGACTTTTGAGGCGTTCATTCTGATTTCCTCGGCAAGTTGGGCTTAACTCACAAACAAGGTGCATCGGTCGCCGCTCGCGGGGCGTTCAATGCTGATTTTGTGGATCAGGGGCAGGGTGGTTTTTAATTGTTGGTGCAGGTAGGCACACAGGTTTTCAAGCGTGGGCCTGCCCAAGTCGGCCACTTCGTCCAAAAAGTGATGGTCGAGTTGTTGACGGACAGGTTCCAACGCCGCACGGAACCGTCCCAAGTCCATCAACATACCGCTCTCCAAGCCGTCTGAGCTCCCCTCGCTTTTTGGGGTTCCTCTGAGTGTGACTTCGACATGGTAGGTGTGGCCATGGATGCGGCGACTGCCTTCCGCCTCGATGCTTCGGTGCAGGGTGTGGGCGGCTTCAAAATAAAAGCGTTGACTGAGTTCGTAAATCATCGAGCA
>CAILKX010000099.1 GCA_903834975.1 uncultured Curvibacter sp.
ATCGGCTGCCACTTTTCCTGCCATTCTTGACACCAGCCATGCAGCGCCTCGGCCAGGCTTGTGGTGTCGCCTCGACCCATGGCGCTGCTCAAACCCAGTCGCGCTGCCGCTGATTGCAACGCCTCAAGTGCTTGGCCGGG
This sequence comes from uncultured Curvibacter sp., assembly GCA_903834975.1. GTDB lineage: Bacteria > Pseudomonadota > Gammaproteobacteria > Burkholderiales > Burkholderiaceae_C > Curvibacter. The sequence continues at coordinate 141 of CAILKX010000099.1, forward strand.
CGTGTCCGTCTGCACGGCCATGGCCCCATGCTGTTTTGAGAGTTTCTCGCCGCTGGCATCCCGGACCAGGGGCAGGTGCAAGTAACGCGGCGTGGGCAGCCCGAGGGCTTGCTGCAAAGCAATTTGGCGGGGGGTGTTGTCGGCCAGATCTTCTCCGCGTACCACATCGGTGATGCCTTGCTCGGCGTCGTCCACCACAACCGCCAATTGGTAAGCCCAAAGGCCGTCGGCGCGTTTTAAGACAAAGTCGCCCACTTCGGTGGCGACGACCTGATGTTGCGGCCCGAGCCGGCGGTCTTGCCAATCAAACTGGGCGTTTTGTGGCGTCTGGAAGCGCCAAGCCACAGGCCTTTCACGCCGCTCAAGGGGCGGTTTCGGCCTGCAGGTGCCGGGGTATACCGCGATGTGGTGGCGAGATGGGGGCACCCCTTGCGCATTCAGCGTGTCCGTGATTTGTTTGCGGGTGCATGAGCAGGCATAGGACACGCCTGTTTTTTGCAGTTGCTCCAATGCGGTCGAGTAAAGCGCGCTTCTTTGCGACTGCCAGACGGGCGGGCGATCGGGATGCAGGCCACAGTCGGCCAGCTGTTTAAGAATCCACCCGTCAGCGCCGACCGCACAGCGGGGGGCGTCGATGTCTTCAATGCGAACCAGCCACTCACCTTGGTGGGCTTTCGCATCGAGCCAACTGGCCAATGCCGCCACCAAAGAGCCTGCATGCAAGGGGCCGGTGGGCGAAGGGGCAAATCGGCCTCGGTAATTTGAACTTTCAGGCTTAACCATCAAAATTTTCAGCCAAGGCTTGGCGGGTCACGGGGGAGGCCAATTGGTCCAACCACCATTGCAAAGCCCGTCCTGGGCCTTGCTGAGGATGTGAGCGCCAAGCGTATGCGCCGCGCGCGGCTTGGATGGGGCGCTCCAAGGTTTTTTGAATCAGCCGACCTGCTGCGAGGTGAGCGCGCACGGCAGGTTCGGGCACGAATCCACAACCCAATCCGCGCACTTGGGCGTCGATTTTGGCCTGAATGGTCGGCACGGTGAAGACCTCTTGGCCCGACAACAAGTTACGCGTCAACCCCTTGCCCGGCACGCCCGTATCGGCCACGGCGATGGCCCGATGTTGACGGATGACGGGGTCGCTCAAGGCTTGCTTCATGGCCGCCAATGGATGGCTCGGGGCCACCGCAAAGACAAACTCGATCTGAGCCAATGGCTGCATTTGCAAATCTGAAATCGTCAGGTTTTGTGCCGAGTCCTCGAGAACGCCAATCGCCAAGTCGGCTTGTCCCGAAGCCAAGGCCTGCAAGGTCCCACTCAAAATCTCATCGCGAATTTTGAGGCGGGTGGGGGGATTGAGGGCAAAAAAAGCCTCGGCCAGTTCAAACAAAGTGGCCCGTGAAATCACGCCGTCGGCGGCAATGGTCAATTGGGCTTCCCAGCCCGTGGCGACGCGGCGAACGCGGTTGGCCACGGCGTCAATCTCGCTCAACAAACGGGCACCTTCGCGCATGAGCTCTTTGCCGGCCTCGGTCATCTTGGCTTGGCGACTGCTGCGGTCAAACAGCAAGACATCCAAGGCGTCTTCGATTTGCCGGACGCGGTAGGTCAGGGCGCTGGGCACCAAGCCCAATTGGCGGGCTGCGGCGGCAAAACTGCCTGCGCGGGCCACTTCTTGCAGCATCGCCAAGGCATCGGGGGTTAAAACGTCGCGTGCGGAGGTCATGGGCAGGATCATATTCAAAAAAGTTGAACGATGCCGTGAAGTCTGCGCGTCATGTCCCCTAAAAAGGCCGCCTATAGTGAACCCAAGATCAGGATTCACTGGGAGGCTTTTGTATGTTGAGTTTGCGTCCTTCGCAAGAACGGGGTTATGCCGATCACGGTTGGCTGCGTTCGTTTCACAGCTTTTCATTTGCCGGATACCACGACCCCGCGCACATGGGCTGGGGCAATTTGCGCGTCATCAACGAAGACCGCATCGCCCCCGGCTCCGGCTTCGGAACCCATGGGCACCGGGACATGGAAATCATCAGCTACGTGTTGTCTGGCAATTTGGCGCACAAAGACAGCATGGGCAACGTCAAAGGCATCCCGCCTGGCGACGTGCAGCGTATGAGCGCTGGGCGCGGTGTGATGCACAGCGAGTTCAACCACGCCCCCAACGACACCACGCATTTTTTGCAAATTTGGATTGAGCCCAACGTCACGGGCATCCCCCCCAGCTATGAGCAAAAAACCGTGGTGCCTTCCGACAAACGCGGTCATTTGGCCTTGGTCGCTGCGCCTGCCACTTTCACGGCCGGTTTGACGCCAGCGCAAAGTCGCAACGCGGTGACGATTTCTGCCGACGCCCAGCTTTATGCGGGCCTTTTTGATGGCGCCGAATCCGCCCAATTGGGCTTGGCCCCCGGCCGCTTGGCCTATGTGCATTTGATTCGCGGCGAATTGACGGTGAACGGTCAAAAATTGTCTGGCGGGGACGCTTTGCGTGTGGCGCAAGAGACCGAATTGCAATTCGGCCAAGGCCTAGACGCCGAAGTGCTGGTCTTTGATTTGGCCGCTTGAAACCGGCCCACTCATCCCTAAATGGTTCGCTGAATTAAGTTCCCCTTTAACAACTCAACAGGAGTATTTTCATGAGCAAAATCGCAGTGGTTTATCACTCTGGCTATGGCCACACCCAACGCATGGCGCAATCTGTCGCCGAGGGGGCGGGTGCCCAATTGGTCGCCATCGACGCCGACGGCAACTTGAGCGACGCCGACTGGGCCACACTGAACGCCGCGGACGCGATCATTTTTGGCTCACCCACTTACATGGGCATGGCCACGTGGCAATTCAAGAAATTTGCGGATGCTTCTTCCAAAGCCTGGTTCACCCAAGCTTGGAAAAACAAGGTCTTCGGTGGCTTCACCAACAGCGCCACGATGAACGGTGACAAGCACTCCACCTTGCACTATTTCATGACGTTGGCCATGCAACACGGCGGCGTTTGGGTCAGCACCGGCATGATGCCCAGCAACGCCAAATCGGCGCAGCGCAATGACCTTAACTACGTGGGCTCTTCAGCAGGCGCCATGGCCACCACCCCTTCCGACGCTTCGGCCGACGAAATGCTGCCTGGTGACTTAGAAACCGCCAAGCAATATGGCGCTCGCGTGGCCGAGGTCACAGGCCGTTTTAACAAGTAAGCCTCCCTACAATGGTGGGATGTCAGCATCCCCCTTTGTCCATCTTCGCCTGCATTCTGAGTTCTCGGTGGTGGACGGCACCAACCGCATTGACGATGTCGTCAAGCGGGCCGCCCAAGACGGTCAGCCCGCCTTGGCCATCACCGACCTGAACAACTTGTTTGGGGCCGTCAAGCATTACAAAGAATCCCGTGGCAAAGGCCTCAAGCCCCTGATTGGGGCTGATGTGCAATTTCCCAACGGACGACTTTTGCTCTTGGTTCAAAACCACCAAGGCTATCTCAACCTCTGCGAATTGTTGGCACGGGCCTGGACCCAAAGTGCCTCCAACACCCAAGCCGTTTGCCGACTGGAATGGCTGAATGAATTGGGCGAAGGACTCATTTGCCTCTCGGGCGCCAACACCGGCGCCATCGGCCAGGCTTTGTTGCGCGAAGACTTGGCGGGCGCTTCGGAACTGGCTTTGACATTGGCGGCCTTGTTTCCGCACCGCTTTTATTTGGAAGTGCAACGCGCAGGCCGCCCCGACGACGAATCGCTGGTTCGCGCCAGCGTCAAATTGGCGGCACGTTTGAAGTTGCCGTTGGTGGCCACGCATCCCGTCCAGTTCACCGAGCCCGACGATTACGAGGCCCATGAGGCGCGCATCTGCATCTCTGAGGGTGAAATTCTCAGCAACCCCCGACGTCCGCGCAAGTTCACCCGCGAGCAGTATTTCAAGAGCGCCGCGCAGATGCAGGCCTTATTTGCCGACCTGCCCTCGGCGGTCGACAACACACTTGAAATTGCCCGCCGCTGCAGCCTGTCTTTGACGCTCGGCAAACCCCAACTGCCTGATTTCCCCACGCCAAATGGCATGCCCATCGAGGACTACTTTCGGTTCGCCTCGCACCAAGGGTTGGACGAGCGGTTGGCCTTGCTGTATCCCGATGCTTCAGTGCGCGAGGCCCAAAAACCGCGCTATGTTGAGCGCTTGGAATTTGAGCTGAACACCATCGTGAAGATGGGTTTTCCTGGCTATTTTTTGATTGTGGGTGACTTCATTCAGTGGGCCAAAACCCATGGTTGCCCGGTGGGGCCCGGGCGGGGTTCTGGCGCCGGCTCTTTGGTGGCTTACGCCCTCAAAATCACCGACTTGGATCCCCTGCAATACAACTTGCTGTTCGAGCGGTTTTTGAACCCGGAGCGGGTCTCCATGCCCGACTTTGATATTGACTTTTGCCAAGGCAACCGCGACCGCGTCATCGATTACGTCAAAGACAAATACGGTAAAAACGCGGTCAGTCAGATTGCCACCTTCGGCACCATGGCGGCGCGAGCCGCCATACGCGACGTTGGCCGTGTCCTCGACTTGAGCTACACCTTTTGCGATGGCATCTCCAAGCTCATCCCCAATAAACCCGGGATGTCTGTGACCTTGCAATACCCGCCCGACGTCAAAAAAGACGGCGACAAAAACAACTACGCCATCGCCATGGAACCGGTGCTGGCCGAGCGCATTCAGAAAGAAGAAGACGTCAAAACCCTGATTGAGTTGGCGCAAAAATTGGAAGGCATGACCCGCAACATTGGCATGCACGCGGGCGGCGTTTTGATCGCGCCCGGCAAGTTGACCGACTTTTGCCCGCTCTACCAACAGCCCGGCAGCGAGTCGGCGGTGAGCCAATACGACAAAGACGACGTGGAAGCCATCGGCTTGGTGAAATTCGACTTTTTGGGCTTGGCCACCTTGACCATTTTGGAGCTGGCGCGGGGCTTCATTGTTCAGCGCCACGCGGGTCAAGAAAACTTCAATTTTGAAACCCTGCCGCTTGACGACGCGCCGACCTACCGATTGTTTCAAGAAGGCAAAACCGAGGCCGTTTTCCAGTTTGAAAGCCGCGGGATGCAGGGCATGTTGAAAGACGCCAAGCCCACGCGCTTGGAAGACCTGATTGCCCTGAATGCCTTGTACCGACCCGGCCCAATGGACCTGATTCCGAGCTTTGTCGCACGCAAGCACGGCCGCGAAGAGGTGCTCTATCCCCACCCCCTCGTGGAGTCGGTGTTGTCTGAAACCTACGGCATCATGGTCTACCAAGAGCAGGTGATGCAAACCGCGCAGGTGCTGGGCGGTTACAGCCTCGGTGGCGCTGATTTGTTGCGCCGAGCGATGGGTAAAAAGAAGGCCGAGGAAATGGCCGAGCACCGCCAAATCTTTCGGGAAGGCGCGGCTAAAAATGGCCTGAATGAACAAAAGGCCGACGAAGTTTTCGACTTGATGGAGAAATTCGCCGGCTATGGATTCAACAAATCGCACGCGGCCGCATACTCTTTATTGGCCTACCACACCGCTTGGCTCAAGGTGCACTACACGGCCGAGTTCTTTTGCGCCAACTTGACGGTGGAAATGGACGACACCGACAAGCTCAAGGTGTTGTACGAGGACGCCGTCAAGATGGGCCTGCGTTTTGAGCCGCCCGATGTGAACCGCGGGGTTTATCGGTTTGAACCGGTTTCTGACCAAGTCATCCGTTACGGCTTAGGGGCCATCAAAGGGACGGGTCAAGCGGCCATTGAAGCCGTGGTGGCCGCGCGCGAGGCCGGCGGACCTTTCAAGAGTTTGTTTGACTTCTGTCTCCGCGTCGAGCGCAGCCGCATCAACAAACGCACCGTTGAAGCGCTGATCAAAGCGGGGGCATTTGATGCCTTGCACGCCAACCGCGCCGTGTTGGTGGCGACCCTTGACCGGGCCTTTGAATTCGCCCTGGCCAGTGCCAACAACGCCGATCAGGGGGGGCTGTTCGACATGATGGGCGACGATGCCCAAGGCGCCAGCACCCAAGAGCCCGACTGGGTCCAGGTGCCTCCTTGGGGCGTTCGCGAACAATTGGTTTTTGAGAAATCAGCGGTGGGCTTTTATCTGACTGGTCATTTGTTTGATGAAGTGTCCCGCGAGGTGCGCCAATTTGTGCGCCGCGATTTGGCCTCCATTACCGACAGCCGCGACCCCTTGCTGCTCGCCGGCGTGGTGAGTGATTACCGGGTCATCAACACCCAACGAGGCAAGTTGGCGATTTTTAAGCTGGACGACAAAACCGCGTCGGTCGAAATGACCGCGGACGAGGCGTTGATCAACAGCCATAAAAATGCCTTGAAAGACGACGCCGTCCTGGTGGTCAGCGCCAAATGCCAGGTCGACCGCCGCAGCGGTGATTTGCGCTTGGGCTTGGTGCAGGCTTGGGATTTGCCCGCGGCGCGTTGCCGTTTTGGTCGGTATTTACAGGTGCAAGTGGCGCTGGATGGCACCGACCACCGGGCGCCGCAAGTGGCCAGTTTGCTGCATTCCTTTCCACCCAAAATCGAAGAAACCCCACAAGGGGCAATGTCACAAGCCATCTCACAAGGTTTGGACGTCCGATTGGCCGTCCAGTTGGAACAGGCGCAAGTCGCTTTGCAGCTGGGCGAAGAATTCCGGTGTTTCCCCAGCGATGCGGCTCTGGCGGCTTGGATGGCACAGGCGCACCAAGGGCAGGCGAAAGTCGTTTACGACGGCCCTTGAAATTCAGAGAGTGAACACCAAATGGGATCTCAAGAAAGGGATTTAGCCATTTTGACTCTGCGACACCCGCCAAGCGCCTATAGAATGATTTCAATGGCTACGAAACCCAAGCAACCCCCTGGCAAGTCCCCGACTTTGACCCCCGAACGTGACAACGGTGACACGGTACTTTTGGAGCGAGTGCCCCAGAAGACCAAGCCACCTCAGATGTACCAAGTGCTGATGCTGAATGACGACTACACGCCGATGGAGTTTGTCGTGATGGTCATTCAAGAATTTTTTAACAAGGACCGCGAAACCGCGACCCAAATCATGCTCAAAATTCACCTCGATGGTCGAGGCGTCTGCGGTGTTTATTCCCGCGATGTCGCGGCCACCAAAGTGGATCAGGTCATGGATGCGGCCAGCAAATCAGGACATCCCCTGCAATGCGTGGCGGAGCCGATTGAATCGTGACACACTAGCCCCTAAATAGGCTGAAACCAGGCAGAAGGAAAGAATCATGATTGCCCAAGAATTAGAAGTTAGCCTACACATGGCCTTTGTCGAGGCGCGTCAACAGCGCCACGAGTTCATCACGGTCGAGCACTTGTTGCTGGCTTTGTTGGACAACCCCAGCGCCGCCGAAGTGCTGCGTGCTTGCTCGGCCAACATCGATGACCTTCGCAAGTCTTTGACAACATTTATCAAAGACAACACGCCGCAAGTGGCTGGCATTGACGAGGTGGATACCCAACCCACTTTGGGCTTTCAGCGCGTCATTCAGCGCGCCATCATGCATGTGCAAAGCACGGGCAACGGCAAAAAAGAAGTGAACGGTTCGAACGTCTTGGTCGCTATTTTTGGCGAGAAAGACTCGCACGCGGTTTACTACCTGCACCAACAAGGCGTGACCCGCTTGGACGTGGTGAACTTCATGGCCCACGGCATCAAAAAGGGCGAACCGCCTGAGCCGGCCAAACCCGAAGGGGGCCAGGCCGAGCCTGAAGAAGGCGCACAAGCCAATGAAAAAGCCTCGCCGCTCGAGCAGTACACCCAAAACCTGAACCAAATGGCCAAGGAAGGCAAGATCGACCCCTTGATTGGCCGTGAACATGAGGTGGAGCGCGTCATTCAAATTTTGTGCCGCCGCCGCAAAAACAACCCGCTTTTGGTGGGCGAGGCCGGCGTGGGCAAAACCGCCATCGCCGAGGGCTTGGCTTGGCGCATCACCCAAGGCGATGTGCCCGAAATTTTGAGCGAAGGCATTGTTTATTCGCTCGACATGGGCGCCTTGCTGGCCGGGACCAAATACCGCGGTGACTTTGAGCAACGCCTGAAGGGCGTTTTGAAGACGCTCAAAGAAAAACCCAACGCCATTTTGTTCATCGACGAAATCCACACCTTGATTGGTGCGGGTGCGGCTTCAGGCGGCACGCTGGATGCGTCCAATTTGCTTAAACCCGCCTTGTCGAGTGGTCAACTCAAATGCATTGGTGCGACGACCTTCACGGAATACCGCGGCATTTTCGAGAAAGACGCGGCCTTGTCTCGTCGTTTCCAAAAGGTCGATGTGAACGAGCCTTCGGTCGAGCAAACGATCGACATTTTGAAGGGCCTCAAATCGCGCTTTGAAGAGCACCACAGCGTCAAATACGCGGCAGCGGCGTTGCAGGCGGCCGCCGAGTTGTCGGCGAAATACATCAACGACCGCCATTTGCCCGACAAGGCCATCGACGTCATCGACGAGGCCGGTGCGGCGCAACGAATCTTGACGCCTTCTAAACGCAAAAAGACGATTGGCAAAACCGAGATCGAAGAGATCGTGGCCAAAATTGCCCGCATCCCGCCCGCCAATGTGTCCAACGACGACCGCGGCAAATTGCAAACCCTGGAACGCGACTTGAAGAGCGTGGTGTTCGGCCAAGACAAAGCCCTCGAAGTCTTGGCTGCTTCTGTCAAGATGGCGCGCTCCGGCCTTGGCAAGGGCGACAAGCCCATCGGCGCCTTCTTGTTCAGCGGCCCCACAGGCGTCGGCAAAACCGAAGCCGCCAAGCAACTCGCCTACATCATGGGCATCGAGTTGATGCGCTTTGACATGTCCGAGTACATGGAACGCCACGCCGTCAGCCGTTTGATTGGCGCGCCGCCCGGCTATGTGGGCTTTGACCAAGGGGGCTTGCTGACCGAGGCCGTCACCAAAAAACCACATGCGGTTTTGTTGCTCGACGAAATCGAAAAAGCCCACCCCGACATCTTCAATGTGCTGTTGCAGGTCATGGACCACGGCACCTTGACCGACAACAACGGACGCAAGGCCGACTTCCGCAACGTGATCATCATCATGACCACCAACGCGGGCGCTGAAACCATGAACAAGGCCACCATTGGTTTCACGAATCCACGTGAATCGGGCGATGAAATGGCCGACATCAAACGCCTGTTCACCCCTGAATTCCGCAACCGTTTGGACGCCATCGTCAGTTTCAAAGCCTTGGATGAGCAGGTCATCATGCGGGTGGTCGACAAGTTCTTGCTCCAACTGGAAACCCAGTTGGCTGAGAAAAAAGTCGACGTCACCTTCACCGACAACCTGCGGGCCTATCTGGCCAAGAAGGGGTTCGACCCGCTGATGGGCGCGCGGCCGATGCAGCGCTTGATTCAAGACACGATTCGCCGCGCCTTGGCCGACGAGTTACTGTTCGGTCGGTTGGTGGACGGCGGGCGTTTG
>CAILKX010000100.1 GCA_903834975.1 uncultured Curvibacter sp.
AGTGGCGGCACATTCCAACTACAACACCCCCCCTGTTTTTGCGATTTATGTGGTGCATTTGGTGCTGCGTTGGCTGCAAGAAGACATCGGCGGCTTGAGCGCCATGGGGCAAATCAACCAAGCCAAAGCAAACGCTTTGTATGAGGTCATCGACGCCAGTTCAGGTTTTTATAAAGGCCACGCGGCGACCCGTGACCGCTCGATGATGAACGTCTGTTTCCGCTTGCACGATGCGGAACTTGAAGCCCGGTTTCTTCATCAAGCCACTGCAGCCGGCTTCACCGGCTTGGCTGGCCACCGCAGCACTGGCGGCCTGCGCGCCTCGCTTTACAACGGCGTGCGCTTGGACGCAGCGCAGAAATTGGCGCAATTCATGCGCGAATTTCAAGCACAACACCAGAGCCGATGAACGAGCCCTGAGCGCTGTATTAACGGGGGGTGAGCCGAACGGCCCCGTCGAGACGAATGCTTTCGCCGTTCAAATACGGGTTCTCAATGATCGATTCCACCAAGTGCGCAAAGTCTTCGGGCGTGCCCAAGCGCTTGGGAAAAGGCACGCCTGAAGCCAAGGCCGCTTGAACATTTTCAGGCATGCCTGAAACCATCGGCGTTTTAAAAATGCCGGGCAAAACGGCGTTGATGCGGATGCCCTCGTTCATCAAATCGCGGGCAATGGGCAAGGTCATTCCCAAAATTCCGCCCTTGGAAGCGCTGTAGGCGGCTTGCCCAATTTGTCCTTCTTGGGCGGCGATCGATGCCGTGTTGATGATGACGCCTCGTTCCCCGTCCGTCAGGGGCTCCAAATTCAGCATGCCCGCCGCCGACTTGGCCAGGCATCTGAAAGAGCCAATCAAATTGATTTGAATGACGCGCTCGAAGTCGGCCAAAGGAAAGTGTTGCGCCTGTCCTGTTTGCTTGTGGCGACTGGCCGTTTTAATGGCATTGATGGTGCCTGCGCAATTGACCAAGATGCGCTCTTGGCCATTCGCAGCACGGGCTTTTTCGAAAGCCGCATCGACATCACTTTCTGAAGTCACATCGACTTTACAAAACACCGCGCCAATTTCATTCGCCAATGCCGACCCTTGGGCTTCGTTGAAATCAAAAAGGGCGACCTTCACGCCCCGAGCGGCCAGCCACCTCGCGGTGCCTGCGCCCAAGCCTGAGGCGCCTCCTGTGACGATGGCGGATAACGAGGAATCGAGTTTCATAACCAGGATTAGAAAGGGTTTAAAGGTTTTTTTGACCTGTTTTCAAAGCACTCTGCTCACGCGGAGATTGAAACAACGGGAAAAACATTTGGTGATACCAGCGCTCAGGCCCGTACAAGGTATCGTCGATCAAACCGACTTGAGGGGGGTATTGACGGGTAATCAAGGCGCTTCCGAACAGGAGGTCCCAAATGAACAGCATGTTCCCAAAGTTGCCCTTGTAATGCCCCACGCCGTCGTCGTTGGTGATGGCGTGGTGGGCCCAGTGCGTGGCGGGGGTTGAAATGAGTCGCTCCAAAACCCAAGCCAAGGGGCGCAGGGCCGGAATCCTGTAGATCGGTTCGTCCCAACGCCAGGCGCAATGGGCGCCCAAAATGATGGTGAGCTTCAAGACGATGTAAACCACGTAGACCACGCCGCCGACGCCCAAATAAAGCAAGCCCCCTGCGAACCACAGGCCGGGCATCATCAAGTAGTAGAAAAAGTTATTTCTGAAGGTGACGCGAATGCTCATGTACTGAGCCGAGTGGTGGGCTCGGTGCAACGGCCACAGCAAGGGCGAATGGGACAGGCGGTGCCACCAATATTGCGTCAGGTCATCGACCAAGATCAACAAGCCAAACATGGCCCACCAAGGCCAATCGGCGAGGATGTTTTTGTATTCAGGTGCCAGCCAGTGACCCAATTTGCTGGTGACGAAGATCGCCAACGGCTGCGTGATCGCCAACAAACTCAAGAACATGAAGAGCTCCAGCTTCGTGTCATTGGCACTGGCGTTCACCGTGGTTTTATAACGACGAGAAACAACCTCCATGCAGGCGAAGCCGAGGATCACGCAGATCAAAAGCAGATTTTGAATTTGAGCAGTGGTCATGCCAGAAGACCCTTAATTTTGAACCATCACCACAACAAATTTATCTGGATCTTGAATTACATACCTAAGTGATTACCCGATAAAAACCCACATCTTTAATAAAAGCGATGTTTTTTTGCAACAAATAGGAAAGCGATTATTGTCATCTTTCTTTAATGAAGGAAAAATGATGATTGACCTTTACTAATGGAGGTCAATCTAAACTTTTACAATGGGAGATAACCTTGAAGAAAAAAATAATTGCTTTAGCATCAATCGCTACATTGAGCGCTATCACTGCTCATGCTCAATCAAGCGTCACTGCTTATGGGCTTATCGATGCCTCTTTACAAAATATTAGCAACGTAGGTTCCGCTTCTGCCCACGCTTCAGTGACAAGAATGAGTGCATCAGCCATTTACTCCTCTGTTTGGGGTTTAAAGGGGTCTGAAGATTTGGGCAATGGTATGCGTGGCGTTTTTCGCATGGAAGGAGACGTTAACCCCACAAATGGCACTAACAACCCAACTGGTATTTTCCGTCGTGCTGCCAATGCTGGCCTCAGCGGGAGCTTCGGAAGTGTAACTGCAGGTGTTGAACTTTCACCGTTCATTTTGGCCTCTATCATTTCCGCCCCAGGTTGGTCAAATTCTGACTTGGTAAATGCATCCATTTCGGGGGGATACGCTCACTTTTTCACGGCTAATGCTATTACTTACACTTTGCCAACTATGGGCATGGTTTCAGGCCAAATTCAATACGCCCTAGGCGGCCAAGCAGGTAGCAGCCGTGGCAACTACACCAATGGCTATGTGGCTGTCGCCCCAATTGAAGGCTTGAACTTGATTGCCGCATTTGAACAACTCAACCCTGGCGGGCAATTCAATACACAAGCATTAGCCACTGGTAACAACAGTTTGTTCGGCGCAACCTATGCATTTGGCCCGCTTGCAGTAGGCGTTCAGGCCGTTAAGGCAATGACTGGTTCGAATGGTTCGACTGGTATTTACACCAAAACTGATCAAGTTAGCGCCAAGTACCAAATCAACGGCCCGCTCAGCATCCGCGTTAACTATGTTACTAATGATGGACAAGGCGCTTCCAAAAAGAACACCATGACCAACGAAATTGCCATGTATGACTTCAGCAAAACAACAGCTGTGTATGGCATTGCTTCGCAAGTTAACAATGGAACAGCCCGCACTTTTGAACCTATCTTCCAAGGTGATGGTGTAGGTCCTGGCTATCCCTACGGAGTCGCTAGCGCCACGGCTAACTCCTTTGGTGTCGGTATCATTAAACGCTTTTAATCATTTCGACGCAGGTTAGATAAGTTAAAAGAGCCACTTCTCTGATGTGAAGTGGCTCAGATCTATTTTAGTGACGCTCAAACAATATACAAATAAAAAACCCCCTAGAGTTAACTAGGGGGTTTTTTTATGTAAAAGTTAAAAACTTAACATTAAGTCAGATTAGAAAGCCTTGGTCATACCGAACACAACACCAGTGCTGGTAATGGCGTTGGCAGCAGAGGTAGAAACATTCGAACCAACACCACCTGCGTCCAATGCCGCACCACCAAAGCCGCTGTTCTTAGCATTTTGACCACCCAAGTACAACTTGGTAGTTTTGCTCAAGGCGTAATGACCGATGACAGAGACAGTCTTCAGTGAACCATTTGTGGTTTTGTTTTCAACATCGTAGTAACCAGCTGTCACGCTGGCTGCGGAAGTGATTTCATAACCGCCACCGAAATTGGTTGCGGTGCGCTTGTTAGCAGCCAAAGAACCAGATGTCTTCGTTTCCAAATAATTGGCTGCCAAAGTGGCCTGGCCAAACTTATATGAAGCCCCGAAGCTGGATTCATTGCCTGTACCACCAGTGGCATTTTTGGATTGGTAACCACCAGCGGTGACCAACAGGCCGGGAACGCCGGAATACTTCAGACCAACTGATGTGTGGCTGTTGGCTGTGCTGTTACCAGCAACGCCGCCAAGAGTCATCAACACGGTGGCTCCGAAACCGCCCATGGTAGGGGTGCTGTAAGAAACAGCGTTTTGATCGAAAATACCAGCAACAGAAGTTCCTTGGGCATTGGATGTAGCGGTATTCAGCCATTGGCTAACACCAGCAGCATATTCAGTAGCGCCGTTGGGGTCTGTTTCCAAAGTTGCTACGAACGCAGGGTCGAACTGCAAGCCCAGGTTCACTGAACCGAAACCACCGCTCAAACCAACAAAAGCCATACGGCCAAACAAAGCACCAGTGGAGTTAGCAAAACCCCCGTTTGCTGTCGAGATACCGCTCTCCAACATGAAGTTGGCCTTCATACCACCGCCCAAATCTTCAGAGCCAGACAGGTTGAAGTTCGAAGGCGCGTCCAAACCACCACCCACAAAGGAAGTGAGTGACTTATGGGTTGCACCCGTATTGGTATAAGAAGACACTCCACCGTCCAAGACGCCACCAATCTTCACGCTAGATTGAGCTTGTGCAGCACCGATGGCGGCCAAAGCGGCGACGGCTACGAGGGTTTTTTTCATTGAATTCTCCGTTGGTTAAAAATTAACTTTTGAGGGATTTACTCCCTTACAACTTTCGCTGTAACTGAATTGAAACAAACCATTGGGGCTTGTTCAAGGGTTGACGGGGCATTTCGGCCCATTTCTAGGGTTTCCCCCAAATAAAATGTTGCTTTCACACAACACTCAAGGCAAAATCAGCCCATGGACGCCTTGTTAAACACCGCCGATCGGGCCTTGCGCACCCTTTTTGCGCCGCATCACCCTCGCCGTCGTTCGCCTGGCCAATCCGCAGAGGCGTCAACCCAGGCGGGCCATGCCGCAGAACTCTCCCCTGAGGAGCGCCAATTGGCTGGCGCTTTGATGCGGGTGAACCACGTGGGCGAGGTTTGCGCCCAGGCGCTTTACATTGCTCAGGGACAAATAGCCCACTCCCCAGCCCTTAAAGCCCAATTCGCAGAGGCCGCGCTGGACGAGGTGGACCACTTGGCCTGGACCGAGCAACGATTGGCCGAGTTGGGCGACCGCCCCAGCCTGCTCAACCCCGTTTGGTTTGCTGGGGCTTACGCCTTGGGGTTGTTGGCCGGCCGGATGGGTGAACGCGTGAGTTTGGGTTTTGTGGTGGAAACTGAAAAGCAAGTGGCTGAGCACTTGCAAAGCCATTTGAGCCGCCTGCCTGAAAAAGACCGCGCTTCACGCCAGATCGTGCAGCAAATGAAGGCCGATGAATTGGCGCACGCCCGCCATGCCGCCCAAGCAGGCGGGGTCGCGTTGCCCACGCCGGTTAAATGGCTGATGCGTTCGGCCGCCAAGGTGATGACCACCGTGGCGCACCGAATTTAGACTTCGACCAAATCAAATCCGGTGGTGATTTCAGCGGTTTTGCCCAGCATGATGCTGGCTGAGCAGTATTTGTCGTGGCTCATCGCAATGGCGCGCTCCACCGCGCTGGCCGGAATGCCATGGCCGGTGACGGTGAATTGCATGTGAATTTTGGTAAAAACTTTGGGGTCGGTGTCGGCGCGCTCGCTGGTGAGCTTGACCGAACAACCGCGCACGTCGTGGCGGCCCCGCTTCAAAATCAAGACCACATCGTAGGCCGTACAACCGCCGGTGCCGGCCAACACGGTTTCCATCGGCCGCGGTGCCAGGTTTTGGCCGCCGTTTTCAGGTTTGGCGGGGTCAGGCGCCCCGTCCATCATCAAGACATGACCGCTGCCGGTTTCGGCCACAAAACCCATGTGGGAGCGGGCACCCGATTGACCGGTCCAACTGACTGTGCATTCCATGTTGTTTTCCTGTAATTAATTTACACAAATTCAGATTATTTCCTGCTTTTATTGTTGCATTGCAGCAATAGACATCGTAAACTAAAGGCATCTGATGAATAAGCCAAGCGCTTGTTTAAAGGTTGTCTCCTCCACCTCTTCCTTAGGTGGATTTAACCCCGAGTCTCACGACTCGGGGTTTTTTTATATACATTTCAGTCTGCCATGACTGCCAAAAAAACACCTTCGCCTTCTTCAGTCCGCGTTGCGCTTCAACCCGCTGACTACCTGCAAAAAATCCTCAACGCCCGCGTCTATGACGTGGCGGTCGAGTCCAATTTGCAGGTCGCCTCGCAGCTGAGCCGCCGGTTACACAACACCGTTTTGTTCAAACGCGAAGACCAGCAGCCCGTTTTCAGCTTCAAGCTGCGCGGGGCCTACAACAAGATGGCACACCTGAGCCCCGAGCAACTCCAGCGCGGCGTTATTTGCGCCTCGGCGGGTAACCACGCCCAAGGCGTGGCCTTGAGTGCCCGCAAAATGGGGTGCCGCGCTGTGATCGTCATGCCCACCACCACGCCCCAACTCAAAGTGGACGCGGTCAAGGGTTTTGGCGGCGAGGTCGTTTTGTTTGGCGACAGTTACTCAGACGCCTACACCCATTCCTTGAAGTTGGAAAAAGCCCAAGGCCTGACCTTTGTTCACCCCTTTGACGACCCCGATGTGATTGCCGGCCAGGGCACGATTGCCATGGAAATCTTGCGCCAGCTCCAAGCGCTGGGCCAAGGCTCGCGCCTCGACGCGGTGTTTGTGGCGATTGGCGGCGGCGGCTTGATTTCTGGTGTGGCCAATTACATCAAAGCGGTGCGCCCAGAAATCAAGGTTATCGGCGTTCAAATGAACGATTCCGACGCCATGCTGCAATCGGTCAAGGCCCACGAGCGCCTGACCTTGAGCGATGTGGGCCTTTTTTCTGACGGCACAGCGGTCAAGCAAGTGGGCGCAGAAACCTTCCGCATCGCCAGCGACCTGGTCGACGAGTTCATGACCGTGGACACCGACTCGGTGTGCGCGGCCATCAAAGATGTGTTTGTGGACACACGCAGCATTGTCGAGCCTGCCGGCGCCTTGGCGGTCGCGGCCATCAAACAATACGTGGCGCAACACAAAGTGAAAGGCCAAACTTACGCGGCCATTTTGTGCGGCGCAAACATGAATTTTGACCGCCTTCGCTTCGTTGCAGAACGCGCCGAAATGGGCGAAGAGCGCGAGGCTTTGCTCGCCGTCACCATTCCCGAAGAGCGCGGCAGCTTCCGACGCTTTTGCGAAACGGTGGCACAACTGCCCGGCGGCCCCCGCAATGTGACCGAATTCAACTACCGCATCAGCGACGCCCAACAAGCGCATGTGTTTGTGGGTTTGACCACGCAAGGCAAAGGCGAGTCGAGCAAGATTGCCAAGAACTTCGAAAAGCAAGGCTTTAAAACCCTGGACTTGACCCACGACGAATTGGCCACCGAGCACATTCGCCACATGGTGGGCGGCATTTCGGCGCTGGCACAAAACGAGCGTCTGTTGCGTTTTGTGTTCCCGGAGCGCCCGGGCGCTTTGTTGAAATTTTTGAATGGCATGCAGCCTGAATGGAACATCAGCCTGTTCCACTACCGCAACCAAGGCGCAGACTATGGCCGCATATTGGTGGGCGTGCAGGTGCCCGCCAAAGCCGACAAGGCCTTCGATCGTTTCTTAAAACAACTCGATTACCCGTTCGTGGAAGAAACGCAAAACCCGGTTTACCGGATGTTCTTAAAACCCTGAATTCAAAGCGGCGTCTTTAGGGGGGTTTAGGGCGTCTTTCGGGGTTCTTCAGCCGGTTTTTTGACCTCGGGCAGCTCCAAATCGAGCAGGCTGGGGCCCGTCAAGGACGCCCCCAATTGAACCGAGCGGGGCAGCAGTTTTTGGACCAACAATCCCGGTTCGACCTCGGCGCCCACGCGGTAGGGACGCGCAGACTTGCCATCCATGCCAATCAGGGCGGCGCCCACGCCTTGGCGGTCGGCCACCACGCCCATCACTTTGAAACGACCGGCCAAAGGCGAAGTGGCCTTGACGCCCGTGCCCGCACCCAACCACTGCGCGGTGGCTGCGCGGTCAACCGCAGCCTCCGGCTCGGCTTGGGCCACTGGGTTCGGGTTGCTCAGTGGATCGGTCCAACGCAAAAACCAAAAGCACGCACTGGCCGCCACCAAAGCCCAAACGACGAAGGTGCTGAGTTGGGGCCAGGCCAAAGCCCAGGTCGATGGGGTGAGGGATAACTTCATGAGACCCGATTATGATGTTCTTTTTTGTCACCAAGTTTGACAACTTCCGCCATGAATACCCCTGCCAATCTCGCGCCTGCGCTCGACCCATTAGATTGCTTGCCAACCGACAACGGTCGGCAAAAACCGCTGCGTCTTGCGCGCTTGGAGCGTGGCTTCACTTTGATTGAGTTGATGGTGGTGTTGGTCATCATCGGTGTCTTGGCCGCGCTCATCGTGCCCAATGTGATGGAGCGCGCCGACGACGCCCGCATCACGGCCGCACGCACGGACGTCAACAACCTGGTGCAAGCCCTGAAACTGTATCGGCTTGACAACCAGCGTTACCCCAGCGCCGAACAAGGCCTGCAAGCCTTGGTGGTGCGCCCGACTTCGGGGCCGGAACCGACCAACTGGAAACCTTATTTGGACAAGCTGCCCAGCGACCCTTGGGGCCACCCTTATGTGTATTTGAACCCGGGCATCAAGGGCGAAATCGACGTCATGTCTTATGGGGCCGACGGTCAATCCGGCGGGCAAGGCAAAGATGCCGACATTGGCAGCTGGCAATAAACCCACCGCCCGATCAAGCGCCCTTGGCTTCACCCTGATCGAGCTGATGGTGATCTTGGTCATCATGGCCATGGCCACGGCGGGGGTTCTCTTTTACATCGGCGATGGGCAACAAGCCCAACTTGAACGCGAAGGCCAACGCCTGGCCGCCTTGCTCGAGAGCGCACGACACACGTCTCAAACCCAAGGGGCCGCGGTGACTTGGCAAGTCCGCCCCGGCGGTTTTGAATTCAGGGGCTTGAACGCCAATGGTCAAGTCAGCATTCAGCCTTGGCTCCACCCCAACACCAGCACCACCGACCCACAAGCGCAACTGATCCTGGGGCCTGAGCCGGTGATGGCGCCCCAACAAATCACCTTGATCGACCTCAGCCAGCCCCAACACCGACTGCGCATCAGCAGCGATGGGCTGCACCCGTTTGCCATGCGCAGTGAGGCCCCTTGAAAAACCGAGGCTTCACTTTGATTGAGGTCCTGGTGGCGCTGGCCATTGTGGCGGTGGCTTTGATCGCGGGCCTGCAAGCCAGTGGCGCTTTGACACGCCATGCCAGCCGGCAAGCCGATTTGCTGCTCGGCCATTTGTGTGTGGAGAACCAATTGGTCGCTCAGCGCTTGAGCGCCGTGATGCCCCCGATCGGCGAGAGCCAAGTGCGCTGCGAGCAAGCGGGTCGAAATTTAGGGGTGCGGCTGTCCGTTCAAGCCACCCCCAACCCCAGCTTCCGGCGCATCGACGCCACCGCCCTGGATGAATCCAACAACCCCGTGGTGACCCTGTCCACCATTTTGGGCAAGTACTGAGATGGCGAAAAATTCTCCAGGCTTCACGCTCGTCGAGTTGCTGGTGGCCTTGGTCATCATGGCGCTCATGGCTGTGATGAGTTGGCAAGGCCTGGACGGCATGTTGCGCACCTTGCAAAGCACCTCTCAAAACGCCGACCAAGTGCTGAGCCTGAACGCCGCATTGGCGCAGTGGCAAACCGACCTGGACGCCTTGATCGAAACCCCGAACACCACCGCCCTGGACTGGGACGGCAATACCCTGCGCATCACCCGCACGGGGCCCAGCGGGGTGGCCAATCCTGCTGGGTCTTCCGGCCCGTCCGGTGCTTCGAGCTCGTTTTTGGTCGCCGCTTGGAGCTTGCGCCATGGCGAATGGCAGCGCTGGCAATCGGCGCCTTTGACCCACCTGGCCGATTGGCAGGCCGCTTGGCAACAAGCCAGCACCTGGGGCCAAGGCGTGGATGCCAAAGCCCAGCTACAAAGCGTCAGCATGGCCAAGGCCGATGCTTGGCAGTTGTTTTATTACCGAGGGAATGCTTGGACAAATTCTCTGTCTAGCGATGCCAACGCCAATGCGGATACCCCTTCGGGAACAGGGTCGGGGTCGGGAGCAGGGTCGGGGTCGGGCTTAGGCGGCGGTGTGACGGGCAATGGCACCCCATCGCCTCAAACGGCCAGCAGCAGCAAACTGCCCTTGGCCATCAAAATGATTTTGACTTTGTCGAATGGCCAAACCCTCAGCGGCGCCATCACCCGCGATTGGGTGCGCCCGGTCGTGGGCGGGGGCAAATCATGAAGCCAGACCGCGGGGCGGCGCTGCTGGCGGCCATGCTCACCGTCACCTTGGTCGCCACTTTGGCCAGTGCCGCCGCTTGGCAGCAGTGGCGGGCCATTGAGGTCGAGCGCAGCGAGCGCGTAAGAGTGCAGGCCAGTTGGCTGCTGACCGGGGCGCTCGATTGGTCGCGCTTGATTTTGCGCGAAGACGGGCTGAATGGCGGCGCGGATTTTTTGTCCGAGCCTTGGGCCGTGCCTTTGCAGGAATCCAAGCTGTCGAGCTTTTTGGCCGGCAACAACGCCAATGCGGCTGACGAAGGCAAAGACCTGGAAAATGCTTTTTTGTCGGGGGGCATCACCGACCAGCAAGGCCTCCTGAATGTGACCAACTTGATCTTGGCCTCTGGTGGCATCAACCCGAGTGCGCACAACGCATTTGCCAAGTTGTTTGAAAGTTTGGGCTTGCCCGCCCAAGAACTGAACAGCCTGGAGCAGAACTTATTGAGTCTCAAAACAAATGGCCAAAAAACCGAGGTGGCCATTGCCCCACAACGCTGGGCAGAATTGGCCAATGTGGGATTGAGCACCCACACCCTTAATGCCTTGTCGCCCTATGCCACGATTTTGCCGATGGCGACCCCCCTGAACCTGAACACCGCGCCCGCGTTGGCGATTCAAGCGGGCATTCCTGGCCTCGATTCGGCCGGTGCCCAAAACTTAATCAACCACCGGACGACCAGCCCTTTTGGCAATTTGGCCGATGCCCAAAAATGGTTGGGCACCTTGGGGACCGCGGTCAACAGCACCGACCACGGCGTGTCGAGCCAATACTTTCAAGTGGTGGGGCGATTGCGTTGGGACAACCTGGTGGTCCAAGAGACGTCCTTGGTTTGGCGGAACGGCAGCCAAGTGAGCACCCTTTGGCGCGTGCGCGGGCCTCAGGGAATACCGGCCAGTCTCTCTACAATCAGCCCGTAAGCCCCTTCACTCTTCCATTGCATGAGCCTGCTCCTCATTTACCTGCCCAGTCCCTCCGACCCCGCCACGGGAGAGTGGCCATATGTGGCGTCGGAAGATCGTTTGACGATCAGTCGGCAGGGTTCAGCCGCAGCCCCCTTGCTGCCCCAAGCGGGGCGCGGGGATGAGGTGGTCGCGGTGGTGCCCTTGCAGGCTTTGTCTTGGCACCGGGTTCAACTCCCGCCTCAAAACCGAACGTTTAACCGTCAACCCAATCGAGGGCAGGCCTTGCTCGAGGGGTTGTTGGAAGACCATTTATTGAGCGAACCCCAACAGCTCCATTTGGCATTGGGCCCCAACCAAGACTGCGTGGCGGCCGTCAACCGGGCTTGGCTGCAAGGTGCTTTGCAGCTACTTGAGAACCAAGGGGTGACGGTGCACCGCATCGTGCCTGAAGTTTGGCCGGGCATGCGCGCCGAAAATGGCCATGGCGAACCACTGCTTCTGGCCATTCAAGGCCCTGTGCAGGCGGAGTGGGTGGTGGTCAACGCGACCCAGGTATTGCGCTGGCCCTTGCAAAAAAATGGCCTCGGCGACCTGCCGCCCGATGGGTTGTTGCAAGTGGCAGGTCAAGGCTTGCCGGGGTCTTTGACCGTTTGCTCTGAGCCCGCTTTGGCCTTGACCGCCGAGCAAGCCTTACATGCCCACGCCGAAGCCCCCACCCAAGGCAAGGTCGGGGCATTCGGGAAGTTGGAAAAAGGGGGCCAAGTGACCTTGCAAACAGCGCCCGCGCGTTGGCTACAAGCCGCCCAAAGCCCCTGGAA
>CAILKX010000101.1 GCA_903834975.1 uncultured Curvibacter sp.
CGTTACGAAGAAGGCAAGCGCATGGACGACCACATTTTGAAGGGCCAAACCTACCCCGTTTTGTCGGTTCAAAACGGTCAATTGGTCGAGCGTGAAGTGCCCATGCTCAATGCCTTGAACGAAGTGCTGCGCGACGACTACATCAAAGACTCGATCGCCGGTGTCGAGCGTTGGAACAAAGTGATCGAACGCGCAGGCATTCCTTTCCGCTTGAAAACTCCCCACAAGGCATTTCACCGTAACATTGGCGCTTTGTCGGCCGCCAAGGTGTCGCCAGACGGCCGTGTGGTCAGCGAAGCCGAATGGAAAGCCAACGTGGACCATTGGCTGCCATCCGGTGGCGACCGCGCTTTCGTGGCCAGCTTGATGGGCCGTGTGGTGGAGCCAGGTCAATTCGCCAACTGGATTGCGCCCCCTGTGATGGGCATCAACCGCCAGCCGGTTGACTTCCAATACGTGCGCTTTAATTGAGTTTTATTTGGGTTTTTAGACGGGTTTTTTAGATGGGCACCTCAGAAAATCAGGTCATCAAGCAACACTTGATCGACCCCGAAATTTGCATCCGCTGCAACACCTGTGAAGCGATTTGCCCGGTGGGGGCCATCACACACGACTCGCGCAATTACGTGGTCAAGGCCGATGTTTGCAACCTTTGCATGGCTTGCATCTCGCCTTGTCCCACGGGCTCGATTGACAACTGGCGCGACATGCCCAAGGCCAAGGCCTACAGCATCGAAGAGCAACTGACTTGGGACGACTTGCCAGCGCCATTGAGCGCTGACGAGTTGGCTGCCCAAACCAGTGACTCAGACGCTTCTGATGTTGCCGTGGCTGCCGATGCCCAAGTTGCGCCGGTCTCCGGGGACACCCTCACGCCGTCTCAAGTTCAAAGTGTGCCTGGTGTGTCAAATGAGAGCCCTGGTTCGACCTTGCCGCCTTGGTCAGCCGCCCATGCTTACACCAACCTGTATGGTCCCAAGTCGTCGCAAAAAACGATTGAGGCCAAGGTAGTGGGTAATGTGCGTGTGACCGAAGTGGGCAAAAATTTGGGTTCAGACTACGACACCCACCACATCGTGCTGGACTTTGGTAACCTGCCTTTCCCCGTGCTCGAAGGCCAGTCGATTGGCATCGTGCCGCCGGGCGTGGACGCCAACGGGCGGCCTCACCATGCAAGGCAATACTCCATTGCAAGCCCCCGCAACGGCGAACGTCCCGGCTACAACAACCTGTCGTTGACCGTGAAGCGCGTGCTCGAAGACCACAGCGGCAAACCCGTGCGGGGTGTGGGTTCCAACTACCTGTGCGATTTGAAAATTGGCGAAACGGTGCAGGTCATCGGGCCGTTCGGCAGCAGCTTCTTGATGCCCAATCACCCCAAGTCGAGCATCGTCATGATCTGCACTGGCACAGGCAGCGCCCCCATGCGGGCCATGACCGAATGGCGTCGCCGTTTGCGCGAGACAGGCAAATTTGAAGGCGGCAAACTCATGCTGTTCTTTGGAGCCCGCACTCAGCAAGAGTTGCCTTATTTTGGACCCTTGCAAAAATTGCCCAAAGACTTCATTGACAGCCACTTTGCGTTCTCCCGTACAGAAGGACAACCCAAGGTCTATGTGCAAGACCGCCTGCGTGAGCGCGCCGCCGATTTGGCGCTTCTGCTCAAAGACCCGAATGCGTATTTTTATGTCTGCGGTTTGAAGAGCATGGAAGAGGGCGTCGTGCTGGCTTTGCGTGACATTGCAAATCAAGCCGGTTTAAATTGGGACCGTCTGGCCGCTGATTTAAAAAATCAAGGCCGACTGCATTTGGAAACTTATTAAAAAGTCTTAAAGTCCCATTTAAGACCCCCATCGAGACAAGGATTTCTCATGAGCTCCAGCGCCGCTAAGCATGCCTCTCTTGTTCAAGACGCTTTCATATGCGATGCCATCCGCACCCCCTTTGGCCGCTACGGCGGCGCGCTCTCCAGCATCCGCACCGACGACCTGGGCGCCATTCCTTTAAGGGCCTTGATGGCGCGCCACCCCAACGTCGACTGGGCCGTCTTGACCGACGTCATTTACGGCTGCGCCAACCAAGCCGGTGAAGACAACCGCAATGTCGCGCACATGGCCAGCCTGTTGGCCGGCTTGCCCATTGAAGTGCCCGGTGCGACCCTCAACCGCTTGTGTGGTTCCGGGCTGGACGCGGTGGGCACCGCCTCGCGCGCCATCAAATCGGGTGAGGCCAGCCTCATGATTGCGGGCGGCGTCGAGAGCATGAGCCGCGCGCCCTTTGTGATGCCCAAGGCCGAATCGGCCTTCAGCCGTGCCAATGCCGTTTACGACACCACCATCGGCTGGCGCTTTGTCAACAAGCTGATGAAAGCCCAGTACGGCGTCGACAGCATGCCCGAAACGGCAGAAAACGTCGCCACCGACTACGGCATTGAGCGCGAAGCGCAAGACCGCATGGCCATGAACAGCCAACTGCGCGCGGTCGCCGCCCAACGGGCCGGCCATTTGGCCCGAGAAATCGTGGCGGTTCACGTTCCCCAAAAGAAGGGCGACCCGCTCGTGGTCGACCAAGACGAACACCCACGTGAAACCAGCTTGGAAGCGCTGGCCAAACTCAAAGGCGTGGTGCGCCCCGACGGCACGGTGACCGCAGGCAATGCCAGCGGCGTGAACGACGGCGCCTGTGCGCTGTTGCTCGCCAACGAAGCCGCCGCCGCTAAAAATGGCCTCACCCCGCGAGCCCGCGTGGTCGGCATGGCCACCGCCGGCGTAGCGCCGCGCATCATGGGCATTGGACCCGCACCCGCGACCCAAAAAGTGTTGGCGCAAACTGGCCTCACCTTGGCCGACATCGATGTGATCGAGCTCAACGAGGCCTTTGCCGCGCAAGGCTTGGCGGTCCTCAGGCTGTTGGGCCTCTCGGATGACGATGAGCGCGTCAACGCTTGGGGCGGGGCGATTGCCTTGGGGCACCCTCTGGGGGCATCGGGTGCGCGCTTGGCCACCACCGCCGTCAACCGCCTTCACACCACGGGCGGCCGCTACGCGCTGTGCACGATGTGCATCGGCGTGGGTCAGGGCATCGCCTTGATTCTTGAGCGGGTTTAAGGTTTTATGGCATAATTGAGGGCTCGGCCGGGTTCTTAGCTCAGTTGGTAGAGCAGCGGACTCTTAATCCGTAGGTCGACAGTTCGAGCCTGTCAGAACCCACCAAAAAAAACCCAAGTAAATCAAGCACTGTCAGCAATGCCAGTGCTTTTTTTACGTCTGAAATTTATCACACACCTACTACACACCGGCTTGCTCTTTTTGGGGGCTGAATTTATGCTGTTGATGTGTTTTGAAAAGGGTGAAATATGCTTTCAAAGAGATGCCCTTCGGAACTTCTGCTTAAGGAAACTTGTGACACTTTACGCAAATACTAACGGAACGCTGAGAGAAGTAACGGAAAAGCCCTTCAAGCTTGAGCGTGACATTCAAAAACTGTTTGAGCAAAATCTCGACACGGTGATGGCTTTGACCTTGGTTTGTAGCGAATTTTCAATCAAAAGCAGACGCATAGACACACTGGCTTTCGATGATCTGACCAATGCCTTTGTGATCATTGAGTACAAACGGGACAAGAACATCAGCGTTATTGATCAAGGCTTTACTTACCTTGGACTGATGCTTGAGAACAAGGCAGACTTCATCGTTGAATACAACGAACAACTCAAGAAAAATCTCAAGCGAGATCAAGTTGATTGGTCACAGACCAGAGTCGTGTTCATCTCACCATCGTTTACTGAATTTCAAATTGAGGCAACAAACTTCAAAGACATTGCTATCGAACTCTGGGAGGTCAAGCAATACGCCAACGGTAGTGTTGCTATCCATGAGTTGAAGAAGAGCAAGAGTGCTCAGAGCATCAAGCCCTTGGCGCAGCAAAGCAAAGAGATCAGGCAAGTAATAGACGAGATCAAGGTCTACACAGAAGATCAGTTATTGGCAACCACAACGCCAGAAATGGTCGAACTTTACGAGAAGTTCAAAAGCGCAATTTTGAACCTTGCTGACGACTTGGACGTTGTACCTCTTAAGTACTACATCGCTTTCAAAAGGCGCAGCAACTTGGTAGACATTGAGATTCAAAAGAAGTCGCTAAAGATTTTTTTGAACGCAAGGTGGGGCACCCTTGACGACAGTAAGGGCATTGCCAGAGATGTTTCTGGCATAGGTCACTGTGGCAATGGCGACTATCAAATTCAAGTGGATAGCGATGCTGACCTTGAGTACATCATGAGTTTGGTTAAGCAAGTGGTTTGAAGTGGGAAAATACCTTAAATTAGGGTTTCAATCACTCCACACTTTGCTACAAACTATTTCTAAGTGCTTGTCAAAATTGAGATTTTTTTCGGATTGTGCTCTCTTAATCCGTAGGTCGACAGTTCGAGCCTGTCTGAACCTACCAAAAAACCCAAGTAAATCAAGCACTGCCAGCAATGCCAGTGCTTTTTTTACGTCTGAAATTAACCATGATGGGGACAAACCGAAACTCAAACACAAATCCAAACCCCGACCTCAAATGGGCTTCTCAGCCATTTAGTCAGATTCTGAATTCACGGTGGCCCAGGTCATGGTGTTGATTAACCAGCGACCGTTTTTGGACTTGGTAAAAACAAGGGTTTGATAACCTTGTTCGAGTTGATTTTTGGATTCGCCATCAACGAAGGTGACTTGGACTGGAAAAACGGCATAGGCTTTGTTTTTGTCCTCGGAAATATGAACGGCGTCTCTGACGTCGATTGAAAAATTCTTGGCGCCCATTTTTTCAATAATGTCCGCCATCGCCTTGAGGTATTGAGTCGCCGATGTTTTCCCTGTCCAAACAAAAGGCGGGAATTCATCAATAATGGTCACTTCAGGCGTTGTCGTCGCAGCAAATGCTTTGGCATCGATTTTTTCTAAAGTGGCGGCGTAGTTGGCAATCAAAACCTGTTTCAGTTCCGCCTCCGTGTCTGCCAATGAGTCGAAAGCCAAAAATGCCAAAAATGCAAACAGAATGCAGCGAAATTTGCCCATGGTTTGACTCCAATGAATTAAATAAAGGCGGCCATTTTGATGAACTGACTGACGTTTTAAGGTGTCAATTTATTATATTTAAATCATTCAGGCCATGAACTCAAAGGCCAGTCACTGTTTGACCTCAACGACTTGCTTGGCTTTCACCAAGACCCTCATTTGCGGCTTGGTGATTCAATTCGCTACCCATTTTTGTATGGCGGATGAGCGAAAGCAGGATCAAGGCCAAGGGCAAGCACAATTGCCAGTTCAAGCGCAACAGCCCCCTGAAAGTTTTCGTGGTTTTGAAGCCCATCATCCGACCTGGCGTGATGAAACGGCGTGGGTCTCCAATGTGGGCATGCGATGCGCCACGGTCTATGATTTTGCAGGGCGCTTCTTTTTAGAGTACGCCATGGTCGATGACCAAAGACGTGCCGCCAATGTTTTTTACAGAAATACCGATATTTTTCTGAGGGTGGGGTATTTCTTGGCTGTCCGTGGAAATCAGACCGACGCCCAACTGATTCAAGAATTTTTCAGTCGTAAAACCCATTACACCCAACTGAAAGAAGACAGCCTTCAAAACAGCCGCAACATCATGTTGACGACTTTTGGGGATGACCTGAACTTTTGTAATGAAAACCTAAACTTTTTCAGATCGGTCAAAAAACGCTTGGAGTCGGACGAAGTCAAAAATGAGGACCCTTCGCTCAGGGAGGCTTCCAAAGTCATGCGACGCTCGAGCGAAGAGGGGGGGCCATCAGCCTCGGCCTCAGGCCAATTGGGCCTTGGCTTCAACCAAGAGTTGATTCGCTACCTGGACCCGAATCGGGTCGCTCAGGTGTGGGAATATTTGTTGAGCGAAATGAAGGGGCCGGCCCATTTAAACAGGCCACCCATGGTGATCGATCCGGAGTTGCCAACGTCCGCCAGATTTGTTTTTGAATTCCCGTCCCAGGACTCACCTGAAAACCCACTTCAGATCCGTGTCTCGCCAAGAACGCTGAATGAGTGGCGTGGATCAACGCTTTACTGGGGGCTTGGTCACGAGTTGGCCCATTATCTTTTTTTGCGGAGCGAGAATGCCTGGTTAGAAAAGAGCCAATATGAAAGTGAACTCCACCACCATTGCGAACCCGAATTCATGACATTAACTCGAAAGCTGGCTGATTTTTTAGAACAAAACTCAACCCAGGCCTTGATGCAAATGTATGCAGAGGGGTTTAGAAGTTGCATGCGCAATCCGCAACAATAACCCAAAGCATTGCCTTGGCTTTCATCTTGAATTAAACCTTGAAATTGGCCAGATTTCTGCGGGTTGAATCCGCCACTCTAGACAGCCCAATCACCGAGGCCGTGATTTCCTCGCTGGCATTGGCGTTGGAGCGGGCAATCGAGTTCAAGCTTTCAACATTGGCGCTGATTTCTTGGACTGCACTGCTCTGCTGCTCGATGGCGGAAGAGATTCTGCCCATCAAGTCATTGGAGGTGTGGGTGGTGTCCTCGATCTGGGTCATTTTGCTGGCGACGTCTTTGACCGCCTTGACGGCTTTGTTGGTGTCCAAGACGGCTTTTTCAATCAGGGCCGTGATCTCTTTGGTGCTTTGTGCGCTGATCGCGGCCAGTTTGCCGACCTCATCTGCGACCACCGCAAAACCCTTGCCGTGTTCACCGGCTCGGGCGGCCTCAATCGACGCATTTAAGGACAGCAAGTTGGTTTTATTGGCAATGCCTTCGATGATCTCGGTAATCTTGTTGATCTTTTGAGAGTTCTCCGAAATGCTGTTGACCACTTCCACCATTTCAGTCATTTTTTGTTGTGACTCTTTGACGATAGAAATAGAAACCTTGGATTGATTGGAGGCCAACTCGGTATTCCGTGAGACGTCCTCGATGGAGCGCGAGCTTTCGCGAATGGCAGTGGCAATTTGTGTAATGGCATGGGTTTGACTCACCGCGCCGTCGCTGACTTGGTTCACCGCCACCGAGGTTTGACTGGCGGCTGTGGCCACTTGTTGTGCATTGGCGCTCAAATCTTTCATCACTTGACCGAGTGCATTCAGCGAAAGATTCACATTGTTTTTCAAGCGCTCTAAATCACCCGCCGTTCTGCCCTTCACGCGCCCACGCAAATCGCCTTCGGCCAAATTGGAAATCACACCGCCCAATTCGTTGATCAGCAGTTCCATTTCATGCATGGTTTGATCGACCATGGTTCTGATTTCACCCTTGACGTCCAAGGACATTCTTTGGCTGAAATCGCCCCTCTGCAGTGCCTGCATGACTTCTTGTAGCGCTTTCATGGTGACGGCCACGCTGACGGCGCATTGGTTGATGGCCAGCTTCATGGTTTGCAGGTCGCCGCTCATCTCGCTCTTGACGGTTCGGGAGAAGTCTCCTTCGGCAATGGCCACGGCCACTTGATTCACTTCTGAAATGGCGGATTGTTGGCGCTCGAGCATCTCGTTAAAGACTTTGGCCGTTTGACCCAACTCGTCTTTTGAAATGTTTTTCACCCGAACACTGAAGTCAAAGCTGCTCCCAATCTTGGAAATCGTTGACTGCAAATTTTTAAGGGGGGTCGTAATCGATTGTGTGATGACCCAGGTAATGAGCAGGGACAAGACAATGATCAGGCCGGAAATCAACGCCATCCACGTTTCCCCTGTGGCGGCGTCCTTCAGCGCCTCCTCTGAAAAATCGTGGATGGCTTTTTTCTGGGTCTCGGAGAAGGCATCAATGGCTTGTAGGTATTCGGATTGAATGGGCAAGATGTCGCTGATCAAATAAGCGCCCCCCGCGGCACTTTGCTTTTCCTTGATCATTTCAATTAAATGCTCTTGCTTTTCACGGTAGCGAGCCCTGACTTCGATCACTTTGGACAGCGCCGCCTTGCCTTGTGGCGTGTGAACCGTTTCTCTGAGTTTGTCGATCGCCGCCGAGGTGATTTGCTTGGAGGCGTTGACTTTATCGAGCTCACCCGCAATGACCTTGGCGTCCGTCGCAATGAGCGCTGTGCGAATGGCCCGTGCTTGGCGGTTCATTTCATTCTCAACGGTGTTGGCCAGTTCCACCTTCACCATGCGGTCATTGACGATCAACGTCAAATCTTGCGAGATCGACCGAATGCGGGACGTGCCAATGGCAGTGACGGCAATCAGGAAGGCAATGACCACTAAAAATGCGGCGCCCAGCCGAATCCCGATGCGGGTGTTTTGAATGATATTCATATTGACTTTAGTCTATCCGGGACGCCTGCCACACGGGAAATTAACCCTATCAGAACCACGGTTATGAATAACCGCATTTAAAAAGAAGGGGTTTGCCCATTCAACCCATTGGCATCTTTTATGCCGTTTGAAGTGTTCTCTTAAACAGCGCAAACAAACGGCTCCAATGGCGCTCTGCCGAGGGTTTGTCGTAGCAAAACCGTTGCGGGAAGGCAAAGCCGTGTTCTGCCTTTGGGTACCACTCCAAGCGATAGGGGGTTTGGGCCGCTTTGAGGGCGGCCTCCAATTGAGCCACCGCGGCGGGCGGGGCCCATTTGTCAATTTCTGCACATGCAAAATAAGCGTCACACAGAATAAGGGGCGCCATCAGGTGGGGTGAGTCGGGCGACTCCGTGACCAGATTGGCGCCGTAAATGGACGCGATGCTCTTGAAGCACCCAGGAAAATCGGCGGCGGCCCACATTACGAAGGGGCCACTCATGCAGTAGCCCAACGCGCCCACTTTATCGGCGTCCGCGGCCGCATCTCCTGCGATGAAATCCAGCATGGCTTGGGTGTCAACGCGGGTGGTCGCTCGGTTCAGCGTGGCCATCAGTTTGAACATTTCTTGCATCGCCTCAGCGCTGCGGTCTTTGAGTTCGTACTGCGGCGTCTCACGGTGATACAGGTTGGGCAGCACCACAAAATAGCCCACGCTCGCCAAGCGGCGCGCCATGTCGTGCAACTCTTCTCGTTTGCCCGGCGCGTCCATGTAAAAGAAGATCACCGGATGGGGACCGCCCTCATCGGGGTGGACCACAAAGGTGCTCATCGCGCCATCGGACGTGGGCAGTTCTAAATGTTTTTCAATCATTTGGTTGGATTCCTTTGGGTGGTTTTACAAGGACTTTTTAGCCAGCACAAGCGAATGAAGGCGCAGATTGACGCCAACCAGACAAGCAACGCGACCCGAAGAGAGTACGCTGAGGTATGAACTTTTCAGCCCCATTCCCAGTCCGAAGTTTGACCGACGTTCAGCGCCTGGAGGCCACGCCGCTGGCCCAAGCGGTGACGGTGCAAAGCACCTACGAGATTTTTCGAAACTCGGCACAAGCCATGGGCGACAAAACCGCGTTGACCTTTTTGCACACGGCCAATCCAGAGGACGAGCCTACCCGCTGGTCGTATGCCGAATTGCTGGCGGCCATACACCAAACCGCCAACCTCTTGCACCGCCTCGGGGTCACGCCAAACGACGCCATTGGGGTCCTGCTGCCCGGTTGCATGGACTACCACCTCGCGCTTTGGGGCGGCGAAGCGGCGGGCATTGTCCAACCGCTCAACCCGCTTTTGAGTGAAGAAAAGTTGGTGTCCTTGCTCAACGCCGGGCAAGCCAAAGTGCTGTTTGCCTGGGGCTCGGATGACGACGCTGGCATTTGGTCCAAGGCCCTGCGCATTCGCTCACAAGTGCCCACGCTGAAGCAGGTGCTGCGCGTGCGTCCCCCTGCGCCTGTGCCCGCCACAAAGGCCGCTCTCCTCGCGTCCATCGAACCGCTGCCTGACGGCGTGCTGGACTTTGACTTGGAGCGCCAAGGCGAAGCCAGCGATCGGCTGGTGAGTGGTCGAACCATTCAATCAACCGACATCGCGGCTTATTTTCATACCGGGGGCACCACGGGGGCCCCCAAGCTGGCGCGCCACAGCCACGGCGCGCAGGTCTTCACGGCCTGGGTCTGCGTGCAAATGCAAGGAACGCGCGCGGCGGACGTCGTCATCAACGGCTACCCGCTGTTTCACGTGGCGGGTGTTTTGCCGGGCTCGTTGACCTCTTTTGCGGCGGGCTCTGAAATTGTGATGCCGACCACCGCCTTGTTTCGAAACCGAGACGTCATTGCCAATTACTGGCGGCTGGTTGAGCGCCATGGGGCCACGGCGGTTTCGGCCGTCCCCACCGTGCTGGCAGCGCTGGTGAATGTGCCGGTGGGCGACGCTGACATTTCCACCTTGCGCTATTGCCGCACGGGAGCGGCCCCGTTGAGCCCCGATTTGGCCCAGCGCTTTGAATCCCAATTGGGGCTGCACGTGCACGAAAGCCTGGGGATGACTGAAATGGCGGGCATTTCAACCGTCACCCCGCCGGGGGTCCATGCCCCCGTGGGTTGCGTTGGCTTGCGCCTGCCTTACAGCCAAATGAGGGTGGTGGCGCTGGACAGCCAAGGGCAGCCCACAGACCAAGACATGCCGACGGGGCAACAAGGCATGGTTATTTTTAAATCCCCCAATTTGTTCTCTGGTTTTCTCGACCCGAAAGACAACCAAAACGCCTTCACCCCAGACGGCTGGCTGCTCACAGGCGACCTCGGCTGGTTGGATGAAGAAGGCCGTTTGAACCTGAGTGGACGGTCTAAAGACTTGATCATCCGTGGGGGCCACAACATCGACCCCAAGGTCATTGAAGACGCCATGGCCAGCCACCCCGCCGTGCAACATTGCGCTGCCGTGGGCGAGCCCGACGCCTATGCGGGCGAGCTGCCGGTGGTGTTTGTCACGCTCAAACCCGGCACACAAGCCACTGAGGAGGCGCTACTGGCTTTTGTGCGTGACCGCGTCGACGAGCCGCCCGCCAGGCCCAAGTCGGTCACCGTGCTGGCCAACATGCCCATGACTTTGGTGGGCAAGATTTTCAAGCCCGAGTTGAGGACGATGGCCGCTCAGGCCAAAGAGAAATCATGCGTGAAGATTAGTCCCGAAAATCAGCCGCGGTAGCTCGGATCAACGCGGTCAATGAGCCGCTGCATGGCGGCGAATGAATCTTCACCAGCCCCATAGTGGGGGTTGAAGTTGAGGGAGTCGCGCACGCAGGCTTCCAAGGCTTTTTCGGTGATGGGCTGGAGCGCGCCCATGGCCTGGCTGGCCATTTGTATTTCACAAGCGCGCTGCACCAACCACATCAAATTAAACGCCTGTGCCAAGGTGCTGCCAATGACCACGGGCCCATGGTTGCGTAAAAGCAAAACCGGCTTGCCCGCCGCACTGGCCAAAATTCGGGCGCCTTCTTCGGCGTGCACGGTGATGCCTTCGAACGCGTGGTAGGCCACTTTTCCCCACAGTTGTGCGGCGTAAAAGTTGGTGAACGACAGGCCTTCTTTTAAGCAACACACGGCCATGGTCGGGGTGGTGTGCAAGTGCATCACGCAATGCGCATCGGGCAAGGTGTCGTGAATGGCCCCGTGAAACGTGAACCCCGCCGGGTTGATGGGCCAGTCGCTGTGGCCAATGATGTGGCCCTGCACGTCCACTTTCACCAAGTTAGAGGCCGTTACCTCGCTGTAATGCAAACCGAAAGGGTTGATTAAAAAATGCCCTTCATCCCCTTCTTCGTTAGGCACCCGCAAGGAAAGGTGGTTGTAGATGAGTTCGGACCAGCCGAGGTGGGCAAAAATTCGGTAGCAGGCGGCCAATTGAATGCGTGCCTGCCACTCCGCTTCGCTGAAACGCTGGGGACGATTGAAAGCTTCGGTCATTTTGATCCTCGCCAAGAAGCTTTTATTGTAAGGAGGCAACTCTAAAATAAAGCGTTGTTACATTTAGACGTCATGACGAGAAGTTCCGTTTTACTTTCCTTGGCTTGTGTTTTATTTGGTGCCTTTGCCAATTACAGTTTTTTCTGGCTTAACGGGCTTTTGTTTGCCTCATTGGAATTCAGCTCGGGGGTGAATTGGGTTTTTTTGCCCGCTGGCGTGAACCTCTTGTTGGTGATGGTGCTGGGCCCTTGGGCGGCTTTGGGGCTGACGGTCAGCGCTGCTTTCATTAGGCACCAGCTTTTTCCCGATTTCGGTTTGCTCGATGTCGCCGTCACCGGAGTCATCGCTGGTTTTGGGCCTGTGTTGGCTTTTTGGTTGGCGAAGCATTTTTTTCGCATTGACCCCACCCTCAAAGACCGTTCGTCGAAAACACTGATTCAACTGGCGCTGCTGTTTTCGGTTCTCAGTGCCCTTTTGCACCAAATTTGGTTTGCTTATGAGGGGCAGAGCCAAAGCATTTTGAGCGATGCCCCGGTCATGGCGCTGGGGGATTTTCTGGGCACTTTAATCGTGTTGTATATTTTAAAATTGACCCTGTTTTTGGCAGAGCTGATTCAAAATAAATCAAATTAAAAACCAAATTAACCATCAAATTAACCATCAAATTAAAAATCAGTTTGAAAGGTTAATAAGCCCCCTCAATAAATCAGGGTCCGGTCATTAATGGC
>CAILKX010000102.1 GCA_903834975.1 uncultured Curvibacter sp.
AACTATTGGTTGATTTTCCCCTTGGTCTTCTGCGAAAACCGCAACGTCGAACAGTTGCAAAGGGCCTTGGAAAAAAGTTTGGGCTACGGCAACGATGAGTTGACGAACTTTGCCCAAGACCTGTTGGGTCAAAGCCAGGGATCGGCATCGGCGCCTCAGCGCCCCTTCCCCCAAGTCGATGGCGTGCGCATGATCAGCCACAACGGCGGTTGTGGGGGCACCCGCGCAGATGCGCGTGAATTGTGCAAAGTGTTGTCGGCCTATGCCGACCACCCGAATGTGGCGGGCGTCACCGTCTTCAGCTTGGGGTGTCAAAACGCCCAAATCAGCATGTTCCAAGAAGAGCTGAAAAAGCTCAACCCGAACTTTGACAAACCCTGCCTGATCTATGAGCAGCAAAAGTGGGATGGCGGCGAACAAGCGATGATGAAGCAGGTGCTGCAAGACACCCTGAAAGAATTGGCCAAGGCGAATGAAGTGGTGCGCCAACCCGTGCCTTTGTCGCACCTCAAAATTGGCGTTAAATGCGGCGGCTCTGATGGCTTTTCGGGCATCTCAGCCAACCCGACCATGGGCTATGTGTCCGACATGGTGGTCGCCTTGGGCGGTTCCTCGGTCTTGGCCGAGTTCCCTGAGTTGTGCGGCGTCGAAGGCAACTTGATCGAGCGTTGTGTCCACGACGACGACAAGCGTCGCTTCTTGGGGCTGATGCGTGAATTTGAAGCCAAGGCCGAGGCCGTGGGCACCCATTTTGCCGATAACCCCAGTCCTGGCAACATCCGGGACGGTTTGATCACCGACGCCATGAAGTCGGCTGGCGCGGCGAAAAAGGGCGGCACCTCGCCCATCGTATCGGTGCTGAACTACGGTCAATTGATGGACAAGCCGGGCTTGTCCTTGCTTTGTACCCCCGGGAATGACGTGGAATCGGTCACGGGCATGGTTGCCTCGGGTGCCAACGTGGTGCTGTTCTCTACGGGATTGGGCACGCCCACGGGCAACCCCATCGTGCCCGTGTTGAAGATTGCCAGCAACACCAAAGTGGCGACCAAACTGAACGAGTTGATTGACTTTGACTGCGGCCCTGTGGTCGATGGCAAACCCATTCCTGAAGTCGCCAAAGCGTTGTTGAACCAAGTCATCGACACCGCCAGTGGTCGCTACCAATCCAAGGCCGATCGATTGGCGCAACACGATTTCATTTTCTGGCGTCAAGACATTTCGCTGTGAGCGGCAAGCCCATGAACTCCCTTCAACGCACCACGCCTTTTAATTTGCCCATCCGGGTCTTGCAGTTTGGGCAAGGTAATTTTCTGCGTGGCTTTTTCGATTGGCAAATCGACCTGTTGAACGAACGTTGTGGTTTGAATGCCGGGGTCGTAATTGTGCGTCCCACCTCGCGTTCAACGGCCCCGTTATTGGACAGTCAAGACGGCCTGTACACCACCGTGGTTCGTGGTTTGGACGAACAGGGGCAGGCGGTACAAAACCACCGCCTGATCACTTGCGTGCAACGCGAGCTGGACCTCAGCCACCACATGGCAGATTTTTTGTTGCTGGCCCAAAATCCCGACATTCAGTTCGTGGTTTCCAACACCACCGAAGCCGGTATTGCCACCAATACCCAAGATCAATTCAGTGATGCACCGCCAAGCGCTTTCCCCGCCAAGTTAACCCGTTGGTTGTATGCGCGTTTTGAGCACTTTGCCGGTTCTGCCGCATCAGGCGTGGTGTTGTTGCCCATGGAGCTGATTGACCACAATGGCGACGCCCTCAAAGCGGCTGTGTTGTTTTTCGCAAAGCGCTGGGACTTGGGTTCTGGCTTTGAAAATTGGCTGCAAACAGCCTGTGTCTTTTGCTCGACACTGGTCGACCGCATCGTGCCGGGTTTCCCCGCCGATGAAATGCCAACACTGGAAACCGAACTCGGCTACCGCGACCCCTTCTTGGTGACCACCGAGTACTACCACTTGCTGTTGATTCAAGGGCCCGCCAAAGTGGCTGAATGGCTCAAGTTGCCAGGCTCGGGTTTGAACATTCATCTGGTTGATGACATTGCCCCCTACAAATTGCGCAAGGTCGGCATTTTGAATGCAGGCCATACGGCCATTGTGCCACTCGCCTTGCTGGCAGGGCTCAGCACCGTGGGACAGGCCATGAAAGACGAGCCCGTCGCGGCGTTTTTAAAGGGCCTCTTATTTGATGAGGTCATTCCAACGCTGCCCTTACCTGCAGAGGAGTTGAACGAGTTTGCAAACGAGGTCTTACGGCGCTTTGGCAACCCCTTTATCCAACACCGATTGGCCTCCATTGCCTTGAACAGCTGGTCTAAATTTGCGGTCCGGGTGATGCCGCAGATGCGTCAGTTTCACCAATTGCAGGGCCATTGGCCGCCCCACATGGTGCTGGCCTTGGCCGCCACCATGCACCTCTACAAAGGCGAGTTGATTGCTTTGTCTGATGAAGCCGCTCACCTCGAATGGTGGAAAACCGCCTGGGAGCGGTTTGACAGTGGCGAGCTGAGCGCACGCGACATGGTCAGCACGTGGATGGCCAAAAAGAATGTGTGGGGCGACGTCTTGTCGCTGCATGAAGATTTGATCGAAGCCATCACCCAGGATTTGGTGATGCTTCAAAACCAGGGCGCCCGAGAAGCGCTCAAGGCAACCCATTCCAGCGGTGCGGTCGTCGCTGCTTGAATTTTTTTATCTTACTAAAGGAGTCGTTAATATGAAAAAGAACTTGAGACAATCACAACACCTGCTGTCCGCAGTCGGCATGGCGGTGTTGGGCCTTTGCTCGCAGGCCCAGGCGCAAGACGCTGCCTTGGAGCGTGTTGAAGTCACGGGCTCCAGCATCCGTCGCGTGGAAAATGAAGCCGCTTTGCCGGTCAGCGTGTTGAAGGCCGAAGACTTCACCAAGGCCGGCATCACGACCTTGGGCGACTTGCTGCAAGCCTTGCCGCAAGCCCTGTCCTTGCTGCCTTCTAATGCCGGCGCAGGCACCATCATCAACTTGCGTGGTTTGGGTTCCAACCGCACCTTGGTGTTGTTGAATGGCCGTCGTTTGTCCAACGAGCCGACCTCGGATGGTTTGGCCAACATCGACATCTTGCCCATCAGCGCATTGGAGCGTGTCGAAGTTTTGAACGACGGTGCGTCGTCAACTTATGGCTCTGACGCCATCGCCGGTGTGGTCAACTTCATCACCAAACGCCAATACCAGGGCGTTGAAATTTCGGGCCAAGCTGGCAAACCCCAACACAGCGGCGGTGGCAATGAGCAAGGCTTCAACATCACTGCGGGTACGGGTGATTTGAACAAAGACGGCTGGAACGTTTACGCCACTTTTAATCACCATCAAAAAGCCTTGTTGCTTGAAAAAGACCGCCCCATGTTGGGTCAGGGCAGCCCAGCGGCGACCAGCGTGGGTTCATCGGGTTACGGTAACCCTGCCAACATCAAGGTCGGCAGTGCTTATTACAACCCCTATGGGTCAACAGGTTGCACCCCGGGCTATACAGGCGCCACCAGCGGCAACAGCTTGGGTGGATGCATTGTCGATCCCAACGCCTACAACGTGGCATTGTTCCCCAACCAACAAGAAAACTTTTACACCAAGGGCACTTTAAAGATTTCGGCTGACCACACCCTGTCAGCTGAGTACAACCGGGGTCAGACTTGGATCGACAGCTTGAAGAACCCGGCGACTTCAGCAGGTTCTGGCTCTACTTTCAACGCCTTGGCCGGTTCTGCTTTGCCCGCCAATTACCCCACTTCAGTGCCTGCCTTCACCATCACCACAGCCAGCCCTTGGTTCCCCGGCGGTACAGGTGGCGTACCTGCTATTTCCGGTCTTTCGGCTGCTGCGACCAATAAAACCGCTTACACGCTGTTGTGGTCGGCTCCCGGCGGTTTGGCTGAGCAAATTGACACCCAGCTCAACCAACGTTTTGTCTTGAACGACCAAGGCCGTTTGGAGGGCTGGGATTACAAGGCTGGATTTGTTGCAGGCTCGTCTGACCGCACTGTTTCAGCCGCACACAATGTTTTTGATGGCTCCTTGTTGCAACAGGGCTTTTTGAACGGATCGATCAACCCCTTCTCTGCCACTCAAAATGCCACGGGTCAAGCGGCTTTGGATGCAGCACGTCTCGACGGTCAAGCGGTTCGCCGCGCGCGCACCACCATCACCGGTGTGGATGCCCAGGGTAGCCGTGAGTTGATGGATTTGGACGGGGGTCCTTTGGCTGTCGCATTGGGTGCCAATGCTTTGCATGGCACCTTCCACGACCAGAAGTTGGCTGCCGGTCAGTACTCGACTTTTGGTTACACCGCGCCCACGCTGGCGGGTGATAACCGGAATGTTTTGTCGGCCTTTGCTGAGTTGAACGCCCCCGTGACCAAAGAGTTGACGATCAATGGCGCGGTGCGTGACGACCACTACAGCGACGTGGGCAACACCTTCAACCCCAAGCTGAGCTTCCGCTTCCAACCTTCGCAAGAAGTGATTTTCCGTGGTGCCGCCAGCACCGGTTTCCGCGCGCCCAGCATGAATGACTCGCATGGCTACTCAACCCCAGGTGCGACGAACACCGCCGGTATTGCCATCAACGACCCCTTGCTGTGCCCCAACGGTGTGCCGCAAACCACTTTGTCGGGTTACAACTCAGGCAGCACGACCCAAGGGACCAACTATTCTTCTTGCGCGACGACCACCATCAATGGCACGACCAAGAGCAACAACTTGCCGACCCGCACCAGTTCCAATCCTTTGTTGAAACCAGAAACCTCCAAGACCTTCACCTTGGGCGTGGTTTTTGAGCCTGCCAAGGATTTGAACCTGTCGTTCGACTACTGGCACATTGGCATGAACAACGTGATCAATGCGTTGCCCATGACCGCCGTGGCCGCCAACCCAGCTGCGTATTCCAATTTGTTCGTGCGTGATGCCAACAACAACTTGTTGTACATCAACAACGTGACGGCCAACTTGGGTTCTTTGCGCGAGTCGGGCATCGACGTTACCAGCAACTACCGCTTCCTGGTCCCCGAAGTGGGTCAGTTTGGCATCGGTCTGGACGGCACTTATTTGCTCAACTTTGAAAACCAAGTCACGCCTGGCGCGGCTTGGGTCAACAACGTGGGTCAATTCGGTAACGTCACCAACGCGCCGATCGCCAACTCACCCACGCTGGGTTTCCGCTGGAGACATAACCTCCACGCCGACTGGACCAACGGCGCATGGACCACCCGTGTCACCGAGTTGTTCACCTCCAGCTACCTGGACCAAAACACCTGCACCGGCGTGACTGTGAATGGTGTTTCGTGCTCGAACCACACGATTCCTTCGTACTCCTTGGTCAACCTGAGTGTGGCTTACAGTGGCATCAAAGACCTCACTTTGATTGCGGGTGTCAACAACGTGTTCAACCGTTTGCCACCCGCCACCAACTCGAGCACCTACAGCAACGGTTACGTCAGCAGCAACGCCAGCCCCTTGTTGCGTTCGTACCTGATGACGGCCACCTACCGCTTCTAAGTAGCGGTCCAATCAGGCCGGCTCAACATGAATGCCTATACAAAAAGGGATTGGTTGACCGGCTTGATATCGGTGTGGCTCTGGGCGTTTTCAACAACGGCTTGGGCTTCACCGCCTCATTTGTCACCCATCCAAGTGATCTTGGTGGGTGATTCCACTTTGGCGCCCAAGAATGGTTACGGCGATGCCCTGTGTGCCCGCTTTGTGCCCCAAGTGAAGTGCATCAATTTGGCCAAAAATGGCCGCAGCTCGGGCAGTTACCGTGCAGAAGGATCTTGGCAAAGTGTGCTGGACTTGTTGAAGCAAGCCCGAGGGACACTGCCAACTTATGTCCTGATTGAGTTCGGGCACAACGACCAACCCGGCAAACCCGGACGATCCACCGATTTGGTGACAGAATTTCCCCGCAACCTCAGCCGCTATGTGCAAGAGGTCCGCGCTTTGGGCGGCCAGCCTTTGTTGGCCACGCCTTTGACGCGTCGCAATTTCAAGGGCGACCAATTGGTCCACGATTTAGAACCCTGGGCCGATGCCACGCGCCAAGTTGGGTTGGAAGAAAAAGTCCCTGTGCTTGAATTGCTACAAGTCAGCTCAGCGGCCATCCAAACCTTGGGCCATGCACAGGCGGATACCTTGGCTGTTGAACCGCCCCCGGCGGCACACCAGATTGAAATTCAAGGCAGCTCACAAGAGACGAGCGCATCAGGGGTCATAGGTGCCTCAGGCAAGTCAAGTGCCTCAGTCACCTCGGCCAAGGTGGACTTGAACCAACTCGAGCCTGTCAGCCCCCAAAAAAGCGCCTTTGATCACACCCATGTGGGGCCCATAGGAGCGGCTTTTTTTGCAGAACAAATGGAAGAACTGATGCGGAAAACCTTGCCTGAGTGGCCACCCTATTTTCAAATTCAAAAGCCATGAACTTCCCCTTTTTGTGTGGCCGTGCGGTGTTGGCTTTGGCTTTGGCTTTGGGCTTTTTGTCCCTGGGCGCCCAAGCCCAAGATTCTAGAAACGTCACGGAGCCCAAAGTGCCTCCCGCCTGTGACGTTTTGGTGGCACAGGCCACAGGACCATTGCAAAAAGTCGATGACGATCAAGTCCGCATTCAACGGGCCATTGACCGTTGCCCGTCCGGACGGAGCGTCTATTTGGTTCAGAGCAATGAACAAAATGCCTTCACCTCAGGCCCATTGCAATTAAGAACTGGCGTGACCTTGGTGGTGGATGCGGGGGTCACGCTGTACGCCAGCACCGACCCCAGTCGTTACGACCGGGGTGCACAGACCTGTGGAACGGTAGGCAAAAAAGGGCATGGTTGCCACAATTTCATCACCGCACAAAACACCGCCAACAGCGGCATCATGGGCAAAGGGACGATTGATGGCCAAGGCGGCCAGCCCTTGCAAGGGCAAAACGAATCTTGGTGGCAAATTGCGCGGCGCGCGCAACGTGAAGTGTCTGAGCACAATGTGCCTCGCTTGATCGAAGTCAACCAATCGAAAGAGTTCACGCTATATCAAATCAGACTGGCCAATTCGCCGAACTTTCATGTGACCTTGAACAGCGTCGATGGCTTCACGGCATGGGGCGTTGTGCTGGACACGCCGGCAACCGCCCGCAACACCGACGGCATTGACCCCATCTCATCGCGCAACATCACCGTGACCCGTAGCTTCATTGCGACGGGCGATGACGGCGTGGCGATCAAGTCAAACGCCAGTGGACCCGCCGAAAAAATATCGATTATCGACAACCATTTTTATAACGGTCACGGGATGTCGATAGGCAGTGAAACTTATGGTGGGGTTCGTGATGTGTTGGTCAGGCAATTGAGCATGGAGGGCAGCACCTCAGGCCTGCGCATCAAAAGCAACGCGTCCCGTGGTGGGTTGGTCGAACGCATTCGCTACGAGCAAGTGTGCCTGCGCGATGTCAAAGTGCCCATTGATTTTTCCGCTTTTTACAACAAAATTTCAAACGGCGACTTGCCCCCGATTTTTCAAGCGATCGAACTCGACACCGTCACCAGTTTGACGCCTGGCGATTTGACTTTGTTGGGTTACAGCCCAGCCCTGCCGATTCAAGTTCAATTCAAAGACGTGTGGCTCACGGGGCAGGGACATCACCAAGTGATGAATGCACAAACGCAAGGCGTGATTCAATTCAGACCCCTTCCGCCACTTGAATCTGGCCGTTGTGCGGGGCAATTTCCTTTATTTCCAAAGACACAAGCGCCGACGATTGGCCGTGTTGGCTCATCGGGCCAGCCCAGTGGGCGTCCCCAGTTAAGTGCAGCGCAAGCAGCGCACTTCAAATGGAGCGAGGTGATGTCCTATGCGGGTCTGCCCGGTCACGAGCAGCTGGACCCTTGGGATCCCCTTTCAAACGGCGTCGCAGACTTGAAAGTGATTCAGAAAGGGGTCGAGAAAGGGGCCGAGAATGGGGCTCAAGTTGACTATGTCGTCGAGGCGCTGAAATCAGGCAACAGTGCCTCAGCGAACACGAAGTCGGTTTTCAAAACCATTCAATCGGCGGTGAACCGAGCGGTTCAGGAGGCCAAACTGACAGGGCGTCAGGCGCCCATCCGAATTCTGATTCAGCCAGGGCGTTACGAAGAAATTGTTTATGTGCCGGCCCTGTCTGCACCCATTTGGTTAATCGGCGCGGGCGCTCAACCCCAAGACACCGTCATCACCGCTTCATTAGAAGCCGCTGACTCAGGCGCTGAATTGACACGACGCCATGGCGCTGAATTCACTCAGGCCGATGCCGACATTCGCGCCATGTTTGACAGCCTCAAAGAGCGCCCCTTATTGACCACCTTTGGCTCCGCCACGGTGTGGACCCAAAACAGGGGTTTTCAAATGAAAAATTTGACGGTTGAGAACGCCTATGTTCGCCCGAATCCCATCCCCCCGGGCATGCACCAGGCGGTTGCTTTGATGGTGGACGGGGCCGATCGATCGGTGTTTGACCAAGTGCGTTTGTTGGCGTTGCAAGACACCTTGTACCTCAAGGCCCGCGAAGGCGGTCGAACCTCGCGTTCATTCTTTGTCAACGCATTCATCCAAGGCGATGTTGACTTTATATTTGGTGATGCAACGGCTTACTTTTACCGCTCCGAAGTCAAGACCTTGGGCAGTCGCGATCAAGCGTATGTGGCCGCACCCAGCACCCATTTGGATAGCCGTTACGGCTTTGTTTTTGACCAAGTTAATTTCACCCACGACGGCAGTCCCCTTGCTTTGCAGGGGCGCTATCGGTTGGCGCGTCAATGGTTTCACAACCAGAAATGCACGCCTTATGGCCCCATGTCGATCGAGTCCTATGCATGCCAACTGGCCAAGGCCGATGGGTTCAATGGC
Organism: uncultured Curvibacter sp.; assembly: GCA_903834975.1. Classification (GTDB taxonomy): domain Bacteria; phylum Pseudomonadota; class Gammaproteobacteria; order Burkholderiales; family Burkholderiaceae_C; genus Curvibacter. Next base: position 8,904 of record CAILKX010000102.1, read on the forward strand.
TCGCAAGGGACGATTCGACCTGAAACCCTGAAAACCGTGGGCAAGGTGGTGGTCATGAACTCCCAACTCGGCGCCCATTTGAGTCCAACCCATCCTTGGGCCGATTGGAACCAACGAGGCAAGCTGACCTTTCGACCTGCTCAATTTGACCGAGACGGTTTCCTGAAAAACCTTGAGCAGGCTTATCCCAACGAAGATCTAAGTTGGGTTGGTACCAACCCAGACCCCACGGCCGCCATTTTTTTGGCCGAATACCAAAATCAGGGACTTTGATGCAACGACGAGATTTTTTAGCCGCGGCAAACGCGTCTGCCCTTTGGGCTTCTGGTTTGGCACTGGGGGCCAACCCCATCACCGCAACGGCGCAAACGATAACGCAAACGAATCCATTGGATCCTTGGCAAGCAGCGGCTGACATCGTGGCGCGGCTCAGCAAGCCCACCCCGTTCAGAGACGAAGACTTTGAAGTCACCCGTTTTGGTGCCAAGCCTTGCGAACTCACCTCCGTGATGGGCTTCATTGGGCACCATGAAAAAGCCCTGCAAAAAACACCGGTGCCAGGCTCATTTGACTGCTACCCAGCCTTTGCCAAAGCCATTCAGACTTGCCACGAAAAAGGGGGCGGTCGTGTCGTGATTCCGGCCGGGACTTGGTATTGCGCTGGCCCCATCGTGCTCTTGTCGCACGTGCATGTGCATTTGAAAGCAGGCGCGCAGGTCTATTTCAGTAACCAACCGGAGGACTATGCCAAGTATGGTCAGTACGCGTGCGGTCCGCGCGGCAATTTGGTGAGAACCCGTTGGCAAGGCAATGACTGTTTGAATTTTGCCTCCATGATTTATGCCGATGGTCAAGAACACATTGCCCTGACCGGCGAAGACTGGACCAGCATTCTGAATGGCCAAGGCGGCATGCCGATGGGCCCGGGGCAAGGGGCTTGGTGGTCTTGGAAAGGCAATGGATCCGCGGGGAGCGATCAACCCTTTTGCGACAGCCCCAACTCGCTGAATGAGAATACCTTGGCGGTTTTGGCTCCTAATTTGTCGGTTGAACAAAAGGCGATGATTTTGGGTGAAGGCCGTCGTTGGATGGCCGACGAGTATTTTTTGCCAGTGCTCTCTGAGGCCGGTGTCGAGCCGCTCAAGCGGGTGTTTGGTCTGGGGCACTATTTGCGCCCCGCCATGATTCATTTGTTGGATTGCAAAGACGTCTTGCTGCAAGGCTACCAAGTCACCAACACGCCTTTCTGGCAACACCATCCCGTGAATTGCCACGGTTTGGTGATCCGCGGTGTGCACGCCAACAGCCTGGGGCCAAACAGCGATGGTTTTGACCCCGAGTCATGCACCCAAGTCTTGGTTGAAAAATGTTTATTCGACACCGGCGATGACTGCATAGCGATCAAAGCGGGCAAAGATTTAGACACTCAATTCGGGCCTACCCGAGACATCGTGATTCAAAACTGCACCATGCACAGCGGCCACGGTGCGGTGACTTTGGGCAGTGAGATGGCCGCCGGTATCGAGCGGGTTTTTGTGCAGGACTTGTTGATGGAAAACAGCCATTGGCAGACCAACCCCTTGAACACCGCGATTCGTTTGAAAACCAACATGAACCGCGGTGGCTATTTGCGTCATTTTTATGTGCGCCGCATTCAATTGCCCAATGGGGTTCAAACCACGCCGTCCTTTTACAGCTCATTGCCTGGCTCCCCGTTGCGCACCCGCACCGTGGCTTCGGCTGCTGGGGCGGTGATTACTTTTGACTGCGACTATGCACCCACCAAGGACACGGTGCGAACCCGTCGACCGCAGGTTTCGGAGGTGCACATTTCTGAAGTCAAGGTGGGGGATGTCGTGAAAGACGGCGTCAAAGCCTCTTGTTACCAAGCCTTTGTGTTGTTGGGGCCGGTGCCGGCCAGTTTTAACGGAAGTCCCGGTGATGCGGAAATTTTCCCGATCCGAAATGTGACCATTTCTGAGTGTGATTTCGGCCACCCAGCGAATGTAGCCAACCCCTATTTTTTGTTCAATGCTCAGGCCATCCAACTCAAAAATGTTCGCATTGGTGAGCAGGTCCTGAACACCGTTTTATCGGCTTGAGGTTTGCATGACTTTTCAAACGCTTCGCTCGGAGGAGAGGGCGATCAATTTACAATCGACGACCATGAAACCCAGCGGTCGTCAACCCAGAAGCCCATCGAAAGATTTGGTCGCCAACGCGGCTCAACGTGCGTATCAACTGATTCGCCAGCGCATCTTGGATTTGACCTTGGAGCCCGGCCAACGCATTTCCGAGCACGATCTGGCCGCTGAAATGGGCCTGAGCCGAACCCCCGTCCACCAAGCGGTTCAACGGCTGGCCGATGAAGGTTTGATTGAGATTTTTCAGCGTGTGGGCACCTTTGTGGCCCGCATCCCGATCAATGGGTTGGAAGAAGCCATGCTGGTGCGCACCGCGCTGGAGGTGGCGGTGATTGAACGCGTGGCGGATCGCGCCACCCCTGAGGTCATGACCCATTTGAGAACCATTCTGGAAAAGCAACAAAAATGCGTGGTCCAGATGGATTACCAAGGCTTCCACCAAGCAGACGAAGAGTTCCATTCCGCTTTGGCTGACATTGCCGGTTTCCCAGGCATTTGGGCCACCATCCAGCAAGCCAAAATTCAAATTGACCGTTTCCGTCACTTGACGCTGCCTTTGGCAGGTCGCATGGAGGGCGTGGTGCATGAGCACACCGAAGTGGTCAATGCATTGGCTTCCGGCAAAGGGGCTCTGGCGGCAGCCGCCATGCGGGCGCATTTGGGCCATGTGCTGCCCGTGGTGGAAGTGACGCGGGCTTTCCGCCCTGAGTTCTTTGTGAACCGCACACCCAACGATTCTTCTTTCCCCAGCGCATCATGAATTTGACGTTTTCCAGGCCCGGTCGGGCCCAGCCCCTTTTGGTGGCGGTGGGTGAGTGCATGATTGAATTGCGCAACACCGGTTCAGCGAGCATGACTCGGGCCTACGGGGGTGACACCTTGAACACCGCCGTTTACTTGGCACGTTTGGGGCAAAGTCCATCTCAAACCCCCACTCATTACCAAGTCGGCTATGCCACCGCCATTGGGTCTGAGGATCCCTACAGCGACGAGATGTTGGCCGCCTGGACGGCAGAACACCTCGACACCCGTTTTGTGAACCGCCCGCCCAACCGCTTGCCGGGTATGTACACCATCACGGTGGACGAGCAAGGGGAGCGGCAATTCCATTACTGGCGTCAAAACAGCCCCGCCCGTGACTATTTCAATGAAGGCCCCAGCTTGTTAGAGCAAGGCTTGGCCGAGGTCGATGTGCTGTATTTGAGTGGCATCTCTCTGGCCATTCTGCCCCCTGAAGGACGTCAACGTCTTTTCAAGGCCATGGCGGCTCTGCGTGCGCAGGGCGGCAAGGTGGTGTTTGATAACAACTACCGCCCCCGACTCTGGGCCTCGGTTCAAGAAGCCCAGGCGGCTTATGCTCAAGCCTACGCCTGCGCTGATGTCGCCTTGATCACCTTGAATGACGAACAGGCTGTTTGGGCCGAGGACGGTGAAGGGGCCAGCGAGGCGCAAATCTTGGCTCGTGTCCAGGCTTTATCCAATGCCGGTTGTGCGGAAGTGGTGGTGAAGCGGGGAGCGGAGCCCACCTTGTTGTTTTTAAACGGTCAAGCACCGCTGGCCATCCCGACTCAACGGGTCCCCAAAGTGGTCGATACCACGGCAGCAGGCGACTCATTTGCTGCGGGTTATGTGTCAGCACGCCTCAAAGAAAAAGCACCGCATGAAGCGGTGCTTTCAGGGAATTTGTTGGCCTCTGTGGTGATTCAACACCCCGGGGCCATCATTCCTTTGACGGCAATGTCCTCGGGGCTGTGAATCGCCCCGAAGCTTTGAACCTTTATAAGACGACGTGGCCTGAGATCAGCGTGGGCAGCCAGGTCGAGAACATGGGCACATAGGTCACCAAGTTGATGGCGGTGAAAATCGCCAAGTAATAGGGCCAAGCGGTTTTGGTGGCTTGGTCGATCGAGATTTCACCAATCGCACAGCCTACGAATTGCACGGTCCCCACCGGCGGATGGACCAAACCCAGCGCGCAGTTCAAGAGCAACATCATGCCGAATTGAACGGGGCCCACGCCCATCTGAATCGCCAATGGCAAGAACAGGGGCGTTGTGATCAAGATGTGCGCCGCCATGTCCAAGAAGATGCCCAAGAAGACCTGAATGATGTTGATGTACAACAGCATCAGCCAGGGCGTTTGTGTGGCGGTTAACAAGGCGCTTTCAATGGCCTCAGGGATTTCCAGATTGGCCATCTGCCAGCGCAGCATGTTGGAGACGCCGATCAGCAACAAAATCACGCCCGTGGTTTTGGCCGCTTTGCCCAACGACAACTTGATCTTGCTCCAAGACATCGTGCGGTAGACAAAAGACGTCAAGAGCAAGGAATACGTGACCGCAATCGCTGCGGCTTCTGTGGCGGTGGTCACCCCGCCCATCACGCAACCCAAAATCACCGCAATGACGCCCAAGCCGGGCAGGGCGGCAATGAAGGTGCGCAAGACAGTGCCCCAACCCGGGAAGACTTCCAGCATGGAGCTGCCATCAGCCCGTTTGGGGAAGCCTTTGACGCGGGCTTGCCAGTATGCAGCAATCAGCATGCAGACCATGATCCAAAATACGGGGATCAGGCCGGCAAACATCAAATCACCAATGGACACGCCTTTGATGGTGTGTCCATCAATCACGCCCACAGCGGCTTGCGCGGCGAAGGCATAGATGATCATGTTGTGCGAGGTGGGCATCAACGCGCCGGTCAATGAAGCGTGGGTGGTCACGTTCACGGCGTAGTCAGCGCTGTAGCCTTCCCGCTTCATGACCGGAATCATGACACCGCCCATGGCCGAGGTGTCGGCCACGGGCGAGCCCGAAACACCGCCAAACAACGTGCTGGCCACCACGTTGGCCAAGCCCAAACCACCGCGAAGGTGGCCGACCATGCTGCGGGCGAAGTCCAAAATTTTGTCGGCGATGCCGCCGTGCAACATCAGTTCACCCGAAAAGATAAAGAAGGGAATGGCCAAGAATGAAAACACATTCATGCCCGACACCATCATTTGAATGGCCGTCTCAAAGGGCAGGCCTTCCACAAAGAAGGTGGCAATGCAGCTCAAGCCAATGGCAAAAGCCACGGGCACACCCATGACCAAAAAGAGCAAAAAGCTCAAACAGAGTACGGTAAGTTCCACTTTAAGATTCCAGTGAAGGTTCGGTGGCTTGCCAATCGATCGCCAAAATGTGCTCAATCGAGAACAGCGCGATCAGGAAAGAGGCAAGGGACAAGGGCAGGTAGCGGAAGGCCTCAGAGATGCCCAAGGTGGGAATTAAATCGTGCAAGGTGGAGTGCCCCATTTGGTAGCTGCCCACCAGCAAAATCAATCCAAAGCCCAAGCCAATCAGATCGACCAAGAGCGTCATTACCCGCTTTGAACGGTGGGGCAACATTTTGATGACGGAGTCCAATCCAATGTGACCGCCATCGCGGGCACCCGAAGCGGCTCCAAACATGGCCACCGAAATGACCAAAATCAGAGCCACTTGCTCAATGTAGGGTGGGGCATCGTTGAAAGCGTAGCGCATGACCACACCAAAGATCACCGCCAACCCCAACAGGGCCAAAGACAGCCGAGCCAGGTTCAAAGACAAAGCAGAAAGGCTGGCACACAAGCGCTGAAAAGTCGCCATCTCAGTCCCCTTATTTGGCGTTGACCACTTCTTGCACCAAGGCCTTCAACTCAGGGGTGGTGGCGAATTTGTCCCACACTGGTTTTTCAACCGCGACAAAACCTTTGTGGTCGATTTCTGAAGCGGGAACGATCTTCACACCGGCTTTGACCAACGCCTCTTTGGAAGACTTCTCTTTGGCTTCCCACAATTGGGTGTAGTAAGGCACCGACTTCTTAGCAGCGTCTCGCAAAGAGGCTTGTTCTTGGGGCGTCAAAGTGTCCCAAATTTTCTTGGAAAAAACCAAGACTTCAGGCGACATCATGTGCTGGGTTTCAGAAAACACATTGGCGGTTTCGAAGTGTTTGGATTCTTCATAAGAAGGAAGATTGTTTTCAGCACCGTCGATTAAGCCCGTCTTCATGCCCGTGTAGACCTCGGCGTAGGGCATGGGGGTTGGAGACGCACCCAGCACTGAAATGAAGCTGACCGACAAATCAGAAGGTTGAACCCGTATCTTCAGGCCCTTCATGTCGGACACGTTTTTGATGGGTTTCTTGCTGTAAATCGAGCGGGCACCGCTTTCATAAAAAGCCAGGCCAATAAAACCTGCCTTTTCGAATGAGGCCAAAATTTTGTCGCCAGTCGGCCCATTCATGGTGCTGCGAAAGTGGTTAACGTCTCTGAAAATAAAGGGCAACGAGGGAATCTGAGACGCAGGTACGATACCGTGAAAAGCAGAAACGTTTGAGCGAACCATGTCCAGCGCGCCGATCTTGACCTGCTCGATGGTGTCTTTTTCAGAACCCAGGGCGCTGTCTGAGAAGACCTTGACCGAGTCCTTTCCATTGGAGGCCTTTTTCAGTTCTTCACCCATGTAGACCACGGCTTTGTTCGTCGGGTAGTCTTTGGCGTGCACGTCGGCAGAGCGGAAAGTGCGGGCTTGAGCCAGTGAGCCACAAACGCAAAGAGCCAGCATCGTGGCCAAACCCAGAGCAGATTTGAAGGGGGGTAAAGTCTTGGTCATGGGAATGTCTTAAAAGTTCAGCATGAAATATCACAATATTGCACGTGATATTTTAGTTGTGATATTTCAGAAAGACCTGCTCATTTTCTGGGGGAAAACCCGCAGTTTGGGTCGGTGCGGGGTGATTCATGGTCCCCTCGACAGGAATCGAACCTGTATCTAGCGCTTAGGAGGCACTCGTTCTATCCATTGAACTACGAGGAGACGGCCCACCACGGGTCAGCCAGCCTTCTATTTTGACAGCAGTCGCATGGCTTCTTCGAGGCCACGCAGGGTCAGGGGGTACATGCGCTGCGCCATGAGTTGTTGAATCACGGCGATGCTTTGTCGGTATTGCCAGACACCTTGGGGTTCGGGGTTGATCCAAGCAAATTTGGGGAAGGCATTGGTTAAGCGTTGCAGCCACTCGGCGCCGGCTTCGGCGTTGTTGTATTCGACACTGCCCCCGGGTTGCAAAATTTCATAGGGGCTCATGGTCGCATCGCCAATGAAAATCAACTTGTAGTCTTTGTTGTATTTGCGAATGATGTCCAAGGTGGAAAATTTTTCGGCAAATCGGCGTTTGTTGTTTTTCCACATGAAGTCGTAAACGCAGTTGTGGAAGTAATAAAACTCCAAGTGTTTGAACTCGGCTTTGGCGGCAGAAAACATTTCTTCCACGCGGGCAATGTGTTCATCCATGGTGCCACCCACGTCCATCAACAGCAACACTTTGACGTTGTTGTGGCGCTCAGGAATCATCTTGATGTCGAGCCAGCCGGCGTTGGCGGCGGTCGAGCGGATGGTGTCGGGCAAATCGAGTTCTTCGGCCGAACCTTCACGCGCAAATTTACGCAAACGTCGAAGCGCCACCTTGATGTTGCGGGTGCCCAGTTCTTGGCTGTCGTCGTAGTCTTGATAGGCGCGTTTGTCCCAAACTTTAACGGCGCTCTTGTTGCGGCTTTTTTCTTGGCCGATGCGAATGCCTTGCGGGTTGTAGCCATTCGCACCAAAGGGGCTGGTGCCGCCGGTGCCGATCCATTTGGAGCCGCCTTCGTGGCGTTCTTTTTGTTCTTCAAAACGCTTCTTCAGCGTTTCCATCAACTCATCCCAACCCAGCTTGTCGATCTTGGCTTTTTCTTCGGGGCTGAGTTCAAGCTCCAAATTTTTGCGCAACCACTCCAGGGGCACTTCTTTGGTGAAGTCGGCAATCAGCTCCACGCCTTTGAAATAAGCACCAAAAGCGCGATCAAATTTGTCGAAGTGCTTTTCGTCCTTGACCATCGTGGTGCGGGCCAAATAGTAAAAGTCGTCGATCTTGAAGGCGTCGTCGGAATTCGGCCCGACCACGTTGGCTTTCAAGGCCTCGAGGAGCACCAAAAATTCCTTGACGGACACCGGCAACTTGGCCGCACGCAGGGTGTAAAAAAAGTCAATCAGCATGGATCAAGGGGCTCTTGAGTTCAGCGATTGCGCTGGTTCATGAAGACCAGTTTTTCGAACAAGGTCACGTCTTGCTCGTTTTTCAGCAAAGCCCCAACCATCGGCGGCACGCTGACTTTGTTGTCGGTGGATTGCAATGCCTCGAGCGGAATGTCTTCGGCCACCAGCAGTTTAAGCCAGTCCAATAATTCGGAGGTGCTGGGCTTCTTCTTCAAGCCGGGCAGGTTGCGCACGTCATAAAAGGTCTTCATGGCGGCGCTCAACAACTCGGATTTGAGGCCAGGGAAGTGCACATCCACGATTTGCTTCATGGTGTCGGCTTCGGGGAACTTGATGTAGTGGAAGAAGCAGCGGCGCAAAAAGGCGTCGGGCAGCTCTTTTTCATTGTTGGACGTGATGAACACCAAGGGGCGTTGCTTGGCGCGAATCAACTCGCGGGTTTCATAGCAATAAAACTCCATGCGGTCGAGTTCACGCAGCAAGTCGTTGGGGAATTCAATGTCGGCCTTGTCGATTTCGTCGATCAGCAGCGCAATCGGTTCTTCCGAGGTGAAGGCTTGCCACAACACGCCCTTGACGATGTAGTTGTGAATGTCTTTGACCCGCTCACCGGTGTCGGAGCCGGCCACCATCGACATTTGGGAGTCTCTCAAGCGACTGACGGCGTCGTATTCATAGAGCCCTTGTTGGGCCTTGGTGGTCGACTTGATGTGCCATTGCAACAGGGGCATTCCCATGGCGGCCGCGACCTCCTCGGCCAACATGGTTTTGCCCGTACCAGGTTCGCCTTTGACGAGCAAAGGGCGCTTCAAAGTCATCGCGGCGTTGACGGCCAGCATCAAATCCTGGGTGGCGACGTAGTTTTGTGAGCCATTAAATTTCATGGAAAGGGCTTTTTCAGTGTTCAAGAGGGTCAATCGATTTATATAATCCGTGTGGATTAACTGATTGTGCTTCCAAAATGAATAAGCTGATGACCCCCCTCTTTGCTCTGGCTGTCGCTTCTGTGACGGCTTTCACTTTGACGGCTACCCCCGCTGCAGCCGATGAGATCAAAGGGGACGCCAAAGCGGGCGCCCTCAAAATTCAGATGTGCTTGGGCTGCCACAACATCCCTGGCTATCAAGCGACATTCCCTGAAATTTATAAAGTGCCCAAGATTGCGGGCCAAAACGAAAAATACATCGCCAATGCGTTGACCGCCTACCACAAGGACGACCGCAAGCACCCCACGATGAAGGCGGTGGCCGCCTCTTTGAGCGACCAAGACATGGCCGATTTGGCCGCTTACTACAGCGTTTTGGGCAAAGTCGCCGATGCCAACTTGCCTGAAACCCCCGCCAAAGCCCCCAGCGCCGACGTGGCCGCTTTGATCACCAAGGGTGCCTGCACCTCTTGCCACGGCACCAACTTCAGCAAGCCCATTGACCCCAGCTACCCCAAGTTGGCGGGCCAAAATGCCGACTACCTGTATGTGGCCCTCAAGGCTTACAAAACGGAAGGCAATGGCCGTGTGGGTCGCAACCACGGCATCATGAGCGGCGTTGCCAAACAATTTAGCAACAACGAATTGAAGGCCATCGCGGGCTACTTGGGCGGTTTGGACGGCGACGTCAAGACCGTGACCGAGTCCCGTTTCCATTGAGCCTGACAGAATCCAACGGATTCTGTCACCGCGTTCTCAATCCCGGGTGGCGTGGCGCTGAACACAGGCCACGTAACCCTCACCATCCGGGTTTCGCCCACTGCTTTGGGCCTCCCACAACATGCGTCCTAAGCACTCCATCGCGGCGTGATGCGCCTCGTGCAGCGAGTTGCGCTTGTGGGTCAACAACTCCACCGATTGCCGAATCCCCCGGGGCTGGTCAATGCTGCATTGTTCACTGATGGACAAGTGCATAGACAGGTGTAAAAACGGGTTGCTGTTGCCGTTTTGACCGTCGTAAACCCGAGCCACCGCCGCGTCCGCATCGGCCAGGTCGGCATGGTATTCAGGGTGTTCCGCAATCCACTCAGCGGCCAAGACCTCGATGGCCTCCATGGGGGCGTTGGTTTTGGCTTTTTGGTGGGCGGCGCAAAAAAAACGCCGCACCTCTTCTTGAGATGGGTTGAACATAGATTGTCATTATCGTGTCTCATCGGGTTGGCCAAGAGCGGCTAGGATGTGGTTTTTGTGTTTGACAGGAGCTGCTATGCCTGTGGTTGTTGTGGCCAATCCCAAAGGGGGGGTGGGTAAATCCACTTTGTCCACCAATTTGGCCGGCTATTTCGCCAGTCAAGGGTACTCGGTGATGCTGGGCGACGTGGACCGTCAACAGTCTTCCAGAACCTGGTTGGGCCTTCGGCCTGAGGCGGCGCGGCCGATTCGGCCTTGGGACATCGGCGACGATTTGACCGCTCGCGTGCCCAAGGGCGTCAGTCATGTGGTGCTGGACACGCCCGGCGGATTGCACGGCTCGAAGTTGAAAGAGGTGATGAAGCTGGCCGACAAGGTCATCATCCCGATGCAGCCCAGCATCTTTGACATGTACGCCACGCGAGATTTTTTAGACCGCCTGCAAGACCTGAAAAAAATCGACAAAGTATCGGTCGGCTTGGTCGGGATGCGGGTGGATGAGCGCACCATTGCCGCCGATCAGCTCAATGAATTTGTGTCGCAGTTGGGCCATCCGGTGGTGGCGTTGTTGCGAGACACGCAAAACTACGTGCATTTGGCGGCCCGGGGTTTGAGTTTGTTTGATGTGAAAACAACGCGTCTGGAAAAAGACTGGCTCCAGTGGCAGCCCCTGTGTGCCTGGTTAAATAAATAAAAGTGAAAAGGAGTTGAAATGAGGCAATTTGAAACTTTGGACGAGTTGGCCCAGTGCGTGGGGCAAGACATTGGTCAGAGCGAATGGATCACGGTCAGTCAAGAGCGCGTGAACCAGTTTGCCGACGCCACGGGCGATCACCAGTGGATCCACCTGGACGTGGAACGCGCCAAGGCGGGCCCTTTTGGCGGCACGATTGCGCATGGTTTTTTGACCTTGTCCCTGTTGCCCTTCTTTTTTCAAAATGCATTGAATGTCCGCCGCGTGAGCATGGGCGTGAACTACGGTCTGAATAAAGTTCGTTTTCCCGCTCCAGTGCCGGTGGGCAGCCGCTTGCAGGCCAGTTTGAAATTGTTACAGGCCGACCCTTTGGAGGGCAAGGGCTACCAATTCACCTGGGAAGTCACTGTGAAGCGCGAAGGCAGCGACAAGCCGGTTTGCGTGGCCGAAAGCGTGGCGCGTCAATACGCCTGAGTGTTAACTCGTGAAACCATTCTGACGCCACGCCTCGTAAACAGTCACGGCCACGGCGTTCGATAAATTCAAACTGCGCTGACCCGGCAACATGGGCAAGCGCAGCCTTTGATGGGTTGGAAATTGCGCGCGAAGTTCGGGCGCCAAGCCCCGGGTTTCGGAGCCAAATACAAAGTAATCTCCCGGCAAAAATGCCAACTCAAAGGGCGGCCTGGCGCCGTGCGTGGTCATGGCGAAAAGCCGCTCGGGATGGGGTTGTTGCGTGGCCAAAAAAGCTTGCCAATCGGCGTGCTTTTTGACGTCGGCGTACTCGTGGTAATCCAATCCGGCGCGGCGCATGTAGCGGTCTTCCATGGAGAACCCCAGGGGCTCAACCAAGTGCAAGGTGCAGCCGGTGTTGGCGGCCAAGCGAATGACGTTGCCGGTGTTTGGCGGAATTTCAGGCTCAACTAGAACAATATGAAACATGTAGGGATTGTCGCCTAGCGCTCCCAGCCCGAGTCAGGGGCCAAGGTGCGTGCAAAGACCGCTGCATGGACCTCGCTGGCGCCGCATTGGCGCAGCCGCTGGGCCGCTTCACGCAGCGTGGTGCCGGTGGTCATCACATCATCAATGAGCAAGACCCGAGCCCCTTTTATTTGACGGTGAACCAGGGGTTCCAAAGCCAAAGCGCCGTCTAAATTACGTAAACGCGCCGCACCTTTTAATTCGCTTTGGGCGGTGGTTTCGCGCAGTTTCATCAACCACTGAGGGCGAGTCCTTTCAGGACTCAGGGCGCGGGCGAGTTCCAGGGCTTGGTTATAGCCGCGTAGGCGCAAACTGGCTTTGGACAAGGGCATGGGGAGCACGTGCGCCACCGTTTCCAGTTGGGCCTCCAACAAAGGATTCAATTGCATCAAGGCCGCGAACACGGGTGCCCAGGCGGGGGCTTGATGGAATTTGAAATCCACCACGCAACTGGCCCAAGGAAAGTCATAGTCCACGCAGGCGGTGCAGGAGTCGAGCGCATCAGCTCGACCTGGCTCATGAAGCCCTTCTAAAGCGAGGCAGCTCGTACAAAGCGGGGATGCCAGTGGCAAAGAAATAGGCACAGTTTCAGCCAAGGGGAGCGCGCAGCGCTGGCACCTGGGTTGGGGCGAGGCAAAGCGTTGCACACAGTCGGGGCAGATGGCTTGGCTGGGCCAGGCGTGGCAAACCCAACACACGCTGGGAAGAAGGTCCAAGAAAGGCATGGCCTCAATATACTGAGGGGATGTCCCCTACAGTCCTTTCCCCACCGCCCCTCGACCCGATTGCGGCTCAGCGCTGGCAGAACCTCAAAACGCCCCTGACTAGCCGCCCCAGCGCCGCCATCCCCTCCAAAGGGGCTGCAATAAGCCCTTGGCTGCACGAAGAGGTTGGCCGTCGCATGGCAGAGCGTCTCCAGTGGATCACCTTGCGGCCCGATGCGTGGCTCGATTGGGCGCCCGCTCGGGGTGGTTTGGCAACCCATCAGCAGGTGCAAGCCCTTTATCCAGCTGCACAAGCATGGGTTCATGAGCCCGCCTCGGTGCGCCGGTTGCAAACCGAAAATGCATTGCGACCGACCGAAGGCCCATCTCAAAGAGGAGGGGGGCTTCAATGGCTTTCCTTTTTTAAAGGCTTTACAAAAGGCTTTAATAAAAACAAGTCTCAGCCTGCTTTAAAGCCCGGGTTCGAACCCATTTTTGGCCTTCCGGCGCCCCAGTCCATGGGCATGGTGTGGGCCAATATGGGCTTGCACACCACCGCCGAGCCAGGTCAATGGTTGAGCACTTGGCACCAAGCCTTGAAAACGGACGGCTTTTTGATGTTTTCTTGCCTGGGCCCAGACACCTTGATCGAGCTTCGTGCCCTTTATGAAAAATTAGGATGGCCCGCGCCCGCCCAAGCCTTTACCGACATGCACGATTGGGGCGATATGTTGGTCGAGGCGGGCTTTGCAGAGCCGGTCATGGACATGGAACGCATCGTTTTGACCTTCGAAACGCCGGAACGTTTGTTGCAAGAGCTGCGCGAATTGGGGCGCAATTTAAATCCGCAGCGTTTTGGCGCTTGTCGAGGGCGGCAATGGAAGGCCGAATTGCTGCAAGAAATCAAGCCCAGTGAGGCTTCCCGGCCATTGCAGCTGACTTTTGAAGTGATTTATGGACACGCCATGAAACCCTTGCCGCGGAACAAAATGACCGCTGAATCGGTCATTTCTTTGGACGACATGAAGGCCTCTTTGCGGCAGCATCAAGGCCCGAAAGGGTAATTTTTTTAAAAACACGTTTAGAGACAATTGATTTGTGTCAAAATTCGGGGGCTTTGAAGGGGGGTTTTACCCTCTTTAAACGCCTGCTTCTGGTTGCAGCTCTGCTGCTCTGGGTTGGTTGTTAATTTGAAAAAGTAAACATGATGAAGCGCATTTCCAATCCCTTGGCCGCTGGCCTTTTGGGTGCTCTAGCTACCTTAGGTACGGGTGTGGCGCAAGCCACTGAAAACTTGCCTGGCGGTCCTGCCGTGATGCAGATGAATCTGACGCCTGCAGTCACCAAAATCGCCGAGGAGCAGCACTTCCTGCACGCCATGATGATGGCAATTTGCTTGGTGATTTTCGTGGCCGTTTTCGCGGTCATGTTCTATTCCATCTGGAAGCACCGCAAATCGGTGGGTCATAAACCCGCCACTTTTAGCGAATCCGTGACGGTGGAAGTGCTCTGGACAGCTGCCCCCTTCATCATCGTGATCTTTATGGCCCTGCCCGCCACCAAAGTGCTGGTGGCCCAGAAAGACACCACCAACTCTGACTTGACCGTCAAAGTGACTGGCTACCAGTGGAAATGGGGTTATGACTACCTCAAGGGCGAAGGCGAAGGCCTCTCCTACATTTCCACCTTGGATACCGACCAGCGCAACCTGTCCAATGAAGGTGCCAAAGGCGCCATTCCCGTGGACTACTTGTTCCGCGTGGACAACCCCTTGGTGGTTCCTGTTGGCAAAAAAGTGCGCATCATCACCACCGCCAACGACGTGATTCACTCTTGGTCGGTGCCGGCGTTCGGCGTCAAGCAAGATGCCATCCCTGGCTTCGTGCGCGACACCTGGTTCAAGGCTGAAAAGACCGGTACTTTCTACGGTCAATGCTCTGAGTTGTGCGGCAAAGAGCACGCTTACATGCCCATCACAGTGAAGGTGTTGTCGGCAGAAGACTATTCAACCTGGGTGCAAGCCGAGCTGAAAAAGGCGGCGGCCAAAGCCGACGATCCAAGCAAGGTTTGGACATACGACGAAATCGTGAAGCGCGGCGAAAAGGTTTACGCCACCAACTGCGTGGCTTGCCACCAGCAAAACGGCAAGGGCGGTGGTGCTGTCAAGCCATTGGACGGCGCCGCCGTGGTCTTGGCTGAAGACCACGCCAAGCAAATTCAAGTGTTGTTGAATGGTCAAAACAACGGCGCCATGCCCTCTTGGAAAGCCTTGTCTGACACCGACATCGCCGCTGTTGTGACCTATACCAAAAACAACTGGTCTAACAAGACTGGTCAATTGGTTCAGCCTGCCGAAGTGCTGGCTCAACGTAGCAAGTAATTAAGGGGAAGAATCCATGAGCGCAGTTCTTGACCACCACGACCATGCCCACGACGGCCATGACGATCACGGCCACGCCATGACCGGCTGGCGCCGTTGGGTGTATGCCACCAACCACAAAGACATCGGTACTTTGTACCTCTTGTTCGCCTTCACCATGCTGATGGTGGGCGGTGTGTTGGCCTTGATGATCCGCTTGGAGTTGTTCCAACCGGGTTTGCAATTCTTTCACCCTGAGTTCTTCAACCAATTGACGACCATGCACGGTCTGATCATGGTGTTCGGCGCCATCATGCCGGCCTTTGTGGGCTTTGCCAACTGGATGATTCCGTTGCAAATCGGTGCTTCTGACATGGCTTTCGCCCGCATGAACAACTTCAGCTTCTGGCTGATGATTCCTGCGGCCTTGATGCTGGTCACTTCCTTCTTCATGCCGGGTGGCGCACCTGCTGCTGGCTGGACTTTGTACGCGCCCTTGACCCTGCAAATGGGCCCCACAATGGACAGCGGCATTTTTGCCATGCACATCTTGGGTGCCTCATCCATCATGGGCTCGATCAACATCATCGTCACCATTCTGAACATGCGCGCGCCTGGCATGACCCTGATGAAGATGCCCATGTTCGCTTGGACCTGGTTGATCACGGCTTACCTGCTGATCGCGGTGATGCCCGTCTTGGCCGGTGCCATCACCATGACTTTGACTGACCGCCACTTTGGCACCAGCTTCTTCAACCCCGCTGCGGGCGGCGACCCGGTGATGTACCAACACATCTTCTGGTTCTTCGGTCACCCTGAGGTGTACATCATGATCTTGCCGGCTTTCGGCATCATCAGCCAAGTGGTTCCTGCTTTTGCCCGTAAGAAGTTGTTTGGTTACGCCTCCATGGTGTACGCCACTTCTTCGATTGCGATTTTGTCTTTCATCGTGTGGGCTCACCACATGTTCACGACGGGCATGCCGGTCACGGGTCAGCTGTTCTTCATGTACGCCACGATGCTGATCGCCGTGCCGACCGCTGTGAAGATTTTCAACTGGATCGCCACCATGTGGCGTGGCTCCATGACCTTTGAAACCCCCATGCTGTTTGCAGTCGGGTTCATCTTTGTGTTCACCATGGGCGGCTTCACCGGTTTGATCTTGGCCATGGCCCCGATTGACATCCAATTGCAAGACACCTATTACGTGGTGGCTCACTTCCACTATGTGTTGGTGGCCGGCTCTTTGTTCGCCATGTTCAGCGGCGTCTACTACTGGTTGCCCAAGTGGACCGGTGTGATGTACAACGAAACCCGTGGCAAGATTCACTTTTGGGTGTCTTTGATCGCCTTCAATGTGACCTTCTTCCCCATGCACTTCTTGGGCTTGGCTGGCATGCCCCGTCGCTATGCCGACTACCCCATGCAGTTCGCTGATTTCAACGCCGTGGCGTCGGTGGGTGCCTTCTTCTTTGGTTTCGCGCAGGTTTACTTCTTCTTGTTCGTCGTCTTGCCCACCATGCGTGGCAAGGGCGAAAAAGCGCCCCAAAAACCTTGGGAAGGTGCCGAAGGCTTGGAATGGGAAGTGCCCTCTCCAGCGCCTTTCCACACCTTTGAAAACCCACCCAAGTTGAACGCTGACGCCACCCGCGTCATCGGTTAATCGAACGCGATTGGTACCTAACGTGGCTCAAATGACACCAGAACAAAAGAAAAGCAACGTCAAAATGGCGTTGATCTTGGCCTCCGTGGCCCTGGTGTTTTTCATTGGTTTTATCGCCAAGGGTTTCCTGTTGTCCCACCCCTGAAGGGAGGACAGGCCTCACACTCCCATGCTTGCCTCCTCGCGTCACAATGTGAACATGGTCGTTAAATTGGCGGTGGTCGTGCTGGGTATGTTCGCTTTTGGTTATGCCCTGGTGCCCTTGTATCGGCAAATTTGTGAAGCCACGGGCATCAATATTTTGGCCTTGACCGAACGCGATGTTCCGGGCAACTCCGCTTCCAGCAAGGGTGCTTCGGTGCCCACGAACACACAGATTGACCTGACGCGGAGCATCACCGTTGAGTTTGACGCCAACGCCCGGGGGCCTTGGCAATTCCAGCCGGCAACCCGTTCCGTGGTCGTGCATCCCGGCGAGTTGACCACGGTGATGTATGAGTTCCAGAATGTCCAAAACCGGCGCATGTCGGCGCAGGCCATTCCGAGCTATGCCCCGAATCAAGCGTCCATGTATTTCACGAAGTTGGAGTGTTTTTGTTTTAACCAATACACCCTGGAGCCTGGCGAGAAACGGTCATGGCCGGTGGTTTTTTACATCGACCCTAAGTTGTCCAAAGACGTCAAGACCATCACCCTGTCCTATACTTTCTTTGAAGTGGGTGGTAAAACGCCGCCCGCCCCCGTTGGTGTTTAAGGGCGCGGTGCGATGAATTGGTTGCGCACTTTCAAAGCCGTGGCGTGGTCCTTTGTGGGCATTCGCAAAGGCAGCGAATGGCAAAAAGATGGTGAAGCGATAGGCCTGGTGCCCGTCGTGGTGGTTGGTTTGGTGTCGGTGCTGCTGTTCGTCGTCGGCCTGATCGGATTGGTTCACTGGGTGACCGCTTGACGTGGGTCTGGCGTTTATCTGATTTGAAATTTTGAGTGATTTGTTTTAAGAGGTAGGAGAAAAAAATGAGTTCGACCCCGCACAGTGGAACGCCTTATTACTACGTTCCCCACAGCTCGCGCCATCCTTTCATGGCCGCTGTGGGTTTGTTGGGCGTCATTTTTGGTGCCTCACAGTGGATCAATGGTGAAGATTACGGCAAGTTCATCTTGTTTGCTGGCCTGGCTTGGTTCTTGGTGGTTTTGTTCCAATGGTTCTCTGACGCCATTTCTGAAAGCCAAGAAGGCCAATACGGTCGCAAGATCGATTTGTCTTACCGCTGGAGCATGAGCTGGTTCATCTTCTCTGAAGTCATGTTCTTTGGTGCCTTCTTTGCCGCTTTGTGGTGGTGCCGTATGCACTCGGTGCCGGCTTTGGGCAACTTGGCCAACGAAGTGCTGTGGCCCGGCTTCAAGGCCGTGTGGCCCAGCGTCATGCCCGGCGCTACCGCCTCGCCCGGGGACATTGTGGAGCCCTTCCAAACCATGACACCGTTCTGGTTGCCCACCATCAACACCGCTTTGTTGTTGAGCTCTGGGGTCACTTTGACGATTGCTCATCATGCTTTGATCGCAGGTCAACGTTCCAAGACGATTGGCTTTATGTGGTTGACCGTGGCTTTGGGCATTGTGTTCTTGTTTGTTCAAGGCTACGAATACTCCCACGCTTATTCTGAATTGAACCTGAAGCTCACCTCAGGGGTCTATGGTTCGACCTTCTTCATGTTGACCGGTTTCCACGGCTTCCATGTGTTCATCGGCATGTTGATGTTGTTGTTCATCACCTTGCGTTTGCAAAAGGGCCATTTCACGCCCACCAAGCACTTTGGCTTTGAAGGGGCGGCTTGGTATTGGCACTTTGTGGACGTGGTCTGGCTGGGCTTGTACATCCTGGTTTACTGGATGTAAGAGGCCGGCCATCTCCCAATAAAAAAGCGCCTCGCGGCGCTTTTTTATTGTCCGGGCTGAATGCCCGTGGGTTGTATCCAACCCATCCACCAGGACAACAAAATGGTCAGGAAAACAAAAATAGAAAACCCCACACGCAACGCCAAAGCGCGGGCCATGCGGTTGCTTTTTTGTTCCTCAGAACCCGAGCCGCGCATCATGAAAAACAGGGCGGCCCCTAAACTGGCCAAGATGGCGACAAACGCTGCAATTACCAAATAAGTCATGGCCTCATTATCACGCGAACCCCATCCGCCAGCGGGAAAGCCGTCGCCAAAACCCCTGAGCCGTGCTCAGTTTTGGGCTTTGGCCTTGGCGACCTTGGTGGTGGTCTCTTTAACCGTTCGGCTGGGGTTTTGGCAGTTGAGCCGTGCGGCCGAAAAACAAGCATGGCAAACGGCCATGGCCACCCAGCGCGATTTGCCGGTGCTGGACATGAGCCCCAGTCAGGACCAGAACCTCGCATCGACCCAAGAATGGCTAAAAGACTGGGGTCAACCCCACTTGTTGCACCGCCGAGTCACGGTTCGGGGGACTTGGTTACCGCAGTTCAACGTGTATTTGGACAACCGACAAATGGACGGCAAGGTGGGATTCTTTTTACTCACGCCGCTGCAACTCGACCACAGCGATCAAGCCATCTGGGTGCAGCGCGGGTGGTTGCCACGCAATTTTCAGCAACGCGAACAACTGCCGGAGGTGCTGACGCCGAGCGGCCCAGTCAGCCTCACGGCTCGCATCGCCCTGGCGCCTTCGAAGCTGATGGAACTGGGTTCAACATCCCCCGGCTCAGGGTTTTCCCATTTGCGGCAGAATCTGGATGAATCTGAAATGCGCCACGAAACGGGCTTGAATCTGCTGAGCGGGTCCTTGGTGCAACTGTCCCCCGAGGGCGATTCCGATGCCCTGTTGCGAAACTGGTTTGAGCCCGCTGCCGACACCGCTAAACACAAGGGCTACGCGTTGCAATGGTTTGCCATGGCCCTGGGGGCTGCGGCTTGGTTTTTTTGGTTTGCTTTTTTTAAAGTGTGGCGAAAGAGTGGCAATCGTGACTGTTGAAAATTCCCCAGCGACCTCCGCTGTCCCCACGGTGCAAGATCAAGACCACGTGCTTGAATTGACCGTGCACAACCTGCCATCGCCCACCACCATCCCGGCCGAGCGCACCCGCATGGGACGCATCAAAATGCTCTTGGTGCTGTTGATTTGCGCCTCGCCGGTGATCGCGTCTTATGTTACTTATTACTTTATTCGCCCGAATTCTTTTCACAGTTATGGCGAGTTGATTGCTGGCCAACCCGGCTTGCCTTCAGCGCAGGCGGAGGTGTTGAGCGGACCTCAAACGGGCACCACCCTCGATTTACCCCGCCTCAAAGGGCAGTGGCTGCTGCTCAGTGTGGCCGATGCCGCTTGTGACCCCGCGTGTGAAAAACACCTCTTTTTACAACGCCAAATGCGCGAGTCTTTGGGGGCCGAAAAGGGGCGGGTCGATTGGGTTTGGTTGGTGCCCGACACGCAAGCGCTGCCAGAGCGCTTGAAGCCCGCCTTGACCGAAGCCACGGTGCTTCGCGTCAAGCCCGAGGTCCTGCAGACTTGGCTGGCACCAGCGGCCGAGCATCGATTGGCCGATCACCTTTATTTGGTCGACCCCATGGGCCATTGGATGATGCGCTTTCCCGCGAATTTGGACTTGGCCGACGCTGGACAAGCCAAGCTGGCTAAGAAAGACTTAGACCGCTTGTTGCGTGCCTCGGCCTCTTGGGACACCGAGGGCCGTTGAGAACATGGACGCCGCTTCTTCCCTGAGTTTGTTCAACCTGGCCCCCTTGGGACGGGTAGCGCTGGTCGGCGCCCTGTGTGCCCTGGGCCCCTTGGCCTGGTTGATGTGGTCGCAAAAAACAGGTCAACAAAAATCATTTTGGACGGCTTTGACGGTGACCACCGCTTTTTTGACCTTCGATTTGATTATGTTCGGCTCCTACACCCGCCTCACTGACTCGGGTCTGGGCTGCCCGGATTGGCCGGGTTGCTACGGCCAAGCCAGCCCGCTCGCCGCGATGTCAGACATCACCGCTGCCCATGAAGCGCTGCCCACCGGGGCCGTGAGTGAGTCCAAGGCTTGGATCGAAATGGTGCACCGGTATTTGGCCACTGCCGTCGGCGCCTTGATCGTGCTGGCGTGGTTGGGGGCGTTGTTTAAGCGCCGTGAGCAACGCGATGGCCGCACTGTTCGGGAAGGTCGGGACCGTTTTCTGACGACGCTCACGCTGTTCTGGGTGCTGGTTCAAGGCGCTTTTGGTGCTTTCACGGTGACCTTGAAATTGCTGCCTGCGATCGTCACCCTGCACTTGTTGGGCGGCATCGTCTTGCTGGCTTTGCTGGTGCTGCAGATGGCGAAACAGCGGTCTGCACCCGCCCCGTTTTTGTCGCGAAGGATGAAGGTGGGTCTGGGGGCTGCTTTGGTGTTGGTGACCTTGCAGGTGCTGCTGGGCGGCTGGGTCAGCACCAACTACGCGGTTTTGATCTGCAACACCTTTCCGCAATGCCAAGGGGCTTGGTGGCCGGAGATGAATTTCCAGGCAGGCTTTGAAATTTGGCGCCCCTTGGGCATGGACAGCAACGGACAGCCGCTGGTCTTCTCGGCGCTGACGGCGATTCATTACACTCACCGGTTGGTAGCCTATTCGGTTTTTGCTTATGTCGGTTTCATGGCTTGGCGCTTGGCCCGCTATGAGCGCCGAGCAGCAAGGGTCTTGGGCGCCTTGTTGGGCCTGCAAGCGCTGACCGGCTTGAGCAATGTGGTGCTGGGTTGGCCCTTGCTGGCGGCGGTGATGCACACCGGCGGCGCAGCGGCCTTGGTGGCCGTGTTGGTATGGTGCTTGGGCGTGCCTCGGTTAAATGACAAGTCGACAACGAAATAAATGGTCTTGATGGGGTTTTTTAAATGAGCGCTGTCGTTCCTTTGTCCAGGCTGTCTTTGCTCAGCCAGTACTACCAACTGACCAAGCCGCGCGTGGTCCAGTTGATAGTGTTTTGCGCCCTCATCGGCATGGTGCTGGCCGTGCCTGGCGTGCCCCGTTGGGGCGACGTTCAGCTCGGCTTGATTGCCTGCGTCGGCATTTGGCTGGTGGCGGGAGCGGCGGCGGTGTTCAACTGTTTGGTGGAAAAAGGCATTGACGCCAAAATGCGCCGAACGGCTTGGCGTGCCACCGCCCAAGGCCAGCTCAGTGATTGGCAAGCCTTGGCTTTTTCGACCGTGCTTTGCAGCCTGGGTTCGGTGGTTCTTTATGTTTGGGTGAACCCCCTGACGATGGTGTTGACCTTCGCTACTTTTGTGGGTTATGCCGTCATTTACACCGTGATTCTGAAACCCCTAACGCCCCAAAACATCGTCATCGGCGGGGCCTCTGGTGCCATGCCCCCGGTGCTCGGCTGGGCGGCGATGACGGGCGAGGTCAGCGCCGAGAGTTTGATTTTGTTCCTCATTATTTTCTTGTGGACGCCGCCCCATTTTTGGGCCTTGGCGCTATACCGCGTCGAGGATTACCGAAAATCGGGCTTGCCGATGTTGCCCGTCACGCATGGCAACGCCTTCACACGTTTGCAAATTTTGCTCTACACCTTTGTGCTGTTCGCGGCGTGTGTGATGCCCTTTGCTTACGGCATGAGTGGCGTTTTTTATTTGGTTTGTGCCGTGTTGTTGAGCCTGGGGTTCATTGGCTACGCTTGGAAATTGTGGCAAAACTACTCCGATGAGCTGTCAAGGGCCACTTTTCGCTTTTCCTTGTACCACCTGAGCTTGTTGTTCGCCGCTTTCTTGGTCGACCACTATCTTTGAAGCCATACCGTTTGAACCCATGAAGTCTGGTCTATCTTTTCTTTTGAAGTCGGGCCTCTGGGCGCTCCTCAGTCTACTGACTTTGGGTTTGAGCGCCTGCCATTCTGAGCGTCCCCAATTCAAGTCCGTGGACATCACCGGCGCCGACTACGCCAACCAACTGGAATTGCCCGACACCTCCGGTCAAGTGCGCCATTTGAGCGATTTCAAAGGCAAAGCGGTGGCGGTATTTTTTGGTTACACCCAATGCCCCGATGTCTGTCCCACCACCTTGGCCGAGTTGGCGGAGGTCAAGCGGGCCTTGTCGAAGAACGACACCAAGGGCGGTGAGCGTTTGCAGGTGGTGTTCGTTTCTCTGGACCCTGAGCGCGACACGAATGAGGTGTTGCAAGCCTATATGGCGGGTTTTGCGGAGCAGGGTGGCGAATCAGGCGCAAACGCCGGTTTTGTGGCCCTTCGCCCTGCCAACCCCGCGCAATTGGAGGCGGTTGCCAAGACCTTCAAAATTTATTACAAAAAGGTCGAGGGCAAGACGCCAGGCAGCTACACCCTTGACCACACGGCGGCCACCTACCTGTTTGACCCGCAAGGCCGGGTCAGGTTGTTCAGCCGCTACGGCAGTGGCGCGAAAGCGTTGTTGGACGACGTCCAACTGCTGTTAGCGGATTAAGTGGACTAAGCGAATTAAGCGAATTCAACCAGAGCGGTCTTCATCTTTTTCATGGCCGCCACTTCGATTTGGCGGATGCGCTCGGCGCTGACACCAAACTCAGCCGCCAATTCGTGCAGCGTCATGCCGCCGGTGCCGTTGTCATTCACCTTGAGCCAGCGCTCTTCGACGATGCGGCGGCTGCGGGCATCCAAGCTTTCTAAGGCCAACGCCAAGCCTTCGCTGGTCAAGCGGTCATGGTGCTGGGCTTCGAGCACGGCGGTGGGCTCGTGGTGCGCGTCGCTCAAATAGGCAATTGGTCCAAAGGCTTTTTCAGAATCTTCGTTGGGGCTCGGGTCAATCAGCACGTCACCGCCCGACAAGCGCATTTCCATTTCTTGCACATCTTCGCGCTTCACGTTGAGGCGTTGGGCCATCAGCGTGACCTCGCTCTCGGTCATGGTGTCGCGGTGGGTGCCCTCGTCGTCAGCAGCATCGGCTTTGAAACCTTGCTTCATGGAACGCAAGTTGAAGAATAATTTGCGCTGGGCTTTGGTGGTCGCCACTTTGACCATGCGCCAGTTCTTCAAAATGTATTCGTGGATTTCAGCCTTGATCCAGTGCATGGCGTAGCTCACCAAGCGCACGCCTTGATCGGGGTCAAAGCGCTTGACGGCCTTCATCAGGCCCAGGTTGCCTTCTTGAATCAAATCGCTGTGTGGCAGCCCATACCCCAAGTATTGGCGTGAAATGGACACGACCAAGCGCAGGTGGGACATGACCAAACGGCCGGCGGCTTCCACATCGTTGTGATCGCGCAGGTCGCGGGCCAATTGTTGCTCTTCTGCGGGCGTCAGCATCGGCATGCGGTTAACGGCCGTGATGTAGGCGTCGAGGTTGCCCAGCGGGGGCAACAAGCCCCAGCTCAGGGCGGCGGTTTCTTTTTGAGCAACTGGCAGCGCCAGTGCGGGCGTTAAGTCTTGGTTTTGAAGGGACATTCCGGCATCCTTTCGAGTCATTTTGAGAGGTATTTTACCTCGGTAGACGCTATATTAGCACTCTCTTTGGCCGAGTGCTAATCAAGAAAACGGCAAAAAAGCCACAAAGCCGACGACTGACTATTGAGAGCCGTCGAAAGGCTGCAACAGAAAAGCGCAGAGCGAAAGCCAAGCCAGGGGAGGGGTTTTAGGGAATTGGGGTCGCATCAAAACCCCACCCCTATTCCACCCCATTCATGCCCATTCCAACCGGTTTCGACTTTATTCCAGCAGCGCCTGTGCAAATTCTTGGGCCTTGAAGGTTTGCAGGTCTTCCAATTGCTCGCCCACGCCGATGAAATAGACCGGAATGGGGTGCTCGCGGGCAATGGCCGCCAAGACGCCGCCTTTGGCGGTGCCGTCGAGTTTGGTGACGATCAAGCCGGTCAGTCCCAGCGCTTCGTCAAAGGCACGGACCTGAGCCAAGGCGTTTTGGCCCGTGTTGCCGTCAATCACCAGCAGCACCTCATGGGGCGCCGAGGCATCGGCTTTGGTGACAACCCGTTTGATCTTTTTCAGCTCTTCCATCAAATGGGTTTGGGTGGGCAAACGGCCGGCTGTGTCCACCAAGACCACATCTTTGCCACGGGCCCGGCCAGCGTTGACGGCGTCAAAACTCACGGCGGCGGGGTCACCCCCTGCTTGGCTGACGATTTCAACCGTGTTCCGGTCTGCCCAGACGCTGAGTTGTTCACGTGCTGCGGCGCGGAAGGTGTCGGCGGCGGCCAGCAGCACTGCCGCCCCGTTTTGGGCCAGATGCTGGGTCAGCTTGCCGATTGAGGTGGTTTTGCCGGCACCGTTGACTCCCGCCACCATGATGACGGTCGGGGTTTGCGGGCCGATGCTCAGTGGTTTTTCCAGGGGTTGGAGCAGTTGCGTCAAGGCCTCGATCAGCAAGGTTTTGACTTGCGCAGGCTCGACGGCCTTGCTGTCTTTAACGCGGCGCTTGAGATCGTCGAGCAGGTAGGTGGTCGCCTTGACCCCCGTGTCCGCCATCAACAAGGCCGTTTCGAGTTCTTCATACAAAACCTCGTCGATCTGGGTGCCGGTGAACACCGAAGCCAGTTGTCCGCCAGTTTTGCGTAGCCCGGATTTGAGGCGCTGCAACCAGCTTTCTCTTGGAGGCCGTTCAAAGTCCAGCGCCACCTCGGCCTTTGTTGGTGCAGATACAACTGCCTCAGCAGTCACTGGGGCAGTAGCTGGGACAGTAGCAGGGGCCGCGGCTGGGGCCGAAGCAGGGGCCGAGGCTGGGGCTATTTTTTTCTTGAAAAAGGAAAACATGGATTGGTTCTTAGAATGACCCATTCTATGAAAATGCAAATGCCCATCTTGCCCTTCCTCAAAATTCACACCGTGGCCTTGTTTTTGGCCTTCATGTCGGCTTGCCTGGTGACGCCGTCAGTCGCCCTGGCGCAAGCCGAAGGCCTGTCCGAGTTCAAGCTGGCCAATGGCATGACCCTGATCGTCAAGCCCGACCACCGAGCGCCCACGGTCGCCCACATGCTGTGGGTGGGCGTCGGCG